>DATJIA010000381.1:0-9289 GCA_035493675.1 Kofleriaceae bacterium | reverse complement strand
GAGACGTCGGCGGTGGTGACCGCGCCGGCGGCGAGCTTCGACCACGCGCCGACCCGCGTGCCGACCACCGCGGTCGCGTGGGTGCCGAGGAAGACGCCCTCCTCGACGACCACCGCGCCGTTGACGACCGCGTACGGCGAGAAGACCGCGTTGGGTCCGACGATCGCGTCGTGGCCGGCGGACGCGTACGTGTTGAGCGCGACGTGCTCGAGCAGCCGCGCGCCGGGACCGACGAACGAGAACGGCGCGAGCACGCAGCCGGCGGAGACGTGCGCGGTCGCCGCGACGTACGCGGTCGGGTGCACGACCTTGGCGAAGCGGCCGCCGCGCGCGGTGATGCGGCGCACGAGCGTGCGGCGCGCGCGCGGATCGCCGACCGCGATCACGTAGCGATCGTGCTCGCGCGGCTCGATCGTGTCGGGCGACGCGACCACGCGCGGATCCGCGTCGGCGCGATCGTCGACGAAGCCGGCGACGTCGAGGCCGGCGTCGATCGCGTAGGCGTACACCTCACGGCCGAAGCCACCGGCACCGACGACGAAGAGCTGCATCACGACGCCTCCACGTGGACCAAGCGGGTGAACGCGGCCGCGAGATCGTGGCCGTCCCAGAAGCGATGGAACGCGAGCGCGCGCCCGGGCGCGACCAAGCGATCGACGCCGCGGCCGGCGAGCGACGCGACCAGCGCGCGCAGCTCGTCGGCGGCGAAGCCGAAATGCACGAGCGTCTGATCGCGGCGGATCACCCACGGCGCGACGTCTTGCAACGCGGCGACCGCGCATTCCCAGACGAGCCCGGCGCCGGGATGATCTCTCGGAATCCGCGCGGCGTCGTCGGCGCGCAAGACGGTGAGCTCGGCGCCGAGGCGTCGTCGCGCGATCGCGGCGCCGTCGGCGGCCGCGCGCGCGGCGTAGAGCTCCTTCGCCATCACGTGCGCGGGCTCCGGTGCGGCGAGCGCCGCGCCGCGCGCGGCGAGCCGCGGGAACAGGCGATCGCCCGCTTCTCGCGAGCCTTCCCCGACCCAGATGATCAAGCGCGGCGACGAGCACGCGGCTTGATCGAACCAGAAGATGTCGTTGGCGAGCGCGTCGCCGAGCGCGCCGAGCGCGGCGTCGTCGAGCGCGAGCACCGCGGCGGCGCGCAGCGCGGCGAACGAGAAGCGATCGGGGAAGGTCAGATCGCGCGCGTGCGGCGCGAGCGCGGCCTCGCGGATCGCGCCGACGCTGGCGTCGCCTCCCCACACGACGCGCAGATCGCACGCCGCCGACAGCGCGCGCGTGATCGCGAGATCGTGGCCGTAGCGGACCAGCGCGTTGCCGGCGGCGATCACGGCGAAGCGCGGCTCGGCGAGCAGCCGCGCGACGTGCTCGACGACGATCGCGACGACCGGCGACGCGCGCGACGACAACCGCACGACGTTGCGATTGCCGGCGACCAGCGCGGTCAGCCACGAGTACGCGAAGATCGTGTCGACGTTCGCGGGCGGGACGTGGAAGACGAGCCCCTGCGGCACGCGCACGGTGTCGCGCGGCGTGATCGCGGCGACGTCGCGCGCGAGCGCCGCGAGCTCGGCCTTGCGCACGAAGAAGCCGAGCGACATCAGCTCGGGGTGGACGCGCGCGCGCGGATCGGCGAGCAGCGCCGCGCCGAGCTCGGCGACGAACGCGGTCGCCTCGGGCGTGAACGGCAAGATCGCCGGCGCCGCGCGCAGGCGATCGATCACGCGCTCGGCGTCGTCGGCGCTCGCGAGCTCGACGATCATGCGCGCGCATCCGCGGCGTGGGTGTCGCTGCAGCCGCGCAGCTCGGCGCGCGGGATGCGGCCGATCACCGAGAACGCCTTGCCCTTCCACGCGCCCTGATCGATCGCGTGGACGACGCCGAGATCTTCGGTGAGGAGCGAATGCCCCGGGTAGCTCGTCGGCAAGGCCGACACGACCTGCAGCACGCCGGGCGTGCCGGGCCCGACCTCGTCGAGCGTGCGCGGATCGCGGACGATCACGTCGGCGAAGCGCGGCGCGTGCAAGAGGCCGTCGTCGCCCTCGACGAAGACGCTGCCGACCTGCTCGACCATGCCGTAGAAGTTGTGCACGCGCGCCAGCCCGGTCGCGTCGCGCAGCCCGCGCTTGAAGGTCGCGTTGTCGACCGCCTGATCGACGAGCTTCTTCCAGCCGCCGCTGTGGACGAGGATCCCGTTGGACAGATCGAGCCCGCGCGCGCGCAGCGGCTCGAGGAAGTACGTCCACACCATGTACGTGAAGCCGAAGATCAAGAACGGCGCGCCGCCGTGCTTGGCGAGGAACGCCTCGACCGCGGCGACGTCGAGCCGCATGTCGGCGTCGAGCACGAACGCGGGCGCGCGCCCGAAGTTCATCATGCCGAGCACGCCGGCGCCGCGCGCGGAGAACGCGGTGCGATCCTTCAGCAGATCCTTCTGATCGACGATCAGCATCGGCAGGCGGCGCGGGCCGAGCAGCTCGCCCATGATCTTCGACAGCGCGAGCGTCTGCCGCGCGGAGGTCGCGGCGTCGAGGAAGATCCGGCTCGGCACCTGACCGGTCGTGCCGCTCGACGTGAGCACGGTCGTGACGTCGGCCTCCGGCACGCTGCGCAGCGTGTGGGTCTTGAACAGGCCGACCGGGATCCACGGCGCGCCGAGCACGTCGATCACGCGCGCATACGCGGGGCAAGCGCGCTCGTGATGAAGCGTGAGCGCGTCGAGGATCGGCGCGAGCGCGGCATCTTTGTCCGCCTGCGCGACGCCGAACGGCGGCGCGGCGAGCAGCTCGCCGATGCGATCCGAGAGCGACATCATCGCGAGGATAGCCTCGCGTAGTCGATCTTGCCGCTCGCCGCGAGCGGTAGCTGCTCGATCGCGCGGAAGACCAGGCCCGACGGATGGACGCCGAGCCGCGCGGCGAGCTCGGCGCGCCGCGGCGCGAGATCCGCGTCGGGCGCGGCCTCGCAGTAGACGATCACGTGGTCGTCGCCGGCGATCGCGGCGGCGGGGCCGTGCGCGCGCGCGAGGCCCTCGAGCTCCTCGAGGTTCACGCGCAGGCCGAAGACCTTCGCGATGCGGCGCGAGCGACCGGTGACGTACAAGAGGCCGCTCTCGTCGACGCGGCCGAGGTCGCCGGTCGCGAGCTCGCCGCCGAGATCGTCGCCGCGCGCGAGCTCGGCGCGCTCGGTCGCGTAGCCCATCATCACGTTCGGGCCGCGATAGACGATCTCGCCGTCGACGCTCGACAGCGCGCCGCCCGGCACCGCGCGGCCGACGGCGTCGAGATGTTCGCGCAGCTCCGACGGCGGCATCACCGCGATCCGCGCGGTCGCCTCGGTCTGGCCGTACATGACGTACAGCTCGCCGCCGCGGCGCGCCTGCACGTCGGCGAAGTGCGCGACCAGCCGCGGATCGAGCCGGCCGCCCGCCTGCGTGAGCGTGCGCAGCGACGGCACGTCGAGCTTCTCGAGATCGAGCCGCCGCAGCATCTGGTAGCTGTACGGCACGCCGGCCATCGACGTGCACCGCGCGTCGCGCACGGTCCGCCAGAAGCCTTCGCTCGTCATGCCGTCCGAGACGAGCGCGATCGACGCGCCGGCGACGAGATGACTGTCGAGGACCGAGAGCCCGTACGAGTAATGGAACGGCAGCGACGCGATCGCGCGCTGCTCGGGCGTGATCGCGAGCGCCTGCGCGATCGCGCGCGCGTTGTGCTCCACCGCGGTGCGCGCGAGGCGCACGAGCTTCGGGCTGCCGGTCGTGCCCGAGGTCGACAGCAGGAGCGCGAGCTCGGGGTGCACGTCGCCGTTCGAGGTCGAGATGCGCCGCTCGAAGCCGGCGTCGAGCCCCGCGATCCAATCGGGCTGATATCGATCGATCAACGCGTCGCGCGCGGATCGATCGAGCGCCGCGTCGAACAGCGCGACCGCGCAGCCGCTCTCGATCGCGCCGACCCACCGCACGACCGTCGCCGCATCGACGCGACAGAACAAGAAGCCCAAGCGGCCCGCGGCGCGCATCTCCGCGCCCGCAGCTTCCGCCGCGAGCGCGAGCCGCTCGTAGCTCCACACCTCGTCGCGATCGACGAGCGCAGGCGCGCGAGCCTCGCCACCGAGCAGCACGTCACATCCTCAGGCCGCCGTCGACGCCGACGACCTGGCCGGTCACGTACTCGGCGAGATCCGACGCGAGGAACAGCGCGACCTTCGCGACGTCCTTCGCCGTCCCCGCGCGCCCCATCCCGATCGCGGCGACCAGCTTCGCCTGCTTGTCGGCGGGCAGCGCGCGCACCATGTCCGTATCGATGTAGCCGGGCGCGATCGCGTTGACGCGGATGCCCTGCGGCGCGAGCTCCTTCGCCGCCGACTTCGTGAGCCCGATCAGCGCCGCCTTCGACGCGCCGTAGACCGCCTGCCCTTCGTTGCCGTTGGTGCCGACGATCGACGTCATGTTGATGATCGATCCGCGCTTCGCGCGCGTCATCAGGCGCGCCGCGCCCTGCAAGCAGCGGATCGCGCCCTTGGTGTTCACGTCGATCACGCCGTCGATCATCGCGTCGGGGATCATCCCGACCAGCGCGTCCTCGAGGATGCCCGCGTTGTTGACGAGCACGTCGAGCCGCTTCCACTTCTTGAAGATCTCGCGGAACATCGCGTCGACCTCGGCGGCCTTCGCGACGTCGGCGGCGATCGCGAGCGTCTCGACGCCGAACCGCTCGCTGAGCTCCTTCGCCCGCGCCGAGGGATCGCTGCGCCCGTTGATCACGACGTGCGCGCCGTGCTCGGCGAACAGCTCGGCCGTCGCCCACCCGATGCCGCGGCTGCCGCCGGTGACGAGCGCGACGCGGCCGGCCAACATCAGAACGCCACCCCGTGCTTGACCAAGGTCTCGCGCGCGATCGGATAGCTGCTCATGCCGATCACGTCGGCGGTCTCGAGCATCACGTCGAACGCGGCCTCGAGCGCCGCGACCAATTGCATGTGCGCGACCGAGTCCCACTGCTTGATGCCGCGGTACGTGAGGCCCTCGACGTCGGTGTCGCGCGGGATGGCCAACGCCTCGACGAAGACGCTTCGCAACTTGGCTTCGTTCTCGGACAAACGTTCCTCCTGTGCGCCGCTACGCTATCATCGTCGCGCGAGCGACGTGCTGGGTACCAAGCTCATCAAGCGTGCGATCGACGTCGCCGCGGCGGGCGCCGGGTTGGTGCTCACCGCGCCGATCCTCGTCGGCGTGGGCGTCGCGGTGGCGCGCTCGATGGGACGCCCGGTGTTCTTCAAGCAAGAGCGACCGGGGCTCGGCGGCCGTCCGTTCGGGATGGTGAAGTTCCGGACGATGCGCGACGCGACCGACGAGCACGGCCGCCCGCTCCCCGACGCGGATCGACTCACGCCGCTCGGCCGCTTCCTGCGCGCGTCGAGCCTCGACGAGCTGCCCGAGCTGTGGAACGTGCTGCGCGGCGACATGAGCCTCGTCGGTCCGCGCCCGCTGCTCATGCGCTACCTGCCGCGCTACAGCGCCGAGCAAGCGCGCCGCCACGACGTCAAGCCGGGCATCACCGGCTGGGCGCAGATCAACGGGCGCAACGCGCTCTCGTGGGACGAGAAGCTCGCGCTCGACGTCTGGTACGTCGATCACTGGTCGCTGCTCCTCGATCTGCGCATCCTCGCGCGCACGATGCTCACGGTCCTGCGCCGCGAAGGCATCTCCGCCGCGGGCGAAGCGACGATGCCCGAGTTCATGGGCCCGGGCCGCGGCACGCTCAACTAGCCGGCCGCGCCGCATCGCGCTCGCCGAGCTGCGCATCGATCGCGCGGCCGATGCGATCGCAGTTGCGCACGACGTAGTCGACCTCTTCGAACGGCGTCGGCGCCGGCGCCTCGCCGCGCAGGTGCGCGCCGAACGCCTGGATCGCGCGGAAGTGCGGCGACTCGCCGCGCAGGCGGTGCCACCCGTAGCGCGAGCGATCCGACACCGCGTGGAGCAGCGTCTGCCCCGCGGCGAGCACGGGCGCGCCGACCGCGCGCTTCCACTTGCCGTCCTTCACCGTCGAGAGCGTGGCCTGATCGCCGAGGATGTCGCACGTGATCGTGCCGTGCGAGCCCTGCACGGTGAAGACGCGGCGGTTGACCTCGCAGTTCGCCGAGAAGTGGATCGTGCCGAGCACGGTCGGGCCGCGCATCGTGATCACGACCTCGTCGGCGGGCGCGCCCTTGGGCGCATCCGGCGTCGACGCGATCGCGACGTTCGCGAAGTCGAGCGGACCCGCGAACCAGTGCGTGAGGTAGAGCTCGTGCGGCAGCGTCTCGAACCAGCGGCCGCCGGGCAGGCGATGCGACCAGTGCTTGTCGCCGACCAGCATGCGATCGGTCGACGGCGAGGTGAGGAACTCGCGCTGCACGCGGATCACCTTGCCGATGCGGCCCTCGTCGACCCACGCCTTCGCCTGCATGCACCCTGCAGCGAACTTGAGGTTGTGGATCACGGCGAGCTTCGAGCCCGAGCGCTTCACCGCCGCGACCAAGCCCTCCCACTCGCCGACGTCGATCACGACCGGCTTCTCGATCATCAGGTGGCGGCCCTGCTCGAGGACCGCGCGCGCGAGCTTCGCGTGCGAGCCCGGCGGCGTCGCGACGTCGACGACCTCGCACTCGCCGATCATCTGATCGACGGAGTCGAACACGCGGGTCTCGAACTCCTGCGCGCGCTTCGACGCGAGCTCCTTGTCGAGATCGAACACGCCCGCGACCTCGAAGCCCTCGGCCTTCTTCCACGCGTGCAGGTGTGCGGGGGCGATCTGGCCGCAGCCGATGAGTCCTACCTTCATCTTCGTCATGATCGAATCCTCGATTGATGCTTGAGACTGATGAACACGCCGAACAAGACCCACAGGAGCGTGAACCGCATGCCTTGGTGGGCGAGCGAGTACGAGAGCGCGGGGATGAGCATGATCGCGTTGCGGATCGACGCGCCCTGGACGAGCCGGAACAGGAAGAACAAGAAGAACGACGTGCCGACGATCCCGTAGCAGAAGAAGATCGTGCCGGCGGCGGAGTGCAGCTCGTGATCGCCGATCACGGTCGTGTCGGCGAAGCGATCGAGGCCGCCCTCGCCGGCGCCGAGCAGCCAGTACTCCTGGTGGTTCGTGATGCGATCGTAGCCGCGCTGCTCGAGGAAGCCGTACTGCTGCTGGTCCTGCGCGTCGATGCGGGCCTGCGCGCGGTCGAGCGCGTCGGCGACCGGACCGCCGGCGAAGAGGAGCGCGAGGCTCGCGACCGTCGCGAGGATCAGCGTGCGCGGGTTCGAGAACACGGTGAACGCGACGAGGAGCGCGGTGCCGAGCAGCGCGGCCTTCGACGCCGACAAGAGCGTGAGGTACGTGCAGGCGAGCAGGCCGACCGCGGCCTTGACCGCGCCGAAGCCGAGGCGTCGACGGCCGTACGCGAGGATGCTCGCGCTCAAGAGCGCGTAGAAGCCGAGCTGATTTGGATTGTTGAAGAACAGCATGCCGCGGCCGTGCGCACCGGCGAGCACGAACGAGATCACGACCTGCAGGCACGCGCACGCGAGCACGACGTGCAGCGTGAGCCACAAGAAGCGCGCGCCGTAGCGCTCGTAGAAGACGAGCACGACGAAGAAGACGATCGCGTTGTACAGGTAGAAGATCGGGACGAGGATGAAGGTCTCCTTGCCGAACAGGCCGAACCGGCCCATCCCGATCGCGTACGCGTAGTTGATGAAGAACACCCAGCCGGTGAACAGCGCGAGCGCGCGCAGCGAGCGCACCGCGAATCGGTTGAGGCGCGAGCTCCAGCCGCGCACCGCGAGCGGCAACATGAAGATCACGAGCATGTCGCCGGGCTGCGGCACGCCGCTCTTGAAGACGTAGAACGGGAACAGGACGAGGTACGCGCACCAGAGGACGAGCGCGGGCTCGCGCAGGACGCGCCGCGCCTCGACCAACATCGCGCCGACGCCGCGTGGGATCGCGACCTGCATCAGGCGCCTCCTGCGGCGGCTGCGGCGACCGCGGCCGACGCGGTGCCGCGATGCGCGAGGTGGCGCTCGAGGTAGGTCGCGACGATCGGCGAGCCCTTGGTCGCGAGCAGGGTCGCGATCGATCGCGCGAGCTCGGGGCCGAGCGCGAGCGGCATCGCGGCGCCGCTCGCGACGTAATCGAAGACGTGACCGTGGCCCGGGATCGCGAGCACGCCGAGCGGCAGGCCGAAGACGAGCGCCTCGAGGCCGACCGTCGACGCGAGCACGACCGCGGCGGCGCCGGCGGCGAGCACGGTGAAGAGCGGCGCGTCGTCGATCACGTGCACGTTCGGAGTCTTCGCCGCGATCGCGCGATAGGCGGCGACGTCCTCGCGTGGGTGCAGCTTGACGAGCACGCCGCGATCGCGGACCGCGGGCGCGGCGTCGCGCAGGAAGCCCTCGAAGAGCGCGAGCTTCTCGGCCGGCGAGCAGAAGCCCTGATCATCGATCGGGTTGGAGAGATAGAGGAGCGGACGCCTCGTCTCGTCGAGGCCGAGCTTCGCGAGCAGCGCGCGCGCGGGCGCGTCGAACGCGGTCGGATCGATCGCGTCGAAGCGCGGATTGCCGGTGACGACGATCGTCGCGCCGGGCGCGACCGCGCGGAAGTGCTCGGCGCTCGCCTCGCCCCACGCGCAGATCGCGCGCGCGCCGCCGGCGCCGTACGCGCTGCCCGCCGCGTGCTCGTTCGGCAGCGGGAAGCGGATGCCTTCTTGGAGCAAGACGAACGGAAGCTTTCGCCGGCGCAGCGCGCGCGCGAGGTGATCGTACGGATACGCGGCGTCGTTCGGCACGACGACCGCATCGGCGCCGCGCAAGAGCCAGCGCAGGCGCGGCGCGAGCGCGGCCCAGACCAGCTCCTGCATCGCGCGACGCTTGGCGGACATCTTGCCCGGCCCGGCGGCGCCCGACGACGGGGACTTCCTCACCCGCAACGGGATCGCACGCGTGATTCCCGCCGGCGTCTCGAAGCCGCGCAGCTCCGCGAGCGAGATCATCGCGCAGTCGTGTCCGCTGCGTGCGAGCTCGCGCGCGACCGGCGTCATCATCTCGAGGTGATGGCGCGGGTTCGAGAAGACGAAGCGGATCTTCGCCATCGCTAGGCTCCCGCTCCGTCGATCGCGGCTTGATACCGCGCGAGCGACGCCGACACCGAGAAGCGCGCGGACGCCTTGCGCGCGGCGGCGGCCATGCGCGCGCGGGTCGTGTCGTCGTCGAGGAGCGCGCGGGCGGCGTCGGCGTGCGCGCGCGCGAC
>DATJIA010000380.1:0-16453 GCA_035493675.1 Kofleriaceae bacterium | reverse complement strand
AGATCGATTCACCGATGGCGAGGTCGAGTACGTGGTTTGCACGTCGCTTTGAGCCGCTAGACTGCGATCGATGTCGACGCGTCCGCGCGACACGAGCGCCGACGCGGAGCGCGTGCAGCGCGCGCTCCGCGAGCGCGGGAGCCTCGCGCCGCTGGTCGCGCGTCTGGTGCCGGCGCTCGAAGCGGCGGAGCTGACGTACATGATCGTCGGCAGCGTCGCGGCGGGGATCCACGGCGCGCCGCGCGACGCGCCCGACCTCGATCTCGTCATCGACGGTGATCGGTTCGAGCATCGCGCGTTCGTCTCGGGCTTGTCGGATGCGACGTACTACGTCGATCGCGATCGTGCGCTCGAGGCGTGGCGCGCGCGTGGATGGTTCAACCTCGTCGACATCGAGACCGGGTATCGCGTCGATCTGCGCGTGCGCCGGATCCATCCGTTCAGCCGCGAAGAGCTCGCGCGTAGGCGCACGTGCCCGATCGAGGGCGTCGAGGCCTTCGTCGCGACCGCGGAGGACACGATCCTCGGCATGCTCGAGTGGGGGCACGTGCGCGAGAGCGCCGCGATCGTCGTCACGCAACGCGACGCGCTCGATCGCGCGTACATCGATCGATGGGCACGCGAGCTCGGCGTCGAGTCCGAATGGATGCGCGTGGCGCGGGGACTCCGCGACGCTGACGGAGAGCCGCGCTAGACTGCGGAAGATGTCGACGCGCCCACGCGATACCACCGCCGACGCGGAGCGCGTGCAACGTGCGGTCTTCCGGCGCATGAGCGCCGCCGATCGGGTCGCGCAGGCGTTCGTGCTGTCGGAGGCGGCGAGGGAGATGGCGCGCGACGGGATCCGCGCGCGACACCCCGAGTACTCCGCCGAAGAGATCGAGCTCGCGCTGCGGCGTCTCGTGCTCGGCGACGACCTCGTGCGTCGCGCGTGGCCCGATCGACCTCTCGTCGCTCCATGATTCCGTCCGAGTTGCTCGCTCGCGTCGTTGCCGTCCTCGACGAGGTCGGCATTCCGTACATGGTGGTCGGCTCGGTCGCGAGCATCGCCTACAGCCAACCGCGTACGACCTACGGCATCGACATCGTGATCGATCCGTCGCGAGACACGTTGCTGCGCGCCGTCGACGCGTTCGATCCAGTCGCGTACTACGTGGATCGGGACGCAGCGCTCGATGCCCTCCGTCGACGTTCATCGTTCAACCTGATCGATCTGCAGATCGGTTGGAAGGTCGATCTGGTGATCCGGCGGGCGCGTCAGTTCAGCGTCGAGGAGTTGCGTCGTAGACGGGCGGGCGTCGTGCTCGGCGTGTCGACGTACATCGCCAGCCCGGAGGACACGATCCTCGCCAAGCTCGAGTGGGCGAAGCAGGGTGGTGGCAGCGAACAGCAGCTGCGCGACTGCGCCGCGATCGTCGGCGTGCAGGGCGACGCGCTCGATCGCGCGTACATCGAGAGGTGGATCGGCGAGCTCGGCGTGGAGGCCGAGTGGGCGAAGGTGAAGGATGGTTAGGGACGGCTGGCGCCGAGGGCGTCGAGCAGCTTGCGGCGCGTGATCGGCTTGGCGACCAGTGACTTCACGCCGAGGTCGCGCGCGCGCCGGCGGTTCTCGGGCGACGCGCGCGAGGTGATCACGATCACCGGCACCTCGGCGAGCCCGCGATCGCCGCGCAGCCGCGCGATCAGATCGAAGCCGCCCATGCGCGGCATCTCGAGATCCGTCACGACGAGATCGTAGCGGAGCTGCTGCGCCATGTGCCACGCGCGCGCGCCGTCCTCGGCGACGTCGACGATCCAGCCGTCGCGCGCGAGCATCGCGGTGAGCGCCTCGCGGATCGCGCGCGAGTCGTCGACGACCAGCGCGCGGCCGATCGTCGCGGGCGCGGCGCCGTGGATCGACGGCGCGTCGACGATCGGGCCCGGGTGCGCGATGCGCACGAGCGCGGCCGGATCGAGGATCAGCTGCACCTTGCCGCTGCCGCTGATCGTCGCGCCCGCGTAGAGGGGCAGCGGCGCGAGCAAGGGCCCGAGCGGGCGCACGACGATCTCGCGCGGCCCGACGATCTTGTCGACGGTGCACACGACGCCCTTGCCCGCGTACGCGACGACCACCGCGGATCGCTTCTCGAGCACCGCCGCGGTCGACACGTCGCCGAGCACCGCCTCGAGCCGCACGACCGGCAGCTGCTCGTGACGGAGCGCGACCGTCGTCGCGTCGGCGTCGACCTGCGTCGTCTCGACGACGTGCACCTGCGGGATCGCGTAGACCTGCCCGTGCACCTTGAAGAGCATCGCCTGCGCGACCGCGGTCGTGACCGGCAGGCGCAGCGAGAAGGTCGTGCCGCGCCCCGGCGTCGACGTGAGCCGGATCTCGCCGCCGAGCCGCGCGACCGTCTCGCGCACGAGGTCGAGCCCGATGCCGCGGCCCGCGAGCTCGTCGGCCTCGTCGCGCGACGACACGCCGGCGTCGAACAGCGCGTGCAGCACGTCGTCGTCGGAGGCGAGCTGCGCGCGCGCCGGCGACCACTGCCCGGTCGCGACGAAGCGCTCGCGCAACGCGCGCGGATCGATGCCGCGGCCGTCGTCGGCGACCTCGACCACGACCGAGTTGCCCTCTTGGCGCGCCGCGATCGTGATCGTGCCGACCGCCGGCTTCATGCGCATCGCGCGCTCGTTGGCGGGCTCGATGCCGTGCACGATCGCGTTGCGCAGGAGCTGCACGAGCGGATCGGCGAGCTGCTCCGCGAGCGCCTTGTCGAACTCGGTGTCGTCGCCGTGCGTGCGCAGCTCGACGCGAATCCCCGTGCTCCTCGTGATCGCGCGCAGCGCCCGCGCCAGTCGCGCGAACAGCGAGCGCGCGGTCTGCATGCGCATGCGCAAGAGACCCTTCTGCAGCTCCGCGATCGTGCGGCGCAGCGCCTCGGTCTCGTCGAGGAGGGCGGCGGTGGTCTGCGCGAGCTGGGTCGCCTGCGCCGCCAGCTCGCCCTCGACGCCGCGCAGGCGATCCTCGGCGCGCCCGCGCAGCTCGTCGGTGTTCGCCGCGCGCAGCGGCCCGATCTCGTCGCGCAGGAGATGTCGGCTGCGCGTGAGATCGCGCGCGAGCGCGCGGAGCAGCTGCACGCGGCGCTCGATGCGCGTGCGATCGAACAGGAGCTCGCCCGCCGACGACATGAGCGCGTCGACGCGCTCCGGCTCGACGCGGATCAGCGCGCGCCCGTCGGGAACCGCCGCCGAGAGCTCGCCGGTCTTGCGGATCGATCGCGTGGTGTCGCCGGCCTCCATCGCCGCGCGCACGACGCCGTCGGACTCGGTGGTCGCGCGCGGCGGGCGCGGCAAGGGACGCTCCTGCGATCCTTCGCCGAGCCGATCGATGAGGCCGCGCACGCGCGCCGCCTGCGCCGCCGCGTGGGTCTCGTCCTCGAGCTGATCGACGTGCGCGCGCATGCCGTCGGCGATCTCGACGATCTGCTCGCCGATCGCGGCGGTCCAGCGCAAGGCGCCCGCGCGCAGCTGCGCCAGCGAGGTCTCGAGCCGATGCGCGAGATCGACCATCTCGTTGATGCCGACGGTGCCCGCCGAGCCCTTGAGCGTGTGGGTCACGCGCATCATCTCGGTCAGCGCGTCCGCGCTCGGCGGCTCGGCGCCGGCGGCGAGCGCGCGCGCGGTCACCTGCTCGAGCGCCTCGTGCGCCTCGTCGCGGAACAGCTGCCGGAGCATCGCGAGCTCGTCGGCGTCGAAGTCGGTCTCGCCGTGCTCGCGCTCAGCCAAGCGTCGTGTCTCCGTCGAAGTCCGGCGGCACCGCCGGCGCGCCGGTCGTGGAGTCGGCCGGGATCGAGTGACCGCTGAGCGTCACGTCCGCCTCGCCGTGATCGAGCGCGCGCACCGCCTGCGCCGCGACCAGCGAGCGCCGCAGGAGCACGCCCGGATCGATCAAGAACATCTCGCGTCCGCGTCCGTCGACGACCTTCTCCGCCCCGGGCACGACGACGAAGCTCGCGACCTCGTCGACGTTGTCGACCCGCAGCGCCGCGACCGCGCCGTCGACCTCGACGATCAGCGCGCCGTCGCCCTGCCGCGGCGGCAGGTGCGGCGGATGCCCGGTCAGCGCCAGGACATCGAGCACCGGCACGATGGTCCCGCGCAGGTTGAACACCCCCGCGATCCCCGGCGGCGCCGTCGGCACCGTGCTCACGAACCCGAGGCTCACGACCTCGCGCACGTGCCTGATCTCGGCGGCCCACCGGGCCCCGCCGAGCGCGAAAACGATCACATTGCGAAGGTCGCCCATCCTCGCTGTCAGCGGAAGCATACACGCGTGCAACGGTTTCGGCTTCACGGCGCTCCAACGCCCCCGTATGCTGCGCCGCGGAGGTACCTGATGCGCCGGATTGGCCCCTGGGCTGCGTTGTTCTTTGTCTTGGCGGCGGGGTGTGGGACGGGCGGGAACTCGGGCGACGTCGATGCGTCGAATGGCAGCGCGGACGCCGCGCCGGGCACGCCGGACGGCGGCGCACCGCCGGGCTTCACCAAGCTGATCGGACGGACGTGGAGCCTGACGGCTGGACAGAAGGATACGTACAAGTGCGTACGCATCCAGATCCCGAAGGACATGTACATCGCCGGCTTCCACGCCGACTCGCCGACGGGCACGCACCACACGGTCGTGACGATCTCGCAGAACGCGACCAAGGTCGGCGAGTACGACTGCAGCGCCGGCAACCTCGACTACCAGATGCTGTTCGCCTCGGGCGTCGGCACCGACGATCTGATGTTCCCCGACGGCGTCGGCGTGAAGGTCTCCGCGGGCTCGTACATCAACCTGAACCTCCACCTGTTCAACATCCTCGACAAGCCGATCAGCGGCGAGACGAACATCTACGTCAAGGAGCTGCCGAGCGCCCCGGACGCGGCGCACACGGCGGAGATGGTGTTCGCGGGGACGTTCAACATCAACATCCCGTCGGACAACACCGATCACACCGCCGACGGTGGATGCACCCTCTCCGCGGACGCGAACCTGATCGCGCTCTGGCCGCACATGCACCAGACCGCAAACCACCAGCTCGTCACGCTCACGCCGAACGGCTCGTCGACGCCGATGACGCTGCTCGACAAGCCATACTCGTTCAGCGAGCAGAAGAACTACCCGTGGAACCCGACGATCGCGGTGCACTCGGGCGACAAGCTGTGGGTGACGTGCACGTACAAGAACAACACCGGCTCGACCGAGATGTTCGGCGACAGCTCGCTCGACGAGATGTGCTTCAGCGGCATCTACCGCTACCCGGCGACCGGCGGCAACTTGTTCAGCTGCACGACCGGTAACCCGTTCTAGTCCGCGCGCGATCGCTTGTAGGCGTCGCGCGCGGCGATCCGCCGGCCGTAGTCGCGCAAGCGCGGGACCTCGTCGAGGATCGCGGCGCCGCGCGCCCACCCGACGACCTGGCCGGCGGCGCAGTCGACCGCGCTGAAGTCGCCGAGCAGGTACTCGCGGCCGTCGGCGAAGGCGTCGTCGAGGACGCGCAGCGCGCGCAGCGCGGTCTCGCGCGTCGCCGCCTTGGCCGCGTCGTCCTGCTGCTTGTAGAGATCCAGGACCGGCGGCTCGATCGTGATCGGCACGTACGCGTGCCACTGCAGATACGGCACGCGCAGCGGCGAGTCGATCGCGGGCGCCAGGCCGCCCAGGCTGAAGCGGTCGGCGATGAAGAGCAGCATCGCGGTCGACTCGAGCATCACCTGCCCGTCGATCGCGAGCACCGGCACCTTGCCGAGCGGCGACACCGCGAGGAAGTCGTCGCGCTTCGCCTTGGGGTCGACGCGGACGATCGTGTGCGCAACGCCGAGCTCCTCGAGCAGCCAGCGCACGCGGCCGGCGCGCGTCGAGGGCGCGTAGTACAGCTTGAGATCCATCCGCGGACTATACGCAGTGGCCGCTGGTCTTGTCGCAGCGGAGGCGCGCCCACGGCGGCGTGTTCGGCACCGTCGAGACCGACACCGGGCACTCGAGATCGCTCGTGCACTTCTCGACGCAGAAGTTCTGCTGGAGGTACGTCGTGCACACGAAGCCGGGCCCCATCGACGCGCAGTCGGAGTCGTGCGCGCAGTACGCGCCGCAGACGTCGCGCGTGTCGGCGTTGGCCGTGAAGAAGAAGCTCGCGCACGACGAGCCGGCCGCGCAGTCCGACACGCTGTCGCACGCGGCGCCGAGCGGCAGCGCGCCGGCGCCGTCGATCGGGACGCACGCGCCGCCGCTGCACGCGCCGCGATAGATCTGGTTGCGATACTCGGCGCCGCAGTCATCGGCGTCGACGCACGCGTCCGAGATGCGCGCGGTGCGCAGCGTGTACGCGGTCGCGGCGGTCTGCGCCTGCTGCGCGAACTGCGAGACCGCGACGTAGTAGGTGCCCGCGGGCAGGTACGTCAGCACGATGTCCTCGGCGTGCTCGTAGTAGCTGAGCCCCATCGTCTTGCCCGCGGCGTCGGTGACCGCGAGATCGAGGTCCGCGGTGCCGGACCAGTCGAGGTTGATCTCCCAGTCCTCGCCCGGCGTCGCGACGGTGAACGCGAAGTAGTCGCGCTCCGTCGACGGCGAGTTGCAGACGTGGCCGTTCGAGCTCGTGAAGCCCTGCGCGTCGGGGACCAGCGCGCGCGCGCCGGCGGGGCCGTCGTCGCCGTTCTCCGGCGGGCTCGAGTCGTCGCCGCTGCAGCCGCTGGTGCCGGCGCCGCACACGTGGGTCGACGTGTTGCACACCGGCTTCGACGGATCGGTGCAGTCGAAGCTCGTCGAGCAGCCGACGCAGCGGCCGTCGAGGCACGACGGCGTCGAGCCGCTGCACTGTGCATCGCCCGTACACTGAGACGGATAGACATCGACCGCCCACGCGCCGTCGGTCGGCGGCTGGCTCTGGTAGTAGTCGACGACGATCCACACGGCGCCGCTGGGCGCGACGAAGTGCCCCGCCTCGGCGCCGGTGGTCGTCTGGTCCTCGTAGAGCAAGCACTCGCGCGCGGCGGGTCCCGACGACGACGAGCAGCCGGTGATCACGTAGAACGAGAGATCGGCGCTGCCGACCAGGCGCACGACGTAGTCGGTGCCGGCGGTGAGGCCGTCGACGCGCACGACCTCGTCGTTGCCCGCGGTCTGCACGCCGTACGGCGCGTCGCTCGTCGTGCAGCCGATCGGCGCGGTCATGTCGGCGCCGGCGTTGTCGAGATCGCCGGTGATGTGCGTCGGCAGCGCGGTGATCGTGATCGCGGGCGTCGACAGCTCGGTGCACGCCATCGGCATCGCGTCGGCGCCGCCGTCGGGCGGAGGCGGGGCATCGCCCGCGCCGGCGTCGGGCGTCGCCGCCGTCGTGCCCCCGCACGCGGCTGCGAAGGTCGCGCAGAGCGCGACCATGGTTGTGTACGTCACCCGGCCCATGGATCGATCGGCCCATCTTTACGACAAACGAGGCGCGCGCTCGCGTCGAGCCGCGCTGACATTCGGTTGCGAGGGTGCGCATCGGCCGCCGCGATTCCAGGCATCAGGGGCCGTGGGGCGAAAAATCCACCCCCACTTCACTCAGCGGCGACGGCCGCGGCGCTTCTCGTGCTCTTCGTCGACGAGATCGACGTAGTCGAGCGGCTCGTCGTCGTCGAGCGGCGACGGGTACGCGGTCCCGCCGAGCTGGCGCACGCGATCGGTGAACGCGCGCGCGATGTCGTCGAACGGCGGCAGATCGCTGCGGCCGCTCAGCGCGCCCGACTTCGCGGCCTCCGACGCCTCGGTCGCCAGGCGCAGCGCGACCTCGCGCTCGAGGCGGCCGCGCCGCATCAGATCCTGCAGCGAGTTGGCGAGCGAGCCGAGGTGGAACTGCCGCGAGTCGAGCATCTCGAGCGCGACGAACAAGACCTGGCGCGCCGACAAGACGCCGTCGCCGTAGAGCACGACCGCGGTCTGGAAGTAGTTGAAGACCGGCACGACGCGGCGGCCGTAGCGGCGGAAGCCCTGCGGCGGCGATCGCTTGTCGAGGTGGATGAACATGCGGCGCACCGCATCGGCCTTGGGCACCTTGCGCGCGCGCGCGAGCGCGCGCTCGGCCTCGTCGGGGTACGCGCGCGCGGCAGCGAGGATGCGCTCGAGATCGCTGATGCCGACCTTCTCGGCGAGGATGTCGGCGTAGAGGCAATAGATGATCGCGTCGGCCTCGGCGTCGTCGCCGAACAGCGTCTCGGACGGCGCGGCGGGGAACGCGCCGCGGCTCTCGAGCAGCGCGGGCAGCTTGTACGGGATCTGCGCGCGGATCGCGCGGAACCGGCCGCGCAGGATGTTCTTCAGGTTGTTCTTGAGGACGAACTCGTCGTACTCGACGCCGTCGAGCGCGAGCTTGGCGGCGAGCACCTGCCGCATCTGCGACGGCGACGCGCTGACGATGCAGATGCGGTGATCCTCGCCGCGCAGCGCGCGCAGGAGCGCGGGCGCGCCCGGGTACGCCTGCTTGTCGGCGGCGGTCTCGATCGCGGTCTTCGCGAGATCGCGGAGCGAGTCGAACTCGGTGCGCAGGTAGGTCTTGTCGAGATCCCAGCGGAACGTGTGGCGCGGGGCGGGGCGGGGCAGCGCCTCCGGCGCCGGCCCGACGGTGAGGCCGACCCTGCGCGCGAGCGATCGAGTGACACTGCCGAGCAAGCTCATCGTCGGGCTCAGGTGCTCGCGGCGCGCGCGCGGCGGTCGTCGAGCTCCGCCATCGTGCGCGCGATGTTGCCGCACAGGTTGCCGGTCAACGCCTTGTTCGCGACCTTGATCGCGTTCGTGATCGCGCGCGGCGACGATCGCCCGTGCGCCTTGATGAACAGGTGCTCGAAGCCGAGCAGCGGCGCGCCGCCGTACTGCTCCCAGTCGTACAGGTTCTTGAGCTGATCGATCGCGCTGTTGAGCGCGATGAGGCCGAGCCGCCAGGTCAGCTTCTCCTTGTGCGCGTAACGGGCGAGCCGGACCATCGTCTCGGTCAGGCCCTCGAGCATCTTCAGGACGACGTTCCCGACGAAGCCGGAGCACACGACGACGTCGGCGACGCCGCGCGGGATGTCGAGCCCCTCGACGTTGCCGATGAAGTTGAGCTCGGTCGTCTGCAAGAGGAGCTCGTGCGCGCGCACGACCGCCTGCGGGCCCTTGCCGGCCTCGGCGCCGTTCGAGAGCAAGGCGACGCGCGGGCGGCGGTTCTGCGAGATCAGCTTCGCGTACGCGGAGCCCATCACCGCGAACGTGACGAGATCCTCGGCGGTCGCGTCGATCGTGGCGCCGACGTCGAGGATCAGCGAGAACGGATCGTCCTTGTCGCCGCGGCGCAGCTCGGTCGGGTAGACCGCGGCGAGCGCGGAGCGGCGCACGCCGGCGAGCAGCTTCCAGCGGCGCGCGCACGCGAGCACGCTCGCGCCGGTGTTGCCGGCGGAGACCAGCGCGTCGCCTTCGCCGCGTGCGACCAGATCCGCGCCGACCGCGATCGACGCGTCGGGCTTGGCGGCGAGCGCCTCGGCCGGCTTCTCGTCCATCTCGACGCGGGAGCCGGCGTGATGGACGCGCACGTTGGCGCCGTCGTGGCGCATGCGCGGGAGGATGCGGCCGATGATCGCGGCATCACCGACCAGGATGATCTCGGCGCCGATGGAGAGCGAGGCCTCCGCCGCGCCCGCGACGATGTCCTCGGGGGCGCGATCGCCGCCCATCGCGTCGACGACGATCCGGTGCACGTCTCGCAATATGACACAGGATGCGGCTCTTGACGGAATGCTCGGTCGTCCGTAACCGTTCCCGGGCCGGGAGCCCGTGAGGTGATGAACCGCGTTTTCGTCGTGTGCGCGATCGCGACCGCCGCTTGTCACGGTCGCGACGCGGCGCCGTCGGCGGCGCCCGTGCCCGCGCCGTCGACGATCGATGCGAGCGTCGCGGATCCGACGGTGACCGATGCGTCGAACGCGTCGCCGCGATCGCACGACTACAAGGCGGCCTTGCGGCGTGGTCGACAGCTCGCGCACGAGCACGATTGGGGCGGCGCGGTCGCGTCGTTCGAGTCCGCGGTGGCGGCGGCGCCTGGGGACGCGCGCGCCTTGTCGGAGCTCGGCTGGGCCGCGCTCCACGCGGGCGATCTCGATCGCGCGGTCGCCGCGTCGACGTCGGCGTCGACGGCGGCGGGCGCGAGCACGCGCGTGCGCGCGGCGTCGCTCTACAACCTCGGGCGCGCGAAGGAGGCGAAGGGCGATCGCGCGGGCGCGGAGACCGCGTATCGCGCGTCGCTCGCGCTGCGATCGAGCCGCACGGTGAAGCGACATCTCCGATCGATCGGAAAGGGGTCGATCGCGATCGAGGCGCCGATCGCCGCGGCCGCGTCGCCCACCGACGCCGACGACGGCGGCCTCGCCGGGCCGTTCGCGAAGATCGAAGACTACTGCGCGGCTTCTTCGGACGACGACGCGCCTTCGGTGACGTGCGAAGAGACCTCGGGGCTCGGCGCCGGCGTCGATCATCAGGGCGACGTGAAGATCGTCTCGATGCGCGGTGAGCTCGACGACGTCACCTGCTTGATCGCGATCCACGCGACGTCCAACGGCGGTTGGTACGTCTGGGACGGCATCCCGTGCGCGACGACGACCGCCGCGGGCACCGACTGGGCCGCGTCGATCGCGCTCGACACGCCGGCGCCCGGCCGCTTGCTCGCGCGCTTCGCGATCGGCGTCGCGGTGCGCGACGATCACGGCGCGCACCACGCGTGCGAGGAGCTCGCGGTCGCGTGCCGGCTCGATCATCCCGCGTGCGCGTCGGCGCCGATCGCGTGGGCCGCGCGCTGCCCCGACGCGCCGACCGGCGACATCCGCTGGGACGTCACCGCCGACGCCGCCTTCGACGGGGACGCGCTGGTCGTGCGCGGCGTCTCGGCGGATCGCGCCGCGCCCGACGGGCTGACCGACATTGCCGCCGTCCGCGTGCCGCTGCGCTGATAGAGTGCCGCCGTGTATCGCGAAGACGTCTTCGAGCCGATCGAGCTCGTGTTGTCGATCGGCGGCAAGCTCGGCAAGGCGATGTATCGGCTCGAGGCCGCGCAGCTCTCGCTCGAGACGGTCGGCAAGCCCGAGTCGCGGGCGACGTTCGCGTTGACCGACATCGTGCAGGTGCGGCTGTCGGCGTTCGGCGGCACGACCACGTGCGAGATGCACCACAAGGACGGGACGAAGTTCGCGCTCAGCTCCGGCCTGCTCGACGCCGACAAGAAGGATCCCGCGCACGAGCGCGCGTACGGCGAGATCCTGCGCGCGCTGCACGAGCGGATCTTGATCAACAGCCCCGACGCGAAGTTCATCACCGGCACGTGGGGCAGCGCGATCGCGCTGGTCGTGATCGCGGCGCTCTGCGGCGGCATCCTCTATTGGCTCGGCACCGACCCGGTGCAGCGCGCGATGCTGCGCTTCACGATCATGGAAGGGATGGTCGCGCTGCTCGTCTTGGTCGCGCTGCCGATGGCGATCCTCCGCGGGCGGCCGAAACCGTACGACCCGCGCAAGATCCCGCGCGCCTACGACGCCGCGCCGCGATGATCGTCGCGCGGTACACGATCTATCACTCGCCGAACGCGTACCTCGGCGTCGTGCTCGCCGAGCGCGCGCTCGCCGGGCTCCCGATCACGATCGAGCCGCGCCCGATCTTCGTGCCGAAGGATCGCGGCGTGAAGATCGCCGAGCTCGTCGGCGGCGCCGAGTCGCCGGCCAAGACGAGCTATCACCGCGAAGACGTGATCCGCTGGGCCGATCGCTTCTCGATCCCGATCAAGCTGCTCGCGCCCGGCGTCTTCGAGGCGCGCGCCGCGGTGTGGGCACGGTCGCCGCTCGGCCGCGAAGAGCTGCCCGCGCGCGCGTACTACGCGGCGCGCGATCTCGATCCCGCGCGCGCGCTCGCGCTCGATCGCGCGCTCTTCCGCGCCGCGTGGATCGAGTCGCAGGACGTCAACGATCCGTCCGTGATCTCCCGCGCCGCGATCGCCGCCGGTCTCGATCCTTCGTCCCTGTTGGCCGCCGCGCACGCGCCCGCCGCCGGGCTCGCCGCCGCCGCCGCGCTCGCGTCCTTCGACGACGACGCCTGCCCCGGCGTCCCCTGCTGGGTCACGCCCGACGGCGCCCGCTTCTGGGGCAAGGACCGCCTCGACTTCCTCGCCGACTACGTCCGCTCGTTGCCAGCGTGAGATTCGCGCAACACCGGCACCTCCTGGGCGATACGAGCTCCATGCGCACGATCGTGCTCGTCTCGCTCGCGTTCGGTGCATGTACGCCGCCGGTACGCCTCGGCGTGGGCGGTGGCGCCGGCGCCGGTCATGTCGCGTCGGTCGACACTCGCCAGAAGCTCGAGGTGCACGACACGTCGGTCATCACCGAATTTCGCGCAGCGGTAACGCCACTCGAGCTCATGGAACATCCGCCGGAGCCGTTCGACCTCAGCCTCGGCGCCGTGTTCGATCGCATCGACGCGCGCAACGGACATCGCGGCGTCGAGATCGGTCCGTTCGCTGAGGGTGTCTGGTTCGCGCACGTGGTCGTGAACGGTCACCAGCGCTGGCGCATCGGACCGACGGCCCTCGCCGAGACGTTGTTCGACGTGCCGTCGGGAAAGGGCACCGACGCGCTGTTCGATGGATACGGCGCCGCCGCGGGCGTGCTCGTCGAATTCGACGAGCGAGTCGACGGACCGATGTTCCTCGGCGTGACGCGCGGCGAGCTCGGCATCGGCGTCGCGCTTCGCGTCGGCGCACGCGACGTCGACGGCGACGGGTACGCGTACGGAATGCTCTCGCTCGAGGTGCGTGCGCCCGGGATGATCGCGATTCCGCTGCCGCCCGCCGCGCCGCGCTGACGTCTACGGCATGGGGTCCGGGCCGGGGATCTCGGTCGGATCGATCCACGCCGCGCGTTTGTAGCCTTCGGCGAGCAGCCACGTCGTCGGACGAACGACCGGAAGCTGATCGGGGTGCGGCTCGATGCGCCAGTCGGCGATCGCGTGGGCGGTCGAGTACGGATCGAAGCGACGCGTGTCGTGGCGATCGCACCGATGGTGCCGCCAGTTGTTGACGACGTAGCAGATCGCGTTGCGCGCCTGCGTCGGGTTCGTGATCGCGGTCGCGTGATAGCGGAACGCGAAGACGTCGCCGCGCGGGCGGCGTAGCTCGCGGTTCAAGCGCCGCGCCGCGCTGATCGCGAAGCCCTGCATGCCGCTGCGGAGCGCGTCCTTGTCGTCGGCCTCGACGAGCAGGTGGATGTGATTCGACTGGATGCTCATGTGCGCGATCCGGAAGTCGGCGCGCGCGCGGCAACGATCGATTGCGTGGCGGATCGCGCGATAGGCGTGGCGCGTGCGCAGGTTCGAGACCTCGCGCGTCACGCGCAGGACGACATGCACCGGATGACGTGCGTCGTGCTCGGGGCGCGTGCGATGACGTGGATCCATGCGCCGGCCGGTGATGGGGCGGCCGAGCTTCTTGTGGAGCACGCCGCGCGTGGTGCGTCGGCGCAGATCGATCTCGAGCTGCCCCTTGCGCTTCTTGTTCCACGCCGACCGCCGCCGCCTTGTCATACTTAGGGCAGTTTATGTCTGCAGGAGCCATTCGGCAGCCGATTGACATGGCAATTCGCGGCAGACGTGCACGTGGCGAGGGGGTCGCGCCGTCGGGGTTCATTTCCCGAGCGCCGACATCGGCGCGGCCGCCGATCTTCGTGCGATCACGAGGCTCCGCACCGCCGGCCTTTTCAGATGTTTCGGTTTCGGAGCGCGAAACAGGCGGCGGGCGAGCGTTACAGGTACGCGGGGTCGCGGTGCTCGCCGAGCTCGGTGCGGAACAGCTCGCAGATCTCGCCGAGCGTGACGCCGACCTTCACCGCGTCGAGGATCGGCGGCATGACGTTGATCGTGTCGTCGCGCAGGGCGGCCTTCACCGCGCGCAACGCGGCATCGGCGGTGTTGGCGTCGCGGGTGGCGCGCACCGACTTGATGCGATCGATCTGCGAGGCCTCGCCGGCGTGATCGATCTTGAGCGTCGGGATGTGATCGCCTTCGCCCTCGGTGACGTACTTGTTCACGCCGACGATCGCGCGGCGGTGGGTGTCGACCTCGCGCTGGAACTCGTACGCGCTGCGCGCGATCTCGCGCTGCGGGTAGCCTTCCTCGACGGCGCGCACGATGCCGCCCATCGCGTCGATCTTCTCGATGTACTGCCAGGCGGCGGCCTCGACCTGATCGGTCAGCGTCTCGACGAAGTACGAGCCCGCGAGCGGATCGGCGACCGCGGAGACGCCGGTCTCTTCGTAGATCACCTGCTGCGTGCGGAGCGCGAGCTCGGCCGCGTCTTCGGTGGGAAGGGCGTAGGTCTCGTCGTACGAGTTCGTGTGCAGCGACTGCGTGCCGCCGAGCACCGCGGCGAGCGCCTGCATCGTCGTGCGCACGACGTTGTTGAGCGGCTGCTGCGCCATGAGCGACACGCCCGCGGTCTGCGCGTGCGTGCGCAGCATCCACGAGCGCGGGTTCTTCGCGCCGAAACGCTCGCGCATGATCTTCGACCACATGCGGCGGCCCGCGCGGAACTTCGCGATCTCCTCGAAGAAGTCGTTGTGGACGTCCCAGAAGTACGAGAGGCGCGGCGCGAACGAGTCCACGTCCAACCCGGCGTCGATGCCGAGCTGCACGTAGCCGATGCCGTCGGCGAGCGTGAACGCGAGCTCCTGCACCGCGGTCGCGCCGGCTTCACGGATGTGATAGCCGCTGATCGAGATCGTGTTCCACAGCGGCATCTCGCGCGTGCACCACGCGAGCATGTCGCGGATGATCCGCATGTGGGCGCGGATCGGGCTGATCCACTCCTTCTGCGCGATGAACTCCTTCAGCATGTCGTTCTGCAGCGTGCCGCGCAGCTTCGACGGCGGGACGCCTTGCTTGTCGGCGACCGCGACGTAGAGCGCGAGCAGCACCGCCGCCGGCGCGTTGATCGTCATCGAGGTCGACACCTGATCGAGCGGGATGTCGCCGAACAGGCGCATCATGTCGTCGAGCGACGCGACCGAGACGCCCTCGCGTCCGACCTCGCCGAGCGAGCGCGCGTGGTCCGGGTCGTAGCCCATGAGCGTCGGCATGTCGAACGCCGTCGACAGACCGGTCTGCCCGTTGGCGAGCAGGAACTTGAAGCGCTGGTTGGTGTCCTCGGGCGTGCCGAAGCCGGCGAACATGCGCATCGTCCACGGCTTGCCGCGGTACATCGTCTCGTGCGGGCCGCGCGTGTACGGATACTGGCCCGGGTCGCCGAGGCGCTCTTCGTACTTCCAGCCGGCGGCGGCGAGGTCGTCAGGGGTGTACGTGCTCTTGAGCGGGATCCCGCTGAGCGTGCGGAAGACGGCGTCCTCGCCTGGTTTCGGCTTGTGAACCGGGGCCATGCGAGCTGTTTACCACGGGAAGGTCCGGGGGCTGGATAGCGTATTCTGCTCACCATGGGTGGTCAGCAACGCGCACAGCAACCGGCCTCACAACCCGCGCAAGCCGCGCCCAACCAGGACGCGATCGACGCGTTCGTCCACCCGAGCGTGCAGCAGATCAACGCGCTCGCCGTCACGCATCCGCAAGCGCCGCTCGCGGAGCTCGCGGACATCCTCCGCCATCACCCCGCCGACTACGAAGCGTCGATGCGCGCGATCCATCGGTTGTGGGGCAACCAGGTCGCCGTGCAGCTCGCGATCGCGGTTCCGCACATCACGCTCGCGCCCCCGGGACATCCGGCGGTGCAGCCGCCGGGCGATGCGCCGACGCGCCAGGGCGAGCCGGACGAGTCGCCGATGGATGCGACGCAGGATCCGACGACCGGCGAGGTCGAGGTCTCGGCGAGCGCGGGCCCGGTCACCGCTGCCGTCACCGGCCAGCCGCACAACGACCTCACGGGCCAACCGGGACGCATCACGGGCGGATCGGTCGAGGTCGCGGGCGACGTCGGTCCGAACACGCACGCGGGTGTCACCGCGGGCGTCGCGTCCGACGACGGCCAGATGACGGCGAGCATGGAAGCGGCGGTGCGCCACCGCGTGAGCGATCGCGTCGCCGTCGGCGGCACCGCGTCGGTCGAGACCACGCCGGCGACCGGCGAGGTCCGCGCGTCGGGCGGCGCCTCGGTGCACCTGCAGCTCTCGGACGCGACCGCGTTGCGCATCGCCGGTGGCGTCGACTCGACGGGCCAGCTCAACCAGGAGGTCGCGCTCGACATCCTCCGCGATCCCGCGCGCCGCGTTCCGCTCTCGGACGACGGCCACCGCCGCCTCAGCGTCGTGCTCCGCGCGACCGAGACGCCCGGCAACGACGCGGCGCCGCCCGCGGGCGGCGTCACGCTCGGCATCGGCGGGACGTTCTGATCGGGCCTCTGGCCTCTGGCTTCGGGCCTCGGCCGGAGCGAAGACCGCGCGC
>DATJIA010000379.1:0-6296 GCA_035493675.1 Kofleriaceae bacterium | reverse complement strand
CGGGCTCGGCGAACGTGGCGCCCTCTTCGAAGTGGTGGCCGTCGTCGCGCGCGCCGGTGTAGACGCGCCAGCGCTCGAACTCGGGGATCGAGCCGAGGAAGCTGGTGCCCTTCGGCTTCAAGAGCGAATCGAGCGCGTCCTCGAAGTCCGGATCGCCCGCGCCGTACGGCGAGCGCAGCGCCATCCACATCGCGCCGGCGAAGCTCGCGTCACCGTTGAAATATCGATCGCGCACGAAGCGCAGGTACAGCGCGGATCCGTACATGTACCAGGTCTCGTATTGATCGTCGTGATCGAGCGACCACTCGGGGTGCGCCTGGAAGTCCTTGATCTGATCGACGTACTGGTTGTCGTCGTCGTAGACCTGATCCTCGACGAAGACCGACGTCATCTCGTAGACGATCGCGCTGTCGTCCCAGTCATCGGCGGCTTGCATCGCGTGGTTCAGCTCGTGCGCGACCGTGGTGTCGAGGATCGCACCGCCGTACGGACCCCACGGATCGACGACGAGATACGCGGCGCGATCGTCCCATGGCGTCGCGTCGTGCTCGGCGATCACGTCGACGAAGCATTCTTCGTGGCCGCGCCAGAGGAAGACATCGAACGATCCGTCGGGCCCGCACTTCGCGCCGTCGTCGATCGGCGGGCGGAAGCCGAGCACGCCCGTCTCGACGTCCCACGAATGATCGACGAGCCCCATGACCTGCTCCGCCATGTCGCGCTCGTCGGGCACGCGGTAGTGCACGGTCACCGGATGCGCGGTCGAGTGCAGCGCGTACGGCCACGCGTCGGGGTGATCGCACGGCACGGTGTCGTCGGGGAGCAGCGGCGCGTCGATCGAGACGATCGCGGGCGCGTCGGGCGACGCGGGCGCGACCGCGTGGCCGCACGCGCCGAGCGCGGTCACCGCCAGCGCGAGCCGCGCGAGCGACGCCGGCGCGATCTGCTCGCGATACTTCGCGACCGATTTCGGCGAGCCCGACTCCCAGTCCTCGTCGTACTCGACGGTCTTGACCGCGTCGACATACGGCAGGTGCGCGGGGAAGCCCCAGCGTCGCAAGAACGCGTGGAAGACCTCATCCGGGCGCCGGTAGTCGCTGTTCGCGAGCGCGTGCGCGACCAGCAGCACGCCCATCAGCGCGCGATCGAGCGGGGCGGGGCGGTGACGCGCGGGCACGAGCCCGGCCAGGTGCCACCAGCCCTCGTAGACGACCATCGCGGTGAGCGCGGGCTGCGACGCGCGCGCGTAGCGCGTGCTGCACGAGACGCGCACGATCGCGTCGCCGTCGCGCGTGGCCGCCGCCATCCGCGTGCAGCGCGTGTCGCCGGGCGCGGCGGCGTGCCAGCCGCCGGCGACGACGTGCTGATCTTGGTTGATCTGATCGAGCCACCAGTTGTCGTAGCTCAAGGAGTTGAGCATGAGCGCGGCTTCGAAGACCGGCGCGCCGTCGAGCTCGCGCGGCGACAGCTCGGCGCCGCGCGGGTGCATGCCGACGGGGTCCGGCACGAAGCTGTCCTCGATCGATCGGGCGCCCGCGAGCTTCTTGCGTGCGCCGACGTTGCAGAAGCGATCGAAGCGGTCGAGCTGGCCGTCGCGATCCTCGTCGATCACGCCGGCGATGTAGCGCCAGTCGTTCGGGAAGATGAAGTTCTTCTCGGTCGTGCGATCTTGATCTGCCGCCCGACGGATCGCCGCCCAGCTCGCGCGCGCGCTGATCCCGGCGAAGACGTGCTCGAGCAGCGCTTCGTCCTCGGGATCCTCGGTCGGATCCTTGGTCGTCACGATGTGCGCGCGCGGATAGCGCGCGTGCAGCGCGTGGAAGAAGTGCTTGCCGAAGCACATGATCAAGACGAGCAGCTTGTCGCCGCGCTGATCGGGCGCGCGCTCGAGGTTGCGCGGCACGCGCGCCCACCAGTCGCTGTGACCGAGGAACATGACCGCGTGCACGCGCGGGTCGTGCATCGCGGTGAAGATGCCCTCGCCCTTCTTCACGTAGTCGACGACGATCTTGGTCGTGCGATCGTCGCGGACGTAGGTGATCCGATCGTCGGTCGCGTGCCCGTCGGATCGAAAGCCGAGCTTGCGGAATTCGTGGCGCCACGCCGAGAAGAAGACGTCTTGCACCTGGCAGACCACGCGGAAGGTCGGGTGCGGATCGTCTTTCGGAGATCCGAACCACGACGCATACGGCGGCGCTTCCGGAAGGATCGCGTCCCACGATCGATCCAGCGCTTCTTTCTGCGCGGCGTCGAGCTCAGCGCGTACGCGATCGAGGTTCGCGATCATCGACTCGCGCAGCGGGCGTACGCGCGTCTTCGACAGGAGCGCGAGGTACGCGTACATGCTCTCGTCACGAAGTCCGCGATCGCTCGTGCCCTCGAAGACGTCGAGCAAGACGGTCGCCGCGGCCGACGCGACGCGTACGCCGTGCGCGCGATGTAAGACCCGCGCGATGCGCTCCACCAGCTTTCGCTGCGCGGCGATCGGCGCGCGCGCCGCCTTGAAGATCGGCGCGCCGAGCTCGTCGGCGGCGATCGCCGCGAGCTCGAGGCCCGACGCGAACGCGTCGCGCGGCGACGACAGCGTCCCGCGCTCCGCGACCAACCGTCCGTCCCGGTCCAGCTCGACGCGCGGACGCGCCGAGACGATCACGCCCCCGCCCACCGTCGTGCTTCAGCAGGCTTTGGGAGACGGATGCATCTCTTCGATCGGCTGCGGCTTCGCCTCGACCGCGGTCGAGCCCGGCGGGTTCTTCTTCACCGCCGCGAAGAACTTCGAGACCTTCTTCGAGAGGGTCGACTCGTCGGGCGTGCCCGTCATGTTGATGACGAGGACCGCGGCCTTCTTCGCCTTCATCATGTCGGCGAGCTTCGCGACCGCCTTGTCGTTGAACTGCTCGTCGTCGTCGCCGTAGACGAACTCGTAGCCGATCATCGCCTTCTCGTCGAAGCCGTCGAGCGTCACCTTCATGCCGTCGCCGAGATCCATCTCGTACGCGGTCTTGATGTCGAGGTGACCGTCGTGCGCGAACTTCCAGTTGAGGAAGGCCTCGACGTCCTCGGGCTCCCACACCATCATCGAGGGGCCGATGCCGCCGCCTTCGCGGTGCATCTTGATCTTCGGCGCCTTCTTGGGGAGCGGGTTGCCGTCGATCGAGCCCGGGTTCACCGCCTTCGAGCCGGCGTCCTTCGCGAACGCGGCGCCGCCCGAGGCGACCAGCATCGCGCCGCCGAGGATCGCGGCGCCCTTGCGCAGGTCACCGCGCTTCGGGAACGACGGCTTGCTGCCGCCCTTCACCGGCGCGACCGCGAGCGACTTGGCGGCTTGTTCCTCCGCAGGCAGCTTCTTCTTCGACGTGACGACCGGCAGCTTCTTCTTCATGACTCGATCTCCTCGGGATGCGGGACGGTGGTGGTCGCGTACTGCTTGCGCAGGAAAATCGGATTGCGTTCGCGCCAGAGCGTGTCGCCGACGCGATCGGCGATCGGGACGATGACGCGCTCGTGCTCGCACAGGGCGGGCGCGGGCGTGTCGATGCGACCGGTCGCGGAGTAGTGCTCGCACGCGCACTCGTTGGCGCAGCGGCCGTCGTTGTACGAGCAGTCGTTGCACGGCGACTTGGGCGCGTGGCTCTCGGCGCGGATGCGCGCGAGCGCGACCGGATCGAAGCCGATCGAGACGTGGCCGAGGCGCGGCACGGTGTCGATCTCTTCCTTCACCCAGCGCACGCACGGATAGATGTTGCCGGACGGCGCGATCGAGATCTGCGACGTGCCGACGTCGCAGCGGGTGCCCATCGCCTCGGCGCCGCGCGTGTGCGCGAGCCACTTGTCGTCGAAGAGGTTGACGTAGACGTCGTCGCCGCGGCGCGCGCGCGCGAGGTAGTCCTCGCCGGCCTTCGCGTACTGGCGATCGAGCTCGGCGACGTCCTCGCGCGACCACGGCTGGGTGACGTCCGGCTTGACGATGAGGTACTTGAAGCCTTGGTCGAGCAGGTACGCGAAGCCCTCGGCGGCGTGCGACACGTTCGCCGGCGTGATGACGATCGAGATCATCAGCGCGGGGTTGTGCTCGAGGAACTTCGGGAAGCGCTTCGCGATCTGCGCGAAGCTGCCCTTGCCGCCGGTCGTCTTGCGCTCGATGTCGTGCATCTCTTGGTTGCCGTCGACGGACAAGACGAAGATCAGGTCGTGCTCCTCGAAGAAGGCGAGGTGCTCGTCGGTGATGAGCGTGCCGTTCGTGTTCATGCGGAACAGGACGGTGACGCCGCGCCGCTTCGCCTCTTCCTCGGCGTGCAGCACGATCTCCTTCATCGTGTCGAAGCAGAGCATCGGCTCGCCGCCGAAGAAGGACAGGATCGCGCGCTCCCCGTTGGTCTTCGCGTGATCGATCGTGAAGTCCGCGGCCTTCTTGCCGGTCTCCACGTCCATCTCCTTGTTCCACTTCGTGCCCGTGAAGCAGTACGGACAGCGCAGGTTGCAGTCGTGCGTGAGATGGATCAGTGAGTTCACCCGTGACCCCCGGCCGTGAGCATAAGCGGTCGACCCCCGCGGTTCAAATCGATCCGGATTGACGATCCCTGCGGGCGCCGTCTGCCGGTCGGACACCGTTCGACGGCGTCCGGTTGCCGGGATTCAAGGGCCGGCCGTGATTCGCCGGCGGATCTCGCGCGGGGCGAGGCCGGTCTCGCGGCGGACCAGGCGGCGCAGGGTCTCGGCGTCCGCGTAGCCGACCCGCGCGCTGATCTCGTCGATCGAGAGGCGCGAGGTCTCCAGCAGATGGATCGCGGTCTCGACGCGGAGCCGCTGCACGAAGCCGATCGGGCTGGTCCCCACCGCCTCCTCGAGGCGGCGCGCCAGCGTCCGCTGGCTCGCGCCGGCCTTGCGCGCGAGCGTCCCCATGTCGAACGCCTCGTCGAGGTGCGCGCGGGCCCAGGTCTCGGCCTTGCGCACGATCGGATCGTCGGTCGCCGTGAAACGCAGCGCCATGTACGACGCCTGCGAGGCGTGGCGATCGAGCAAGAGCACGCGCGCGGTCTCGCGGGCGACGCCCGGGCCGACCCAGCGCGCGACCAGGTTGAGCGCGAGATCCGCGACCGCGAACACGGCGCCCGCGGTGATGATCCGATCGTCCACGATCAGCGCCTCGCCTTCGATCACGTCGATCGCGGTGAATCGCCGGCGCAGCTCGCCGGCGAGCCACCACGTCGTGGTCGCGCGCCGGCCATCGAGGATCCCGGTCTTCGCCAGCTGGAACGCGCCCGAGCACGAGCTGCCGATCACGGCGCCGCGCGCGTGTGCACGCGCGATCGCGCGCAGGTTCGGCTCGAGATCGTCGCGCGCGAGCACGCGGTCGAGATCGGCCGGCGTCTCCACCCACAGGCCCGGGACGAGGACGAAGTGCGCGCCCGCGGCGCGGATCGCGGGCTTGGTGCCGTCGATCGTCAGCCCCGACGCCGCGCGCACGCGGCCGCCCTTCGGCGACGCGACATACGGGTCGAACACCGGCAGCTTGCCCTGCCGCGCGCAGATCGCGTTGGCCGCGCGCAGGATGTCGAGCGCGACGGCGAGGCCGGAGTCGGCGATGCCGTCGGCGACCAGGATCGCGACCGTGCGGGCCATGCGTCCCATGATGCCCGCGCGCCCAGCGCCGCGCTGGCGAAATCGACCGCTTTCCGATCGAATCAGCCAGTGGCGAAAACCGTCGGTTATCGGTCGAATTCGCCACTGCCGCGCGGGCCGGCGCGGCGCGATCGTGAGCCCATGGAGCTCTACTGCTCGCCGCTCACCTGCTCGCTCGCCGTGCGCATCGTGGCGCACGAGGCCGAGATCCCGCTCACGCTTCACCGGCTCGACCGCAAGACCAAGATCCTCACCGACACCGGCGCCAGCTACCTCGACATCCTGCCCACCGGGCTCGTCCCCGCGCTCCGCACCGACGACGGCGCGCTGCTCACCGAGACGTGCGCGGTCGCGCCGTACCTCGCGGACCAGCGGCCCGCCTCCGGTCTCGCGCCGCCGCCCGGCTCGCTCGATCGCTACCGCCACGATCAGTGGCTCAGCTTCGTCGCGACCGAGCTGCACAAGAAGGTGCTGTGGCCGATCTTCACCGACTCGGTGCCGGACCCGGTGAAGGCGTTCGCGCGCACGTGCGCGCCGCCCGCGCTCGATCACGTCTCCCGCGCCCTCGACGGCCACGCGTACCTCGTCGGCGATCGCTTCACCTGCGCCGACGCGTACCTCGTGTGGGCGCTCCGCCTCGCGCAATTCGCGCGCCTCGACCCGACCCGCGATCG
>DATJIA010000378.1:0-7923 GCA_035493675.1 Kofleriaceae bacterium | reverse complement strand
CCGCATGTTCGGACGTCGTCGCGATGGCACGCTCGCGAAGGTCGCGCCGTATCGGCGCATGATGCCGTTCCTCATGCGCGGCCGGAACGAATCGGTCGTGTACTTCGAGCAGCGGCTCGATCTGAAAAAGGCCACGACGTGGATCGAAACGCGCAACACGCGCACCGGTCAGCGCGCGACGATGTTCCACCTCGTGCTGTACGCGCTCGCGCGCGTGCTCTACGAGCGTCCTCACCTCAACCGCTTCATCGCCGGGAAGCGGATCTTCGATCGACGCGGCGTGTTCCTCACGTTCGCGGCGAAGAAGGCGTTCCGCGACGACGCGCCGCTCGCGACGGTGAAGCGCGGCTTCGCGAAGGACGAGAGCTTCGACGCGATGGTCGCGGCGCTCACGACCGACATCAAGGTCGCGAAGTCGGACGCGATCAGCAAGGTCGACAAGGAGCTCGGCTTCTTCCTCAAGCTGCCCGGCTTCATCCTGTCGCCGGCGGTCTCGCTCCTGCGTTGGCTCGACGCGCGCGGCCTCGCGCCGAAAGCGCTGATCGGCGACGATCCGATGTACACGAGCGCGTTCGTCGCCAACCTCGGCAGCCTCGGCATCGACGCCGCGTATCACCACCTGTACGAGTACGGCAATTGTCCGCTGTTCGTGACGGTCGGGCGCATCGACGCGCAGACTCACGAGGTCGTGATCAAGTACAGCTACGACGAGCGCGTCGAGGACGGCTTCTACGCCGCGACCGCGCTCGGCCTCCTCCGCACGTGGATCGAAGACCCCGAGAGCTGGATCGATGCGGCCCGGTCGTGACCGTCTGCTATCATCTGTCCGTGGATCGGACGAAGTGGGCAACTCGGAAGGTGCGTCGCGACGAGCTGCGCAACGAGCCCGAGGTCGTCCCAGGCACTCCGGCAGAGCGGATGGCTATGATGTGGCAACTCGCGCTCGACGCATGGGCATTCGCGGGACATGTCGATGAACCCACATTTCGCCGAGATGTTGTCCGCGTTGTCCGCGGCCGGCGCTGACTACCTGATCGTCGGCGCCTTCGCCCTCTCCGCGCACGGCCATGTTCGCGCGACCGGCGACATCGACATCTGGGTGCGCCCGACCGAAGAGAACGCGAAACGGGTGATGAGAGCACTCGCGCAGTTCGGCGCTCCGATCTTCGATCTCACCGTTGCGGATCTCTTCGATGGGGACACCGTCTTCCAGATCGGCGTCGCTCCGATCCGAATCGATATCCTGAGCGGCGTCGATGGTCTCGTGTTCGACGATGCGTGGGCACATCGCGTGATGGTCGACCTCGGAACCGGAGCCGTGCCGGTCCTGAGTCTCCAGGATCTTGCAGCGAACAAGCGAGCCGCCGGGAGGCCGAAGGACCTTGCCGATCTGGCGTGGCTCGATGAACGCCTGAAGAAAGCGACAGAGGATCAATGAAGCTCGCGCGCGCGATCCTGTTCGTCAAAGACATCGATCGGATGACCGCCTTCTATCGCGACACGCTCGGGCTGGCCGAGCTCCATCGCGAGCCGGGCTGGGTGGAGCTCGACGGCCTCGCGCTGCACGCGATCCCCGCGCACATCGACGTCACCGTCGGGCCGGTGCGCGAAGGCACACCGATCAAGCTCGTGTTCGCGAGCGACGATGCCGAAACGGCGGGCGACCGTGTCGATCCCGAGGGCAACGTGTTCCAGATCGTCGTAGGCTCGCGCGCATGAAGAAGTCCGTGTTCCTGATCTCGTGTGCGGCCGCGACCGCGCACGCGGACAGCAAGGCGCCGGTCGCCGCCGACGTCAGCCTCGGCAGCGCGTACCCCGACGCCGAGCTCGTCGTCGGCAAGGACGAGCTGACCGTCGCGGCCAGCACGACCTTGTGCGAGAAGAAGCCGAAGCTGTGCCACGGCCCCGAGCTGCTCGTCGACGACGACGCGAAGACCGCGTGGTGCGAGGGCCTGCCGGGCGACGGCGCCGGCGCGACGATCACCTTCACGTTCAAGAAGGCGGAGACGCTCGAGGGCTTCCAGTTCCTCTCGCACTTCGCGAAGTCGTTCGCGCTCGCCGAGCAGAACGCGCGCCCCGAGTCGCTCACGATCGACACCGACGCCGGCCAGTTCACCGCCGATCTCGAGGACGCGGTGCCCAAGGTCAAGAAGGAGAACGGCGTGCACGAGGTGCACGATCCGTGCGGCTGTGGCGACGAGACGTGCATGTCGCGCGACGAGCGCATCTCGACCGACGGCGTCGCGAACTACGTGACGTTCCCGTCGAAGGTGAAGACGAAGACGATCGTCTTGACCTTGAAGTCGGCCTACAAGGGCACGAAGTACAAGGACACCTGCGCGTCGTCGATCAGCTTCGTTCGCGCGAAGTGAGCCCGAGCTCCGCGGCGCGCGCGGCCTGCCACGCTTCGATCTGCGCGGGCGTGACGGCATCGCCGTGGTGCAGCGTCCAGTTGAGCGCGGCGATCACGTCGTCGGCGGCCTCGAGCCCGCACGCGAGGCGGATCAGGCGATCGAAGCCCGACTTGCGCAGCTGATCGTCGGGCGTGAAGTACTCGCTCACGGTCTTGTGGTGATTGACCTTGGTCGCGAGCCCGTCGAACGAGAGCGCGTAGCGGACGATCGTCGTCGTCGCGAGGACGTCGGCGAGGTGGCGCATCTGATCTTCCGAGGCGTCGCGCACGCGGAACGACAAGAGCGATCCGGGGCGCGCGTACTGATCCGAGGGCGCGAGCGACGGATGGAAGACCTCGCTCACGCGCGGATGCGACGCGAGGAACGCGGCGACGCGGGTCGCGGTCTCGCACCGGCGCAGGTGGTTCGCGCTCGCGTGCGGGAGCCCGGCGAGGATCGCGGTCGCGCGCCGCCAGTCGAGGATGCCGCCGCGCATCGCGACCAGATCCATGACGGCGTTGCCGAGCATCGGATCGCGCGTCGCCACGTAGCCCCACAGATCCGTATCGGCGCCGCCGAGCGCCTTGGTGCCGCTGGCGACGACCAGATCCGCGTGATCGAGCGCGGGAGACTTCAGCCCCCACGGCGTCGCGATCGTCGTGTCGATCACGAGCTTCGCCTTCGATCGCTTCACGATCGCGGACAGTGCGGGGAGATCCTGCGCGTAGACGCGCGGGTTGGTGAACGTCTCCGCGAAGACGAGGCGCGTCTCGGGACGCAGCGCGGCCTCGAGCGCCGCGGTGTCGCCGTCGTCGACGATCGTCATCGAGCCGCCGAGCCGCTGCGCCATCCAGTCGAGGTAGACGCGCGTCTTGTTGTAGACCTGGCGCATCAGGACCGCGTGCGCGCGCGGGGCCATCAGCGCGTCGAGGACGAGCGCGGTCGCCTGCATGCCGCTGTCGAGCGCGAGCGCGCAGGTCGCGTGCTCGAGCTTCTTGATCTCCTCGAGCAGAAGTCTTCCCGCGGTCGTGCCGTAGCGCGCATATAGATGAGGGAGCTCGCTCCAACATCCTTCGCCCGCGAACAGGAATTCGGCCTTCCCTTCCTGCCACGCGATCACGCGCGCGCTGCCGAGCAGATCGAGCTGCACCGTCGGAGATTCGGGGTTGAGATACGGCACGCCGGTGGCGCGCGCGTACGCATCGATCGACGCGTGCAGGTGCTTCGTCGCGTCGTCCATCGCGGCCAGCGAGGGACGCTCCGCGGGACACCCCGCGGGATCGAGGTAGGCCTTCACTCCGCGACTCCGAGCACGAGCAGATCGTGCACGCGGCCGAGCCGCGCGACCGTCGACGCGACCTCCTCCATCTGCGCGCCGTTCGCCGGCGAGATCAGGAAGCCGAGGTGCAGCCGTTCGTGCGCGCCGCGCGACGCGTGGTTCTGCACGGTCAGGCCCATGCGCCGCACGAGCGAATCGACGCGACGCGCGAGCCCCGCGTGCGGCTCCGCCGTGATGCGCAGGTAATGACGGCGCGTGCCGCTCCACCCGAGCGCCTGCGCCTGCGGCACCGGCCAGCGGACGCTGTTGTCCTGCGCGAGATCGATCAGATCGCCGAGCACCGCGGTCGCGGTCGGCAGCGCGCCGGCGCCCTTGCCGAACAGCGACAGATCGCCCGACGACGCGCAGCGCAGGTAGACCGCGTTGTACTCCTCCTCGACCGACGCGAGGAGGTGCCAGTCGGGGAGCAAGAGCGGCTCGACCGCCATGTCGAGCGTCGCGCCGGCGCGTTGCGCGCGCGCGATCAAGCGGATGCGAAAGCCCATCGCCTCGGCGAGATCGCAATCGGCGGGATCGAGGTCGCGGATGCCGCGCACCGGGAAGCCGTCGGGGCGCACCCACGTGCCGAACGCGCGATACGCGAGGATCGAGAGCTTGGCGGCGGCGTCGAGGCCGTCGAGATCCGCCGACGGATCCGCTTCGGCGAGGCCGAGCGCCTGCGCCTCGCGCACCGCATCGGCGAGCGGCAGCTCGTCCTGCTCGAGGCGCGTGATGATGTAGTTGGTCGTGCCGTTGACGATGCCCATCAGGCTCTCGACCTCGTCGGCGCGATGCGAGAGGTGACGGATGATCGGCAGCGCGGCCGCGGCGGCGGCTTCGCAATACAGCGGCGTCTCGGTCCGCTGCGCGAGCACGCCGAGCTCGGCGAGCTTCGACGCGAGCAGCGACTTGTTCGCGGTGACGACCGGCTTGCCGGCCGCGAGCGCGGCGGCGAGGACGGGCTCCATCGCCATCCCGCCGGCGACCTCGACGAGCACGTCGACGTCCGGATCGCTCACGAGCTCCAAGGGCCGATCGGTGCGCGGGATGTTCGCCGCGAGCGCGGATCGCTCCTTGATCAGATCGCGCACCGCGATCTTCGACACGCGGAAGCGCACGCCGTAGCGATCGGCGACCGCGCCGCGCTGCTTCTCGATCATCTCGAGCAAGCCGCCGCCGACGGTGCCGCACCCGATCATCCCGATCTTGATCTCGCGCACCGGCTCGACGCCGACGCCCTCGAAGCGCGGCCGCGACGGCGCGCGCAGCTCGCCGCCGAACGCGCTCGCGCCGCGCAGGACCTCCGCGAGCACATCTTGATCGGCGAGGAACGCGTCGTGGCCGTAGACCGAATCGAGCTTCCACAACGACGAGCACGCGCCGGCGGCTTGCAGCTCGCGGTGCAGCTCGACCTGCAGCGTCCACGGGAACAAGAGATCGCCGGGCACGCCGATCACGAGCACCTCGGCGGTGACCTGCTCGAGCGCCGCGCGCATCGCGTGACGATCGTCGCCGATCGATCCGCGATCGATCGATTCGGAGAGCATCAAGAACGTCTTGACCGGGAACCGCTCGGCGAAGCGGCGACCGTGATAGTCGAGGTACTCGGCGACCGCCGGCCGCTCGACGCCGGGCCGCAGCTTCTCGAAGCGGGTGTCGAGCTCGTCGCGCCCGCGATACGTGAGCATGCCGAGCTGGCGCGCGCGGATCATGCCGGTGGTGACGTCGCCGTTGCGCAGCCCGTCGCGCACGAGCTCGCGCTGCACGTGGCGGGTCGCGGTGCCCCAACCGTCGGGGCGCAGGCCCGCGCTGATCGTGACGAGCCGCGCGCATCGCGCCGCGTGGCGCACCGCGAACGCGACGCCGACCATGCCGCCGAGCGACGCGCCGACGAACGTCACCGGCTGCGTACAGCCGACGCCGTCGAGCCAGATGCCGACGAGATCCGCGAGCCCGAGCACCGAGATCGCGGGCAGCGCGCTGCCGAGATCGTCGAAGCCGCGCCACGTCGAGCCGTTGCCGGGCCAACACGGACACAAGATCGTGTGACGTGATGGATCTATCAGGTCCGGAGCCTGCAGCGCCGGCCACCACGGCTCGTGGCCTTCGCCGCCGAACGGAAACGGCGACGCGGTGATGCCGCCGACGATCACGACCACCGGCGCGGTGCCGAGATCGGGACCGTAGGCCCAGCCGCCGAGCTTCACGTCCTCGAGCGCGTGCCCCTCGATCTGCATCATCGCCCGCTCGACGACGAGTCGGCGGGGACGAAGGTCGAACGGGGCGATCGCGGGCGCAGCGGACATGGCCGGCGCATTCTCGCCCGTCCGTTAACGCGGCGCAACCTCCGTTTTTACGGCGGCGTCGCGGGTTCAGTCGACGTCGGTCGTCAGCAAGTCGGCGAGCTCGCTCGCCTGATCGTCGTCACCGATCAGGAGCGTGCCGTCGGGGAGCACGAGCGCGACCGCGCCGTCGTGCCGCTCGATGCGCAGCACCTGGCCGCCGAACGTCACCGCGCTGCCGCGCTTCATCTGCGCGGCGACCATCGCGCGCGCCATGGTCGCCGCGTGATCGTGGACGCCCGAGCCTTCGGCGATCGCGCGCGGCGTGCCGGGTTCGGTGTCTCGACGGCGACGTACGGGGCGCGCCATCATTCGCCTCGGATCGTTGGGGTCGTGAGCCACGAATCGATGCTATCGAGGTCGTTCGCGCACTACCATCGGATTCGTGTCACGGATGCACGCGCAGGCGCCTAGAAGTGCAAAACACAGGAGATCCGTATGAGAGTGTTTCTGCCCCGCCTGCTGGTCGTCCTCGGTCTGTTCGCCGCCCCCGTCGCCGCCGCCGCGCAACCTTTGCCGAACTGTTTCGCGCCGCAGGTTTGCTACCCCGGTTGTCCCTTCTGTCACCACGCCAAGTAAGTGCGACCGGGCCGCGCCGAGATCCACGCGTTGCTCGTCCGCGCCGCCGACGGTGATCGCGGCGCGTTCGATCCGCTGTTCGACGCGGTGTGGCCCGCGGTGCAACACCTCTGCGCGCGCATGGCGCCCGCCGGTGAGGGCGACGACGCCGCGCAGGAGGCGATGGTCCGCGTGTTCACGCGCATCGCGGAGTTCGATCGCGAGCGCGACGCGATGACGTGGATCCTCGCGATCGCCGCGTGGCAGTGCCGCACCGTGCGCCGCACGCGAACGCGTCGCCGAGAAGATCACGCCGCGGTCGAGACGGAAGGCGCCGAGCGTCCCGATGATCTCGCCGAGCGCCGCGAGCTGATCGCGGCGGCGACCGAGACGCTCGGGTCGTTGTCCGACGACGACGTCGCGACGATCACCGCCGCGCTGACCGGCGATCCGACCGCGCGCGCGGGCATCGCGCCCGCGACGTTCCGCAAGCGGCTCGAGCGCGCGATCGCAAAGCTCCGCGCCGCATGGAGGTCTCGTTATGGAAGTCCGTGAGCGCGCCCGGCGCGCGTACGAGCGCGCGCAGATCCGGATCGGGATCGAGACGGCGGCGCCGCTGATCGTGCTCGTCCCGCTCGCGATGGTGCTGCACCAGGGCGGCATGCCCTCGTCCGTCGCGCCCATCGCGTTCGCGCTCGCGGCGATCCTGTTCGCGAGCGGATGGCGCGGCGACGGCTGGCGCCGCGCGGCGCCGATCGGCCTCCTGGCGGGCCTGCCCGGGCTCGTGATCCCCCGCCTCGTGCTCGCGCCGCTCGGTCATTGCCCGGCGTGCGACCCGATGATGATCGACGCCGCGACCTGCTTCCTCGTGTGCGGCGGTGCAGGAATGGTTGCCGGCATCACGATCGGCGTGCTCGCGGCGCGCGACGCGTCGCCGGTTCGGTTCGCGATCGGCGCGGCGGCGATCGCATGTCTGACCGCCGCACTCACGTGCGTCGTCGCGGGGATGGCCGGCATCGCGGGCGTCGCGGCGGGCGTCGCCGTATCGACCGCGCCGGCGGTGATGCTCGGCGCTCGCGCACGGGCCTCACTGTAGCGCTCCGCCACAGTTGTCGATCCCGCTGATCGTGTGCTTACCTCCGAGGATAATGATTCCTCTCGAGAGCGAGAAGATCGCGGTCATCGGTCTCGGTTACGTCGGCCTCCCGGTTGCGATCGGGTTCGGCAAGAAGCTCCCCACCGTCGGCTTCGACATCCGCAAGAAGCGCGTCGACGAGCTGCTCGAGGGGCGCGACGACACCAAGGAGGTCAC
>DATJIA010000377.1:0-31449 GCA_035493675.1 Kofleriaceae bacterium | reverse complement strand
GAAACCGTCATCTCGGAGCGCGTGCGCGCGATCGCCGCGACTGTGCGGCGGCTCCGCAAGTCCCGCGGCTGGACGCAATGGCAGCTCGCCGCGCGGTTGGAGATCTCGCAATCACGGTTGAGCGAGCTCGAGCGCTGCGGCGGGTCGTTCACGGCCGAGCAGTTGATCACCATGCTGTCGATCTTCGAGACGACCGTCGACGAGTTCGTGTTGCGACGGAAGCCGAAACCGCCGATCGACGATCCGAACGAGGCGATCATCGCCGCGATCGATGGATGGACGACCAACGCGCTGCTCGCCGCCGCGCCGCGAATGGTCCACGAGATCGATCGCGTGCAGCTCCAGACGATCCTGTTCGAGACGTTCGGGATCGAGCACCGGTTCCTGTGGTTCGTCGAGAACGTGCGCGCTGCGATCAAAGGCGACGAACGCTATCGACACGTGGAGGCGGTGCTGGCCGAGCTCATGCGGACCGCGCGCGATCCGAGCCTGCCGGCGTTCGACGCGGTCGACGGACCGTTCAGCCACACGATGATCAGCCGGCTGAGCTCGGTCTCGACCCTCATCTCGAACCGATGGTGCGTCGTGAGCCGGTTGACGCCCGAGGACTTCGCCGTGCGAATCGAGGCGGGGCGATAGCGGGCGATCGCTAGGGCGCGAGCTGGAGCTCGATGCGGGCGGGGCCGGCGTCGGCGGGGACGGCGCGGGTATCGATGGTGTCGGCGGCGAGGCCGGCGTCGATGAGGTACCACTTGACCGCTTCGGCGCGGCGGCGCGCGAGGTCGTCGGAGACGCCCTTGCCGGCGTGGCCTTCGATCACGATCTTCACCTTCGCCTTGCGCAGCGTGGAGGCGATCGCGTCGAGGGACTTCTTGGCCGCGGGCTTGAGGCGCGACTTGTTGCGATCGAAGGTGACCGCGTCGGCGGGGCCGAGGAGCGCGGCGACCGCGGGCGCGATCTCGTCGGGGCAGCCGTCGGTGTCCTGGAAGCCGTTCTTGGTCTCGGGCTCGTTCGGACATCGATCGGAGGCGTCGGCGAAGCCGTCGCCGTCGTTGTCGGGATCGGGGCAACCGTCGTCGTCGGCGAAGCCGTCCTTGTCCTCGGGCTCGGCCGGGCACTTGTCGGCGCGGTCGGGGAGGCCGTCGCCGTCGGTGTCCGCGGGAGGAGGCGGTGGCGGCGGCGGCGTGACGACGACGTCGGTGTGGTCGTCTGATCCCGGGGGCTCGGGCTCGGGCGTCGGACGAACCGACGCGTGCGCGCCGAAGCGCGTCGACAGGCCGACCTCGGCGGCGAACGTCGAGGTCACGTCGTCCATGCGGCCGGCCTCGATGCCGTGGCGGACATCGACGCGCAGCGAGAGATCGTCGGTGATCGCCCACGCGACGCCCAGGCCCCAGTACGCGACCGGGTCGGCGTCGTCACGCGCGAACGGCGAGCTCGTGAACAGCGCGTTGACGCCGCCGCCGACGACCGCGTGCGGCGTGACCGGCGAGTCGTTCTCGAGCGCGGCGATCAGGTGGACGCCGGCGCCGACGATCGGCGACGCGTACGAGCTGCGCCCGGCCATCGTGTTCGACGACGTCGAGGTCGCGGCGACCTGCAGCTCGCCCTCGACGCCGAGGTACGGCAACATCCAATAGGTCGCGCGGCCGCCGAGCGAGGGCCCGGAGCCGGGCACCTGATCGGGCGCCCACGAGTTGCCGAGCTCGACGTCGCCGGGGAGGAAGTCCATCCCGACGAAGCCGCCGACTTGCACCGGCTCCGCGCGCGCCGCGCTAGCGCACGTGAGCGCGAGGATGGCCACGACCCACCTCATCGTGCCTGATGATAGCGTACTCTCGATCCCGATGCTGACCTTCAGCCACGACCCCGACGTCGCCGAACAGCAGATGAACGCGATCATCTTCTACTTGACCGCGTTCGGCTACATCGACGGCGAGTTCGACCTGACGGAGAAGACCTTCGTCAAGATCTACATCCGGCAGCTGGTCAACGACCGCGCCAAGACGCTGATGCCCGACGCGGACGCCAAGACCCGGGCGGAGGTCGTCTCGAAGTTCGTCGCGCACTTCCACGAGGTGTTCGAGAACATCGATCGGCAGGTGCGCGAGCTGTTCGACGAGGTCGCCGCCGACGGCGAGGACGTCAACCAGTTCGTGTACGCGAAGCTCAAGCTGCGCGCGTTCGAGATCTTCCAGGGCTTCGATCGCGACAACCAGAAGGAGCTGCTGTCGACGGTCGACGAGCTGATCTACGCCGACGGCACGGTCCACCCGAACGAGGCGAAGTTCCGCGAGGAGATCGAGCAGCTGCTCGACGCCGAGATGCCCGAGGAGATCGGCGACGCCGAGATCGAGGCCGAGCCGGCGTCGCAGGTCGAGATCCATCCGCCCGCGACCAAGGCGCCCGCCGCCGAGGATCACCCGATCCTGCGCAAGAGCGAGGAGCACTACTCGGCCGATCCGGTGCGCATCCGCGAGCAGGCGCAGCGCGACCTCGAGCTGATGACGCGCTTCCTCGGCCAGCTGACGGCGCAGCGCAAGGCCGGCGCCGGCAAGCTCGCGGGCAAGCAGGACGTCGGCCAGTTCGCCGGCGAAGACGCATTCCTCGACGGTCACGTCTACGTGCACCCGATCAAGCCCGGCCGCACCTACGAGCTGTGCGTGCTCGGCGATCTGCACGGCTGCTACTCGTGCCTGAAGGGCTCGCTCATGCAGGCCGACTTCTTCGCGAAGCTCGAGGCGTGGCGGCTCGATCCGACGCGGCCGGAGCCGAAGCTGATCCTGCTCGGCGACTACATCGATCGCGGCATGTTCAGCTACAACGGCGTCCTGCGCGCGGTGATGCAGCTCTATCTCGCCGCGCCCGAGCACGTCTTCGTGCTGCGCGGCAACCACGAGTACTACATCGAGTACCGCGGCCGCATCTACGGCGGCGTGAAGCCGGCGGAGGCGATCAACACGCTCGCCGGCCACATGCCGGGCGAGGTCTTCGAGGCGTACATGAACATGTTCGAGGCGCTGCCGAACATGCTCTTCTTCGATCGCCTCTTCTTCGTGCACGCGGGCATCCCGCGCGACGCGGAGATCAAGGCCAAGTTCCACGATCTGTCGTCGCTCAACGACCCCGACCTGCGCTTCCAGATGTTGTGGAGCGATCCGTCGAGCGCGGACTACATCCCCGACGATCTGCAGGCGCAGAACGCGCGCTTCCCGTTCGGCCGCGTCCAGTTCGAGAACTTCATGCGCCGGCTCGGCACGACGATGATGGTGCGCGGCCACGAGAAGATCGACGAAGGCTTCCGCGACGTGTACCCGGGCAATCCGATCTCGCTCTTGAACCTGTTCAGCGCCGGCGGCGCCGACAACGACGATCTCCCGCCGGAGTCGAGCTACCGCACGGTGCGCCCGATGTCGGCGACGATCCACGTCGAGGACGGCATCGCGCGCGTGGTGCCGTGGGAGATCGACTACAAGCGCTTCAACGATCCGAAGCGCAATCGCTTCTTCGCGACCGAGCCGGAGATCGCGCATAAGATCGGCTGATGGATCTGCCTGTAGTCGATCTGCGCGGCACCTGGACCGACGTCGTCCGAGGTGTCGGCGAATCGTTGACCGAGATCGGGTTCTTCGCCGTCGCGGGCCATGACGTCGACGAGGATCTGACCCGCGCCGCCTACGACGCCGCGCGCGCGTTCTTCGCGTTGCCGCAGCCGGCGAAGGATCGCTATCACCTCGCCGACGCGAAGGGCCAACGCGGCTACACCGGCTTCGGCACCGAGAAGGCCAAGGACGCCGGCGCCGCCGACCTGAAGGAGTTCTGGCAGGTCGGGCGCGACGTCTACGGCGCGAACATCTGGCCCGACGCCGAGGTGCCCGCGTTCCGCCGCGCGATCAGCGCGCTGTACGAGCGGCTCGATGCGCTCGGGGCCATCCTCCTCGAGGCGTGCGCGGAGCACATCGGCGAGCCGCGCGCGCTGTTCCGCGATTGGTGCACCGACTCCGACACGATCGTCCGCGTCATCTATTACCCGCCGGTCGGCGCCGGCGTGCCGGCGGGCGCGGTGCGCAGCGCGGCGCACGAGGACATCAACCTGATCACGCTCTTGTCGGGCGCGACCGCCGAGGGGCTCGAGCTCCTCGATCGCGACGGCACGTGGCACGCGGTGCACACCGGCTTCGACACGATCGTCGTCGACGCGGGCGACATGCTGCAGAACGCGACCAACGGGCTGTACAAGAGCACGACCCATCGCGTCGTGAACCCCGGCGACTCGACGAGCGATCGCATGTCGATGCCGTGCTTCATCCACCCGCGCAAAGAGGTCGATCTCACACCGCTGCGGAGCCAGGGCATCGCTCGGTATCCGTCCCTGACAGCGGGTGAATACCTGGATCAGCGCCTTCGCGAAATCGGCCTCGACAAGAAGCGCTAGGATCGCCGGATGAAAAGGGTCGCGCTCGTCCTGATGGCCCTCGCCGGCATCGCACATGCCAACGGCCGCCCGCCCGCACCGACGGCGCTCCACTTCGGCGTCGACTCGAAGGACATGTACCTGCAGGTCACGTTCGGGATGCTCGAGTCCCACGACGCCGGCGCGACCTGGCGCTGGGTGTGCGAGGACGCGATCAACTACACGGGCAACTACGATCCCGACTACATCGTGACGTCGACCGGCGCGCTGTTCGCGACGACCTTCGACGGCTTGCAGGTCCGCCGCGACGGCTGCGTCTTCGCGTCGACGCAGCTCAGCGCGAAGCTCGTCACGTCGATCACGTCGAACCCGGCGGGCACGCGCCTCTACGCCGCGGTCGCCGACGCCGCCGCCGCCGATCACAACGTCTACATCTCGACCGACGACGGCATGCAGTGGAACCCGTCGTCGACGGGCCTCGCCGGCAACGAGGACTGGTGGTCGAGCCTGGAGGTCGCGCCGTCGAGCGCGTCGACGCTGTACCTGAGCGGGTACCACTTCATCACCGGCGGCCGCACGCTCACGCTCTACAAGAGCATCAACTCGGGGCAGTCGTGGACGCCGATCGACGTCTCGCCGTTCGCGTCGACCAAGAACAGCGAGATCGTCGTCGAGTCGATCTCGCCCGACGATCCGCAGAAGGTCGTCGTCGTCGTGACGTTCCCGACCGACGCGGCGATGGTCGGCGGCGACGTGTGGCTCACGATCAACGGCGGCACCAGCTGGACCAAGCTGAAGTCGTTCACCGACTTCGTCGGCGGCGCCGTGATCCGCAAGACCAGCGGCGACATCGTGATCGGCACGCGCGCGAGCGGCACGTGGCTCTCGACCAACGGCGGCACGTCGTTCACCGAGCTGGGCGGGACGATGATCGAGACGAAGTGCTTGGTCGAGCACGACGGGCTGCTGTGGGCGTGCGCGAACAACCTCCCGCCCGACGAGATGGCGCTCGGCAAGAGCAACACGCCCGACGCGTGGACGAAGGTGCTCCAGTTCAAGGACATCGCGGGCGTGACGGAATGCCCGGCCGGGACCACGCAGCACGATGTCTGCGAGGCGACGCGGTGGTGCGGCATGCGGACACAGCTCGGCGTGATCGCGGATCCGACCGGCTGTGTGCCCGCAGAAGGTGCGCCTGAAGACGCTACGGGTCCGAAGCCCCCGCCGAAGGGCTGCTGCGACGCAAATGGCGGTGGGGCCGGATCGGCCCTGCTCGCTATACTCGTCGCATGCAGCTTTCTCGTCTCGACAAGGTCGCGTACAAGACGCAGCACCTGAGCTTCCTCGTCAACGCCACGCTGCTGCAGGAGACCGCGCGCGTGCTCTCGCGCGCACCGCGGCCGAAGATGGCGCAGGAGACCTGGCGCGCGCTGCGGCGGCGCCACGAGGATCTGCACGCGCGTGATCTCGCGAACGTCGAGGCGGGGCTCTATCCGCGCGACCTGCTGTTCCAGATCCCGGTCGCCGATTACATGCGCGCGCTGCCGTCGCTCTTGCTCGACGCGCCGCGGGTCGTGCGCCGCATGCGCCGCGGACAGTGGAAGGACATCCCGAAGGTCGACAAGCGCCGGTTCCCCGCCTACTACCGGCGCAACTTCCACTGGCAGACCGACGGCTACCTCAGCCAGCACTCGGCCGAGGTCTACGACCTCGGCGTCGAGCTCTTGTTCCGCGGCACCGCCGACGTCATGCGGCGCCAGATCATCCCGCCGGTGACCCGCTTCCTCCGCGAGGAGCACCGCGAGCCGCAGCACGTGCGCTTGCTCGACATCGCGTGTGGCACCGGGCGCACGCTGCGCCAGCTCGCGACCACGCATCCGGAGCTGCGCTTCCACGGCGTCGACCTGTCGCCGTACTACGTGATGCTCGCGCGGCGCCGGCTCGCCGACGTGCGCGAGATGTCGCTCGCGGTCGAGAACGGCGAGGCGCTGCCGTACGCCGACGGCGCGTTCGACGTGGTGACGAGCGTGTACTTGTTCCACGAGCTGCCGCGCAACGCGCGCCGCAACGTCGTCCGGGAGATGTTCCGCGTCTTACGTCCCGGCGGGCTGCTCGTGATCGAGGACTCGGCGCAGCTCTCGGAGTCGGGCGAGATCGGCGACGCGCTGATCAACTTCCCGGCCGAGTTCCACGAGCCGTTCTATCGCGACTACCTCGACGACGATCTCGGGTCGATCATGCGCGAGGTCGGCTTCGCCGCTCCCGTGACGGAGCCGCAGCTGGTCGCGAAGGTCGTGTACGCTCGCAAGCCATGAAGATCGGAATCCTGGGGACCGGTGTCGTCGGCAAGACGCTCGGCGCCGCGTTGTCGGCGAAGGGCCACGAGATCAAGACCGGATCGCGCAGCGGCGTGACCTTCGCCGACGCGGCCGCGTTCGGCGAGGTCGCGATCCTGTGCGTCTCCGGCGCGGGCGCGGTCGAGGCCGCGACGTCGGCGGCCGGCGCGCTCGGCGGGAAGATCGTGATCGACACGACCAACCCGCTCGACTTCTCGAAGGGCTTCCCGCCGTCCTTGTTCTTCCGCGGCGACGACTCGCTCGGCGAGCAGGTGCAGAAGGCGGTACCCGACGCGAAGGTCGTGAAGGCGCTCAACACGGTCAACGCGAACCTGATGACCGACGCGTCGCGCGTGGCCGGCGGCGAGCACGACCTGCTCATCGCGGGCAACGATCTCGAATCGAAGACCATCGTCCAGAAACATCTGGCCGACTGGTTCGGCTGGAAGCACTTCATCGATCTCGGCGACATCACCGGCGCGCGCGCGTCCGAGACGTACCTCGCCTTGTGGGTGCGTCTCTACGCGGCCTTGAAGACCCCCGAGTTCTCGATCCGGGTCGTGAAGTAGCTCGTATCTCGGAGCGTCCGGTCGACGTCTGCCGCGCGCACTTCCTCGACATGCGCCACCACATCGAGCACGGCGTCCACAAGGGCATCGAGTACACGATCCTCGACGAGAGCCCCGGCAAGTGCCGTGTGCGCCAGAAGTTCAAGGTGCTCGGCATGACCAAGGTCGACGAGCTCGTTCCTCGCCGGTGACTTCGCCGGCGGCACGCTCCGCATCCAGTTCACGCCCGACGGCACCGGCACCAAGCTCCACGCCGACTTCGACTTCCCGCTGCGCGGCATCAATCGCCTGCTCAAGCTCGCCGCCCAGGCCCTCGAGGAGGACCGCATCGATCTCGAGCAGGGCGGCTACCAGTCGTCGGAACAGATGAGCGTCGCTGCGCGTTGATCGCGTGTGCGCCGCGCCCTGATCGCGATCCTCCTCGCCGCTTGCTCGTCGTCTTCTGACGCGCAACCCACTTCTGCGCCGCCGCCGGCGCCAGCGCCGATCGATGCAGCGCCGCCTCCGCCGCCCGACGCGCGCATCACGTCGCATGTGATCGTGCGCGGCGATCACCTCGACGACATCGCGCAGGCCGCCTACGGTAGTCGCCACTACTCGCGGTTGATCGCGCTCGTCGATCAAGTCGAGGCGACCAAGCTGAAGGTCGGCGCGACCCTCGCGCTGCCCTCGATCGACGAGATCTGCGCGCCGCTCGCCACCCGCGTCCCCGACGGCACCGCGGCGCTCCTCCGTGCCCATGCTGCCTGGCGCGGTGCGGTCGACGCGCTCTGGGACGAGCATCGCAACACGCGCAAGATCTCGTCTCGCAAGGACGTCGCCCAGGCCGCCGCCGACGCGGAGCTCGCGCGTGCGGCGTTCGCGAAGGCGAAGATGCCGACGACGCAACTGAAGTCTCTCGTCGGCGCGCTCGATTCGATCGCGGCCGGTGCGATCGATCCCGAGGGCTATGCGCTCGACGACGCCGACCGGCGCTTCGCGTACGCGATCGCGGACCTGCTATCGCTGGCGCGATGAGCGGTCGCTCACTGCATCTGACGCAGCACGAATTGCCCGAACATAGGAACCGCGAACGAGTACTTGCCGTGCCGGTTCTTGTAAACCAGGCCAGCGGCGCTCAGCGCGGAGAGCATCTGACTCACGTGACTGCTGCTAAAACCCTTCGCGAGCTTGACCTTCGCCGCGTCCACGACCTCCTGCACCGTGAACTCGTCATCAGGATCCTCGAGACCTGCGATGACGAAGAGAAGCTCGCGCTGGCGGTCAGTCACGCGGGCCCATCGGCCTGCGAAGAAGTCGCTATCGAGCTTCCTTGTGATCGCGTCGCTTGGTACGGAGCCGAGTTGGCCAGTCGCTCGCACGCTTGCCAGGAACGCGTCATAAACCTCGCGACAAATGAACTGGATGAAGTACGGATAACCACCGGACTGGTCGACGATCAACTTGACCGAAGGCTCGGTCAGTCGCACGGGGCAAGCCGCGTCGGAGATCGGCTTCAGTATCGCTTCGCGACTGTCGGCATCGGGGAGCCGCTTCAAGAAGACGACTCGGAACATGCGTTCGGCGAAGGTCCTCGCATCGACGAGCTTGGGAAACAGCGTCGGTAATCCAACGAGGACGAGCAGCATCCTCATTCCCTGCTTTTGCAGGGACTGGAACACATCGAGCAACAGCGAGAGTGGGTATTGCTCTTTCTCTGCTTGATCAGAGAGGTTCTGCGCTTCGTCATAGGCGAAGACCAAACCGCGCGCGGGATTCTTGGTGCTCGTGATCCCTTGCCACGCAAGTTGGAGCACCGCTTTCAGCTTGTCAGCGACAAGTCCGGGCGTCTTTTCATAGACGGTGCTCAAGACGTCATACGTGAGCGTCAACTTGACTGTCTTCGTCGCTGGGATGAAGCCGACCGCTCGTCGGCTGCTCTCGGTCAAGACGATGCTCGACGTCACCGTTGCAAGATCGGTAATCAAGCGAATCGCGATGCGTTCTTCCGATACGCTGGTCGATTCGGAGAGGTCGGTCCCGACCCAGAGCCAATTCTGACGTTGTGCAAGCGGCTTGAAGGTGTCGAGCAGGACCGTCTTGCCAACGCCTCGCAGACCGGTGAGAACCAGGTTTTCGAGGAGCACCGGCTGTGCGAGCAACCGTTCGAACTCCTTCGTCTCCTCTCGTCTGCCTGCGAGATAGGGTGGTGGATGGCCCGCACCGGGCCGAAAGGGGTTCTGGAAGTCCTTTCCCGCCGTCATGACGGGACCTTACCTTTGAGAATAAATTTAGTCAAACGTATAAATTTATGAAGCTGGCGCATCAATCGTGACGATCAGCGCTGGCGCTGGTCGAGGTACGCGCGGCCGCGCTCCATGAGCGCGCGGAAGCCGTCGGCGTCGCCCGCGCGCACGACCGAGCGCAGGCGCTCGACCGCGTAGAGGAGCGCGGTGATCGATTCGGTGCCGTAGTCGTTGAGGTGCTGGATCTCGAAGTAGAGATCGGGGTTCTCGCGCGCGACCGCGCCGGCGACGCGCAGCTGCGAGTCGAACGTCGTCGAGGAAAGGGTCGCGAGCCGCGGCGCCGCCTCGCCGCTCTCGGCGAGCGCGGTGAAGAACGCGATGTTGAGCGCGTGCGAGAGCCCGAGCTCGTACGCGATCAGGCGATCGTGGCTCTCGAGATCCATGTCGACGAGCGTCGCCATCGTCGAGGCGAACAGCTCGCGCGCGGCCGCGGTCGCCTCGGGGACGCCGAGGTCGACGAAGATCACGTGACGCCCGCTGAGCAGCTCGGTGTCGGGGCCGAACATCGGATGCACGCTGCACACGCGGCCGCCGGCGTCGCGCAGCGCGCGCAGGCCGTCGCGCAGCGGCGACTTCAGCGACCCGACGTCGAACACCACGCCGCGCGGCGGCGCGACCGCCATCTCCGCGAGGATCGTGTTCGACGCCGGCATCGGCGCCGCGATCACGATCAGCTCGTGCTCGAGCGGCGCGGCGTCGCGCCAGTCGCGCACGTGCGGACACCCCTCGACCGGCCCCGACGGATCGGCGACCTCGACCGAGAAGCCCTGCGCCGACAGGAAGCGCACGAACCAGCGGCCCATGTTGCCGGCGCCGCCGATCACGAGCACGCGCCGCCCGCCGCCCGAGCCGCGCGACGCGACCAGATCTTTTTCCTGCACGGTCAACGAGCTGTCGATCAGCGCGAGCATGAGCCGCTCGCCGAGCACCGGCGGCAGGCCTTGATCGGCGGCGGCGCGGCGGGCGCGCTCGATGACGTCGCGCTCCTGCCGGAAGTCGCGCGTGGGCAGGCCGGCGTCGCGCTTGGTCTGCCCGATCTCGATCGCCATCGCCTGTCGCTTCGCGACCAGGGCGAGGATCTCGCGGTCGATCTGTCCGAGAGACGCGCGGAGCTCGTCGAGGGTCGGCATCGGCGCATGGTACAACCGCGACGTGGCGCAGCGGATCGTCATTCGCGGGGAGGCGCGACGCCCGCTCAGCGACATCTATCATGCGTTCCTGACCAAGCCGTGGCGCTGGGTCTTGCTGACGATCGCGGTCGGCTTCCTCGCGATGAACGTCGTGTTCGCGTTCGCGTACGGCGTGACCGGCGGCGTCGCGAACGCCGACGGCTTCCTCGACGACTTCTTCTTCGCGGTGCAGACCGCCGGCACGATCGGCTACGGCGCGATGTATCCGGTGAGCCGCGCGGCGAACACGCTGGTGGTCGCCGAGAGCGTGCTCAGCTTGATCGTCACCGCGCTGGCGACCGGCCTCATCTTCTCGAAGTTCTCGCGGTCGACCGCGCGCATGCGGTTCTCGAAGTTCGCGTGCATCACGAAGATCAACGGCGTGTCGACGCTCGCGCTCCGCATGGGCAACCAGCGCGGCAACGCGATCGTCGAGGCGACGATCCACGTGACGCTGTCGCGTACGGAGATCACCGACGAGGGTGAGAAGATGTATCGCTCCTACGACCTGCCGCTGGTGCGCGAGCGCGCGACCGCGCTGTCGCGCAGCTGGACCGCGATGCACCCCATCACCGAATGGAGCATGCTGAAGGACGCAACGCCCGAGTCCCTCGCGGCATCCGAAGCCGAGGTCCTGATCTCGGTGACGGGCATCGACGAGACCTCCATGCAGAACGTCCACGCTCGCAAGATCTACGACCACGCCGAGATCAAGTGGGGCATGCGGCACGCCGACCTCTTGACCGACACGCCCGAGGAGTTCGTCGTCGATCTGACCAGGTTCGACGACGTGGTGCCGTCATGAACGAGCGCGAACAGCTCGAGGCGTGGATCCAGAACAGCCTGCGCTTCCGCGGCAAGCTGAAGATCGTCGCGTTGATCGCGGCGGTCGCGGCGATCGCGGTGTACGTGTGGTCGTCGACGTGGGGGATCGTCGCGATGTTGATCGTCGGGTCGGTGTGGGGCGCGGGCTGGTGGATCACCTTCGGGCACATCTCGGACTGGCGGACCCGGATCGCGCGGCTCGATCGGCGATAATGCCGGTGTGAACGACGCGCTCGACCGGGGGATCCTGCGCAGCGATCTGCTGCGCACCGCGATCCTCGCGTCGACGCTGGCGATCATGCTGTCGGGCAACCTCGCCGTCGCGCTGATCACGCCCGACGGCCTGCCGCCGGCGGTGCGCGCCAACGCGGGCTGGATGGTCGTGCTCGCCGCGTGCGCCTTCACGTACGAAGGCGCGAACGTCGTGTACCTGCGCCGCGCGATCACGCGCGGGCGTTCGATCCCGGCGGCGTGGCACTTCGTCAACGTCGCGGTCGAGATGAGCTTCCCGACGCTCGTCATGATCGCGCTCGCCGGTCGCGAGACCGAGGGCGCCGTGCTGCTGCACGGCCCGACGCCGTTCGTGTACTTCGTCCTGATCCTGCTCTCGACGTTGCACCTCGATCCGCGCGTGTGCGTGTTCGCGGGCGCGGTCGGCGCGTCGATGTACGGCGGGCTCGCGCTGCACTACCTCGGCGGGCCGCACCACGCGTCGCTCGATCCGCTCTTGCTCAACGGCGCGATGCACGTCGGCAAGGCGGCGGTGATCCTGGCGGCGGGCTTGATCGCCGCGTTCGTCGCGCACCAGCTGCGGCGCCGCTTCGACGACGCGATGCGCGTGGTCGCGGTGTTCGGGCAGCACGTGTCGCCGGCGGTCGCGGATCGCGTGCTCGGCGGCGCGGGGGACGCCGAGCGGCGCCGCGTGTGCGTGATGTTCCTCGACGTGCGCGGCTTCACCGCGTACGCGAGCGGCCGTCCGCCGGAAGAAGTCATGGCGTACTTGAACTCGCTGTTCGGCGAGATGATCGAGCTGGTCGAGCGTCACGGCGGCATCATCAACAAGTTCCTCGGCGACGGCTTCATGGCGGTGTTCGGCGCGCCGATGGCGGACGAGCGCGCGGTCGCGCACGCGGTCGACTGCGCGCTCGCGATCGCGCGAACGGTCGCGACGCGCGACGACGCCACGCGCATCGGCATCGGCTTGCACGCGGGCGACGCGATGACCGGCACGGTCGGTTCGCCCTTGCGCAAGGAGTACACGGTGATCGGCGACGTCGTGAACCTCGCGTCGCGCATCGAGGGGCTGACGAAGCAGGCGGGCGCGTGCGTGCTCGCGAGCGAGGCGGTGTGGCGCGAGCTCGAGACGCCGCCGGCGAACGCCGAGGCGCTCGCGGCGATGCCGGTCAAGGGCGTCGCCGAGCCGGTCGCGGTCTACAAGCTCGCGTGATCGTGCGCGTGCGCGCGGAGCGATCCCTCACCCGAGCGGGTCGATTGACAGTGCCGTCTGTTAGCGTGAACACTTGTTCAGGTGCCTGCGCGCGATTTGAAGTCGTACCTGGTCTCGATCGAGAAGCTCGCGCGGGTCGCGGAGCCGGCCGGGTTCGCGCGCGCGCAGCTCACCGGCCGCTTGATCGAGCTGTCGGCGCAGGGCGCGGGCGCGACGACGACCGCGGCGATGAAGCTCGTGCGCGGCGCGCAGGAAGAAGGCGAGCCGGTCGCGTGGATCGCGCTGCCGCGCGGCAGCTTCTATCCGCCCGACGTCGCCGACAGCGGGATCGATCTCGACGCGCTCGTGATCGTGCGCGCCGGTGACGGGACGGTCGCCGCGCGCGCCGCGGAGAAGCTGCTGCGCTCGGGCGCGTTCGGCTTGATCGTGATCGATCTCGGCGCCGACGCCGACGTGCCGATGGCGCACCAAGGGCGCCTGGTCACGCTCGCGCAACAGCACGACGCGGCGGTCGTGTTCCTGACCGAGAAGAGCGCGGAGGCGTCGTCGCTCGGATCGCTGATCTCGCTGCGCCTGGAGGCGATGCGCGTGCGCGAGGCGTCGCGGTTCGCGTGCGCGGTGCGCGCCTTGAAAGACAAGCGGCGCGGGCCGGGGTGGACGCACGAGGAGAAGCTGCGCGGACCGGCCGGGATGGAGTCGTCGTGATCGCGTGCGCCGATCTCCCGTCGTTCCCGCTGCAGATCGTGTGGCGCGAGGAGCCCGCGCTGCGCGAGCTGCCGCTGGTGATCGTCGACGAAGATCGGCCGCAGGGCGTGATCCTGTGGGCGTGCGAGCGCGCGCGCGCGTCGAAGATCTTGCCGGGCATGCGCTACGCGCACGCGCTGTCGTTGGTGAGTAGCTTGCGCGCGCGCGTCTTGGCGCAAGAACGGATCGATGCGGCGGTCGCGGAGATCGCGGCGAAGCTGCGCGCGTTCTCGCCCGACGTCGAGCCCGCGCTGACGCCGGGGACGTTCTGGCTCGACGGGGCGGGCCTCGAGCGGGTCTGGACCGGCGACGGCGGCGGCGGGTGGGCCGCGGCGATCAGCGGCGCGATCACCGCGGGCGGATATCAGGGCACGGTCGTCGTCGGCTTCACGCGCTTCGGCACGTACGCGCTCGCGAAGGCGGCGCGCCAGCGCATCGCGGTGTTGGCGAGCGACGAGGACGAACGCGCGACCGCGCGCGCGGTGCCGCTCGCGCGCCTCGACATCGATCCGAAATTGCGCGACGCGCTCGCGCGCTTGGCGGTGAAGACCGTCGGCGAATTGGTGCGACTGCCCGGCGGCGGCGTGCTCGAGCGGTTCGGCAGCGAGGCGTATCGCTTGTACCAGCTCGCCGCCGGCGAGCGGTGGGATCCGCTGGTGCCCGAGCCGCCGCCCGACGCGCCCGACGAGCGCACGCTGCTCGACGATCCCGAACGCGACGTCGAGCGCCTCGTGTTCGCGGTGAAGTCCGCGCTCGATCGATTGCTCGCGCGGCTCGCGGTGAAGCGGCGCGCGCTGACCGTCTTGCACCTCGAGCTGACCGTGCAGCACGGCGTGCGCGCGAACGCGGTCGTCGCCGAGCGGATCGCGCACGCGATCCGTCCCGCGCAGGCGACGCTCGACGCGCGCGCGCTCCTGCGGCTCGTGCACCTGCGGCTCGAGGGCGCGCCGCCGCCCGTCGGCGTCATCGCCGTGCGCGTGTGGGCCGACGACATCGCGGCGACGCGCGAGCAGCTCAGCCTGTTCGCGTCGAGGCCGCGCCGCGATCTGCGCGCGGCGGACGAGGCGATCGCGCGCCTGCGCGCCGAGCTCGGCGACGACGCGGTCGTGAAGGCGGTCGTGCGCGACGCGCATCTTCCGGAAGCGCGTTTCGGGTGGGAGCGGCTCGAACACGTGATCGCGGCGCGCGTGCGCGATCGCGAGCCGTCGCTGGTGCGGAAGATCTACACGAAGCCCGTCTTGGTCGCGCAGCAGTCGCCGAGCCTGCGCGACGACGGCTGGCTGCTCGGCTCGCTCGCGCACGGCGCGGTCGTGCGGATGCACGGGCCGTACGTCGTCTCCGGCGGCTGGTGGGCCGGGGGCGAGGTGCAACGCGAGTACCACTTCGCCGAGACGCGGCGCGGCGAATGTTTGTGGGTCTATTTCGACCGCTCCCGGAGGAAATGGTTCCAACAAGGTGTTGTGGATTGATGTCCATACTTCCGCTCCTCGTCCTGCACTGGATCGCCGGCGACCTGCACATGCACGTCGCGCCGCCCGACGATCCGAAAGACGTCGCGATGTCGGCGAAGCAGATCGCGAAGGCCGCGAAGGACGCGGGCATGGAGTTCGTGATCCTCACGCCGCACATGCGCGTCTCGCGCTCGCGCGGGTGGAAGAAGGCGTGGGAGGCGCTCGCGATCGCGGCGCGCGCGATCACCGACGTCACGCTGATCCCGGGCGCGGAGCTCGGCGTGCCCGGGCTCGGTCACTTCGGGATCTCGGGCGTCGACGTCGGCGCGCTCGGCGGCGATCCGCTCGCCGAGGCGAAGCAGCAGGGCGCGTTCATCGTCGTGAACCATCCGTTCGCGGTGCCGACGCACATCCCGGGCATCCCGGTGTCCGAATACAACATGTCGTACACGCCGTGGACGAAGGGCGCGAAGGGCTGGAGCGACTTCGACGGCGTCGAGGTCTGGAACGTGCCGCTCGCGCTCGCGAACCTGATCTCGAAGCCGGGCGGCGCGACCGGCGAGGCGCGCGCGTTCATCGAGGCCGATCGGGTCGCGCGCAGCGAGCAGCGGCGCGTGACGATCACCGGCGGCACCGACAACCACGTGCACGACGTGATCGCGACGACGTGGGTGCTCGCCGACGACGCGAGCGAAGCGTCGATCCTCGCGGCGCTCCGTCACGGCGCGACCTGCGTCGGCGCGCCCGACGCGGGCGATCTGGTCGCGCGCGGTGACGGCGATACGTCGTGGGCGCGGATCGGCGACAGCGTGCACGGGACGACGATCGAGCTGCAGTGGTCGGGCAAGGCCGAGCTGTTCGTCGATGGTGTCTCGCAGGGCGAGGTCGATTCGAGCTTCACGGCACACGTCACCAACGACGTCCACACGTTCCGCATCGAGAAGGCCGCGAGCCGCTGCGGCTTCATCTACGCAAACCTATGACCTATGTCCCGCTGTGGTGCCGATCGAACTTCTCGTTCCTCGAGGGCGCGAGCCACGCCGAGGAGCTCGTCGAAGAAGCGCACCGCGTGGGGCTGCCGGCGATCGCGCTCGCCGATCGTGACGGCGTCTACGGCATCGTCCGCGCGCACGTGAAGGCGCGCGAGCTGGGCGTGCAGCTCGTCGCGGGCGCGACCGTCACCGTCGACGGCGGCACGATCATCCTGTACGCGATCGATCGCGCGGGGTGGGCGAGCCTGACGCGCTTGCTCACGATCGGAAGGCGGCGCGCGCCGAAAGGCGAGTCGAACGTCACCGTCGACGAGGTCTGCGCGCACGCGGCGGGGCTCATCGCCTTGGGGAATGATCGCTTCGAGCGCTGGAAAGACGCGTTCGGCGATCGACTGTACGTGCTCGTCACGCGCCATCGCCGCGACGACGAGCCGGCGATCGAGGCGCGCGTGCGCGCGCGCGCGCAGGAGCTCGGCGTGCCGATCGTCGCCGGCAACGAGGTGCTCTATCACTCGCGCGCGCGCAGGCCCTTGCAAGACGTCCTCACGTGCATCCGCCACGGCGTGACGCTCGCGACTGCGGGGCGCCGCATCCGCGGCAACGACGAGCACGATCTCAAGGCGCCGCACGCGTTCGCGAAGCTGTGGGCCGACGATCCGGCGGCGGTCGAGCGCACGCGCGAGCTCGCCGCGCGCTGCACGTTCTCGCTCGCCGAGCTGCGCTATCGCTATCCGACCGAGCTCCTGCCCGACGGCACGACCTCGATGGAGCACCTGCGCGCGCTGACGTGGGCGGGCGCGCGGCGCCGCTTCCCGACCGGCGTTCCATCCGCGGTCGGCACGCAGCTCGACGCCGAGCTCGCGGTGATCGAAGAGCTCGACTACCCCGGCTACTTCCTGACGATGCACGAGATCGTCGAATACTGCCGCCGGCACGACATCCTCTGCCAAGGGCGCGGCTCGGCGGCGAACTCGGCGGTGTGCTTCTGCCTGCACATCACCGCGGTCGATCCGGTGCGACAGGGGCTGCTCTTCGAGCGGTTCTTGTCGCGCGAGCGCGCCGAGCCGCCCGACATCGATCTCGACATCGAGCACGAGCGTCGCGAAGAAGTGATCCAGCACGTCTACGCGAAGTACGGGCGCGATCGCGCCGCGATGGTGTGCAACATCGTGCGCTATCGGCCGCGCTCGGCGGTGCGCGACGTCGGCAAGGCGCTCGGCATCCCCGAGACCGCGCTCGATCGCGCCGCGAAGTTGATGTCGAGCTGGGGCGAGGTCGAGGAGGGCGCGATCACGCGCGCCGGCCTCGCGCACGAGCACCTCGCGCGGCTGTCGTCGGAGATCCTCGAGTTCCCGCGTCACCTCTCGATCCACCCGGGCGGCTTCCTGCTCGGCCACGAGCCCGTGCACGACCTCGTTCCGATCGAGAACGCGACGATGCCGGGACGCACGGTGATCCAGTGGGACAAGGATGATCTCGAGGATCTCGGCCTGTTCAAGGTCGACTTGCTCGGGCTCGGCGCGCTCCATCATCTGCATCGCTGCTTCGATCTGCTGCGCGAGCACCGCGGCGTCGAGCTGTCGATGGCGACCATCCCACCCGACGACGAAGGCACGTACGACATGATCTGCACCGCCGACACCGTCGGCACGTTCCAGATCGAGAGCCGCGCGCAGATGTCGATGCTGCCGCGCCTGCGCCCGCGCACGTTCTACGATCTCGTCATCCAGGTCTCGATCGTGCGTCCCGGCCCGATCACCGGCGGCATGGTGCATCCGTTCCTGCGCCGTCGCGCCGGCCTCGAGCCGGTCGTCTTCCCGCACGCGTGCCTCGAGCCCGTGCTCGCCAAGACGCTCGGCGTGCCTTTGTTCCAAGAGCAGGTCATGCGCCTCGCGATCGTCGCCGCCGACTACACGCCCGGCGAAGCGGATCAACTGCGCCGCGACATGGCCGCGTGGCGCCGCAGCGGCCGCATCGAGAAGCACCGCGACCGCCTGATCACGCGCATGGAAGCCAAGGGCATCGCGCGCGAGTTCGCCGAGCGCGTCTTCGAGCAGATCCGCGGCTTCGGCGAGTACGGCTTTCCCGAGTCGCATGCAACGAGCTTCGCGTTGATCGCGTACGCGACGGCGTGGATGCGGCGGAACTACCTGGCGGAGTTCACGTGCGCGCTCTTGAACGCGCAGCCGATGGGGTTCTACTCGCCGGCGACGATCGTCGGCGATTCGATCCGGCACGGGTTGGAGATGCGGCCGATCGATGTGACGTCGAGCGCGTGGGATTGCACGCTGGAGCCGAGCGGCGAGGAAGGCTTCGCGGTGCGGATGGGCCTGCGCTGGGTGCGCGGGTTGGCGAGCGCGGACGGCGCGCGGATCGTCGCGACCCGCGAGACGCGCAGGTTCTCGTCGATGGAGGACTTCGCGCGGCGCGCGCACCTGAGCGATCGGATGTACGGCGCGCTCGCCGAGTGCGGCGCGCTCGACAAGATTTCGGGACAAGGAAGGAGAGACGCGCTGTGGCAGATGGGCGGCTGGGCGAAGCGACAAGACGACTCGCTCGCGCTCGGCGGCGACGTCGACGACGCGCGCTTCGCCGACCTCGGGCCGCTCGACACGATCCTGTGGGACTACCGCGCGAGCGATCACTCGGTGCGCGGTCATCCGCTCGCGCCGCTGCGCGACCATCTGCGCGCGAAGAAGCATCCCGACGCGAAGGGCGTCGCTGCGATGCGCGACGGCCAGCGCGTCGACTACGTCGGGATCGTCGTGTGCCGGCAGCGGCCCGCGACCGCGTCGGGCGTGACGTTCATGACGCTCGAGGACGAGACCGGCTTCGTCAACCTCGTCGTGTGGGCGCAGGTCTTCGACGAGTACGCGGTGCTCGCGCGCACCGCGTCGCTGCTCGGCGTCACCGGGAGACTGCAAGTCTCCGAGGGCATCGTGCACGTGATCGCGGAGTCGCTGTGGGTTCCGGAGCTACCGAGCGACGTGCGCGGCGCGCGAAGTCACGACTTCCATTAACGCGTGGTTCATCGCTTCGTAGCCGGGGCGCGCGAACTTCTCGAAGCGATCCCAGCGCGCCGGCACCGCGAGGCCGCGGAAGACCTCGCCGTGATCGAAGCGCGTGCCGCCGCTCGCGGTCGGCGAAAGCCGGAACCAGTGCGAGCCCGAGATGACCTTGCGCAGGAGCCGCGGCGCCGCGGGGCCGACCCACATCAGCTCGCGCTCGGGCTCGACGATCATGACCTGCGCGCTGAGCGGCAGCTTGCGCCCGTTGACGACCGCGTCGAACCGGACGGTCGAGCCGACCTCCGGCTTGCCGCGGACGTGCTGCAGCAAGGGGTTCCAATCGTCGTAGCCCGCGAAGTCGGTGAGGACTTCCCAGACGCGAGCCGGCGGCGCGGCGATGTCGAGGTAGGTGCGAATCTCCACGGCTGCATCGTATGTCACGTACCCGTTGCAGGCGAGGCGCGTCGCCGTCACGGGCGGAGACGAACGTCGACCGGTGTCCTCGTTCGTGCTCGCCCAGGGCTCGCTGCCCGCCGACGACGTCGTGCGCGAGCTCGACCGCGAGCTGCCCGGCACGCAGGCGGCGCCGCTCGATCTGTCGGCGCCGCCGCCCGGATCGGGAGTCCTCTTGATCTGGCTCGCGGCCGACGCGAGCCCCGCGGTGCTCGCCGAGATCGTCGCGTGGGCGAGCGGGCACGGGCTCATCGCGTGCGGCGCGGATCCCGAGGCCGCGCTCGCCGCCGGCTTCGACGACGCCGTCGTCGGTCCGCTGTCGACGCGCGAGCTCGCGGCGCGCGTGCGCGCGGTGCATCGCCGCGTGCATCGCACCACGCCCGCGCGCCTGCGCTACGGCGCGGTCGTGATCGACGCCGACACCCACGCGATGTGGGTCGACGGCGAGCCGCACACGCTGACCGCGATGGAGCTCAGCGTGATGCGCGCGCTGGTCCGCGCGCGCGGCCGCACGCTGTCGCGCGGCGATCTGCTCGACGCCGCGTGGGGCGACGGCGATCTCGACGTCAGCGAGCGCGCGGTCGACAACGTGATCCTGCGCCTGCGCCGCAAGCTGTCGCGGCCCGACGTGATCCAGACCGTGCGCGGCGTCGGCTTCCGCTTATCGGACGAGTGACTTCACGGTCTCGACCACGGCGTCGGCGTGGCCCTTCACGCTGACCTTCGGGAAGTGCTTCACGACCTTCCCGTCTTGGTCGATCACGACCGTCGAGCGGATGATGCCCATCATCTTCTTGCCGTACATCGACTTCTCGCCCCACGCGCCGTAGGCTTCGAGGACCTTGCCGTCCTCGTCGGTGAGCAGCGGGTAGTTGATCCCGTACTTGTCGCGGAACTTGCAGTGCGAGGCGATCGAGTCCTTGCTGACGCCGAGGACGACCGCGCCCAGCTTCTTCAGCGCGGGCGTGACGCGCGTGAAGTCCTGCGCTTCGATCGTGCATCCGGGAGTGTTGTCGCGCGGATAGAAGTAGAGGACGACGACCTTGCCGGCCAGGTCCTTGAGCTTCACGGTGCCGCCCTCCGACGAGGGCAGCGCGAACGCGGGCGCCTTCTTGCCTTCGGTGACCATGGGCCTGCTATATCATCGCGGCATGCGGATCGCGGCCCTCGTCCTGGTCTTGGTGGCGGCGTGTCAACGCGCGGGCGATCCCGCCGAAGAGTCCGCGCGCAAGGTTTCTGAAGTCTCCGCGGCGCAACCGATCACGGCGCCGGCTCCCATCGCGGAACCCGAGCACGCCTGTGGCGGTGCGTGTGGCGGAAGCTGCAACGGCCACTGCGGCGCGAGCTGCACCGCGGGGATGCCCGAGCTCCCGAAAGCGAACGTCCCCGCCGATGCGTCGTGGATCGCGCTCGAGGTCGAGGGCATGCACTGCGGCGGCTGCGCGCGCCGCATCCAGACCCGCCTCGCGCAGCTCGACGGCGTCGTCGGCAGCGAGGTCGATCTCGGCACGCACACGGTCCGCGTCGCGGTGAAGAAGGGCGTCGATGCGCGCGCGATCGCAGCCCCCGCGATCAACGAGCTCGGCTATCGCGTCGTCCGCTGACGTGGTCGTCGCGGGCTGGCGCGAGCGCGTCGATCTCCCCGACTGGGGCATCGTGCGCATGGCGGCGAAGCTCGACACCGGCGCGCGAACCAGCTCGCTGCACGTCATCGACCTGCGCGCCCTGGCAGGTGGGGTCGTGTCGTTCGACGTCGTGCTGTCGCGACGGCGCGCCGACCGCATCGTCCACGTCGAGGCACCCTTGGTGCGCACGACCCGGGTCCGATCGTCGTCCGGCGTCCTCACGCTGCGTCACGTCGTGCGAACCCGCTTGCGCATGGGCCCGATCGATCGTGAGATCGAGATCAACCTGGTCGATCGGGGCCCGATGATCCACCGCATGCTGATCGGACGCAGCGGGCTCGCGGGCATTGCCGTCTCGGCCGACCGGCGGTACGCCATCACGAAGCCTCGGCGCACGACGACGCCGTAGGAGGCGACATGAAGATCGGGATCCTGTCGCGCGGACCGAGGCTGTACTCGACGCAACGGCTGGCGGACGCGGCGCAGAAGCGCGGCCACGCCGCCTCCGTGCTCGACACGCTCGCGTTCTCGATCGTCGTCGAGGAGGACGCGCCCGGGCTCCTCTATCACGGCAAGCCGGTGCCCGAGTGGGACGCGGTGATCCCGCGCATCGGCGCTTCGCTGACCTTGTTCGGCACCGCGGTGGTGCGGCAGTTCGAGCAGATGGGCGTGTTCACGCTCGCGTCGTCGCACGCGATCAGCGTCGCGCGCGACAAGCTGCGCTCGATCCAGGTGCTGTCGCGCCACACGGTCGGCTTCCCGCCGACGGTGTTCCTGCACGATCCGACCCGCGTCGGCGAGGCGATCGCCGAGATCGGCGGGCCGCCGGCGGTGATCAAGGTGCTCGAGGGGACGCAGGGGGTCGGCGTGATCCTGTGCGAGAGCGTCAAGAACGCGCAGGCGATCCTCGAGACCCTGCAGCTCGCGCGGCAGCACGTCCTGATCCAGAAGTTCATCGCCGAGAGCCGCGGCCGCGATCTGCGCGCGTTCGTCGTCGGTGATCGCGTGGTCGCGGCGATGCGGCGGGTCGCGCAGGGCGACGAGTTCCGCGCCAACGTGCACCGCGGCGGCACGGTCGAGAAGGTCGAGCTGACGCCGGAGTACGCGGCGGTCGCGATCCGCGCCGCGCAGATCATGGGCCTGCGCGTCGCCGGCGTCGACATGCTCGAGTCGAGCGACGGCCCGCAGGTGATCGAGGTCAACTCGTCGCCGGGCCTCGAGGGCATCGAGGAGGCGACCGGCGTCGACGTCGCCGACGCGGTGATCGCGCACCTCGAGGATCAGGTCCTGTTCCCCGAGGTCGACGTGCGACAACGGCTGAGCCTGAAGAGCGGCTACGGTGTCGCCGAGATCGTGATCGATCGCGATTCGTCGCTCGCGCACGCGCGCATCGGCTGGTCGGGGCTGCGCGAGCGCGAGGTCGCGGTGCTCTCGATCCAGCGCGGCTCGGTCACGATCCCCAACCCGAGCGATGATCGCGAGATCCTGCCGGGTGACACGCTCCTGTGCTTCGGGAAGCTCCTGACCATGCGAGCGATGATCCCCGTGCGTGCTACGATGGGCTGATGCTGCGCGGTCTGGCGGTCGTGAGCGTGCTGTTGGCTGCCTGCGGCGCGCGCGCGACGACCGGCCCCGCGTGGCCGAAGAGCGCCGGCGACCATCGCGTCGGCGAGGCCGAGGACGACGGCGGGCAGAGCCTCGAGCCGCGCGTGCCGCAATCGGTCGCCGCGATCGAGCAATCGGCCGACGACGACGCCGCGGCCGCGCCGGCCGCGCCGGCGCCCGCCGCGAAGCCCGCCGAAAACGGCGGCGGCGCCGCTCCCGCGACGCCGCCCGCGACCGGTGACGATCAGCCGCCGGTGATGCTCGACTTCGAAGAAGAGATCATCATCGACGGCGGGCCGCAGCCCTAGTCACGTCACTGGATGCAGAAGACCGGGCCGCCGTCGGCCGGGAAGAAGTAGCCGACCGCCATGCACATCTCGTCGGTGTCGGCGCTGTCGCCCGTGTGCACGGCCTTCGCGAGGTCGTTCTTGTACGTGCAGCGGTACGAGAGCTGGCCCTTGAACTCGTAGTAGTTCCAGGTCGGCGCGTCGGTCTGGAAGTTCTTGATCACCGGGTGCTCCCAGTTGGTGCTGTCGAGGATCTGCTGGCCGTTGTCGTAGACCATCGTCTCCGTCGAGCGGCGGTGCGAGTGCGTCGACATCGCGAAGAACTTCACGCCGACCGGCGTGTTGCTGCACGTGATCTGCTGGGTGTCGTAGGTCTGGCCGATGCCGGCGGGGATGTTGATGCCGGTGTAGAAGGTCACGAACGCGGCCGCCTTCATATAGGTGTCGGTCGGCTTGTAGGTCCAGCCGTTGATCGTCACGTGGACCTTGAGGTCGGTGTTCGTCGTGTTGAGGTAGTGCATCTGCACGTAGAGGTGCTGCTGCGCGTTGATCTCCATGCCGACGCCGGGAGGCATCGGCGCCTCTTGATCCGGCGTCTGCGACGAGTAGCTCCACACCGGGAACTCGCCGAGGCCGCCGCCGCCGGTGAGGCCGCAGTTGTCGACGAGCGTGCCGTCGGGCGCGAGCGCCGACGAGGTCATGAAGACGATCAGGTGGTGGGAGCCCTTGGTCATCTTGGACTCCCACTTCTTGATCCCGGTCGCGGTGCTGAGCGGCACCGTCGTGTACCAGCAGTAGGTGTGCTCGCTGCCGGCAGGGATCGTGATCTCGGGCGACTTCAGCTGGAAGCCTTCGTCCGCCGGAGGCGGCGCGAGATCCGCGTTCGGATCTGCGTCGACCGAGCTCGACCCCGCTGCGTCAGGACTGTCCGCGGTTCCACCGGTGCCGCACGCCGCCGCCGCCGCCATGAGAAGTCCGATTCCAAGGCCAACGAGCTTGCGCATCAGTTCCTCCCGAAAAAGGCGCCCCTTGAGTGCCCGAGGAAGCTAGCAAGCTCGGTCCGAAAGTGAAACTGATTTCGGATATCAGGAAAGGCGGTCGCGGTAATCCCGATAGCCGAAACGGCGTGAGATCTCGATGCGGCCCGTCGCTGGGTCGTGGGTCGCGATCGACGGCAGGCGCACCCCGTTGAAGGTCGTGTTCTTGACCATCGTGTAGTGCGTCATGTCGAGGAAGACGAGCTTGTCGCCGTGCGACAGCGGGCGATCGAAGCTGTAATCGCCGATGACATCGCCGGCGAGGCAGGTGAGCCCGCCCAGGCGGTAGGTGTGCGCTTTCGCACCCGGCTCGTCGGCGCCGACGATCATCGGGCGGTAGGGCATCTCGAGGACGTCCGGCATGTGCGCGGTCGCCGAGGTGTCGAGGATCGCGATGTCGACGCCGTTGTGGAACGTGTCGAGCACGGTCGAGACCAGCACGCCGGTGCCGAGCGCGACCGCTTCGCCGGGCTCGAGGAAGACGTCGACGTTCCAGCGCGCGCGGAACGCCTCGATGATCGAGACCAGGTGATCGACGTCGTAGCCGGGGCGCGTGATGTGGTGACCGCCGCCGAAGTTCACCCACTTCCGGCCCGGGATCAGGTCGCCGAACCTCGCCTCGAACGCGGCCAGCGTGCGCTCGAGCGCGTCGGGGCCGAGCTCGCAGAGCGTGTGGAAGTGGAGGCCGTCGAGGCCTTCGACGTCGGTCACGTTCGCGCGCGGCGTGCCGAGGCGCGAGCACGGCGCCGCCGGATCGTAGAGCGCGACCGCGACCTCGCGATGCTCGGGGTTCACGCGCAGCCCGCACTCGACGCGCCCCGCGCACAGCGCGCGGAAGCGCTGCCACTGCGCCGGCGAGTTGAAGACGACGTGATCGGCGAGCGTGACGATCTCGCGCATGTCCTCGTCGGACCACGCGGGCGCGTACGCGTGCACTTGTCCGCCGAACTCTTCGCGGCCGAGGCGCGCTTCGGCGACCGAGCTCGCGGTCGTGCCCGCCAGGTACTTCTTCACGAGCGGGAACGTCGACCACTGCGCGAAGCCCTTGAGCGCGAGGATGATCGTGCAGCCCGCGCGATCCTGCACGTCGCGCAGGATCTTCAGGTTGCGCTCGAGCGCGCCGAGATCGGTGATGTGGATCGGCGTCTCGACGCGCGAGACGTCGATCTTCGCCGCGACGTCGGCGCCGAGCGAGGCTCCCGCGGACAACTCAGCGCTCCTCGACGTGCCAGGGCAGGCCGCGCTTCGCGACGTCGGCGAGGAACGGATCCGGATCCAGCTCCTCCATGTTCCAGACGCCCGGCTTCTTCCACTTCCCGGTCACCATCATCACGGCGCCGGTCACCGCGGGGACGCCGGTCGTGTAGCTGACCGCCTGCGCGCGCACCTCTTTGTACGTCTCCGCGTGATCGCAGATGTTGTAGATGAGGTGGCGCTTGGTCTCGCCGTTCTTCACGCCCTCGACGAGACATCCGATCGACGTCTTGCCGGTGTAACCGGCGGCGAGCGACGCGGGGTCGGGCAGCAGCGCCTTCAAGAACTGGATCGGCACGATCTTCTGGCCGTTGAAGTCGACCGGATCGATGCGCGTCATGCCGACGTTCTGCAGCACCTCGAGGTGCTTGAGGTACGCCTCGCCGAAGGTCATCCAGAAGCGGATGCGCTTCAAGCCGCGCAGGTTCTTCGCGAGCGACTCGAGCTCCTCGTGATAGAGGAGGAAGCTCTTCCGCTCGCCGACGCCGGGATAGTCGAACACGCGCGAGACCGACAGCGGATCGGTCTCCTTCCACTCGCCGTTCTCCCAGTAGCGGCCGCGCGCGGTGATCTCGCGGATGTTGATCTCGGGGTTGAAGTTGGTCGCGAACGCCTTGCCGTGCGAGCCGCCGTTGCAGTCGACGATGTCGACGTAGTGGACCTCGTCGAGCAGGTGCTTCTGCGCGTACGCGCAGTAGACGTTCGTGCAGCCGGGATCGAACCCCGAGCCGAGCAGCGCCATCAGGCCGCGCTCCTCGAACTTCTTCCGATACGCCCACTGCCACTTGTATTCGAACTTCGCGACGTCGGGCGGCTCGTAGTTCGCGGTGTCGAGGTAGTCGACGCCCGCCTCGAGGCACGCGTCCATGATGTGCAGGTCCTGGTACGGCAGCGCCACGTTGATCACGAGCGCGGGCTTGTAGTCGCGCAACAGGTGCACGAGCTGCGGCACGTCGTCGGCGTCGACCTGCGCGGTGCGGATCGATCGTCCGCCCATCGACTCGATCTCGCGCTTGATCGCGTCGCACTTGGCGACCGTGCGGCTCGCGAGCAAGACCTCCGAGAAGACGTCCACGGCGGCGGCGCACTTGTGAGCGACCACGCCGCCGACCCCGCCGGCTCCGATGATCAGGACCTTGTGCATAGGGCGCGCACCCTAGCACACGCCCGTGGCGTCAGTCCGTCGAGGGCATCTCGGCGTCGGCCGCCGTCGGTGGCTCGCGATCCTTCGCCATCGTGCGGCGCACCTTCTTCGCGAACCGCTTGCCGGTCCGATCGAACAGCTCCTTGCCGCTCTTGCGCACCGCGGACGCGAGCTCGTCGTACTTGGCGTCGATCGCGGCGAGCAGGCTCGCGCCGTCGAAGCCGGCCGGCGCGCTCTCGATGTGCGCGCGCGTGAGATCGCGGACGAGGATCAGATCGACGACGTCGCCGAGCGACTTCGACAGCTCGTCGATCGGATCGACGAGGTTCCGCGTGCCCTCGCCGGAGCCCGCGGTGATCAGCGCGAGCTGGTGCGTGAGCTCCTTGGTGCGGCGGCGGAACGTGTGCATGCGGCGGCGCGACTTCTTGGCGCCGCGGCGGGCGCGGCGGGCGCGCTTGTAGGTCGCCGCGAGGCCCTCGGCGAAGCTGGCGTCGTCGAGCGCGGGCGGCAGCGCGGCGTCGAGCGCGTCGGCGACGTGCGCGAGGCGCTCGACCGCTTCGGCGACCGCCTTCGACGCATCCGCCGGCGGCGGCGACGCCTCGCGGAGCGCCGCGATGATCGCGCTCGCCGCGACCTTGTCGGCGTCGCCGAGCTCGAGCTGCGCGAGCACCGCGGGCGCGACGTCGAGATCGCGCGCCGACGACAGCGAGCGCCGCGCGATCCGGATCGAATCGATCAGATCGTCGCGCTCGCGGCCGGGCAGGGCGCCGGCGATCAGCTCGACCAGCGCGCGCGCCCGGCGCAGCGCCTTGCGCACGCCGTGCACCGCCTCGCCCGGGTTCGCCTGCGCGCGCTGCGCGGCCGCGCGTCCGTCGGCGAGCGCCTGCCGCATCGCCGCGATCACCGCCGCGCGCCGGTCGGCGTCGCCCCACTGCCCGCCGTGCGCGAGCGGTCCCAACTTGTCGTGCTCCGGATACGCCGCGACCTTCGCTTCGCTCATACATCGACCATAGCAGGTAGGATCGTTCCGATGCAGGCGCCGCTCTTCGACCCCGGCAAATCTCCCTACCTCGTCTCGTTCGACGGCGACTTCCGCCTGTCGAAGGCCGAGACCTCCGCGAAGGACAAGCCGCCCAAGGCGGAGAACGTCGAGGCGCTCGCCGCCGCGGTCGCGCGCATCGACAAGATCCAGCGCAAGCTCTACGCCGACGATCGGTTCGCGATCCTGCTCGTCTTCCAGGCGATGGACGCCTCCGGCAAGGACGGCACGATCCGCGCCGTGCTCTCGGGCGTGAACCCCGCCGGCTGCGAGGTCTACAACTTCAAGGCGCCGTCGCACGAGGAGCTCGACCACGACTTCATGTGGCGCGCGATCCGCTGCCTGCCCGAGCGCGGCCGCATCGGCGTGTGGAACCGCAGCCACTACGAAGAGGTCACGACCGTGCGGGTCAACCCGAAGTTCCTCGGCGCGCAGCACCTGCCGCGCGAGATCCCGCACGAGAAGCTGTGGGACGAGCGGCTCGACTCGATCCGCGAGCACGAGAAGTACTGGGCGCGGAACGGCGTGGTCGTCTTGAAGTTCTTCTTGAACGTCTCGCGCGACGAGCAGAAGGAGCGCCTTCTCGAGCGCATCGACGATCCGGAGGTCAACTGGAAGTTCGACGCCTCGGATCTCGCCGCCCGCAAGCAATGGAAGGAGTACATGGAGGCGTACGAGATCGCGATGAACGAGACCTCGCGCGCGCACGCGCCCTGGTACTGCATCCCGGCCGACTCGAAGAGCTTCATGCGCCGCGCGGTCGCCGAGATCATCGCCGACACGCTCGAGACGCTCGACCTGCGCTGGCCGGTCCTGGCGCCCGACAAATACGCGGAGATGTTGGCGCTGCGCGAGGAGCTCGTGAAGGACTGAGCTGTGTGGAATCCCGACAGTTGTTGGCACGGCTAGCAGGGTGAGCGCGCATCTCGCGTGAATCGCGTGGCGCGCGCCGGGCACGCGGGTTGCTCGTCGGAGCCACGTGCGGAGCTGGCTGCCGATCGTCGTGATCTGTCTCGCGGGATCCGTCGCGCGCGCCCAGGGCGTGAGCGCGACCGCGCCCGTCGCGCAAACGATCCGGGTGAGCGGGCGTGTGACCGACTCGAGCGGCCGTCCCGTGAAGGGCGCGGTCGTCACGATCGAGAACACGGCCGTCTCGGCGTCGACCGACGCGAAGGGGCGCTTCACGCTCGACGGCGTCGCGCTCGGCGCATCGCTGGTCGTCGACGCGCCGGGCTACGAGACCGCGATCGCGTCGGCCACCGGCGTGACGATCGACGACGTCGTGCTGCTCGGCGAAGCCGAAGCGAGCGAGACGATCACGGTCAACGGCAACGCGCCCGCGCAATCGCCGGGCGCGGCGAAGATCGATCGCACCGAGATCGCGCGCGTGCCCGGCACCGGCGGCGACTTGGTCCGCACGCTGACCGTGATGCCCGGCGTCGTGAACGCGCAGGTGCCGCTCGGCTCGTTCGGCGGCATCGTGATCCGCGGCTCGTCGCCGGAAGACTCGAAGATCCTCATCGACGACTTCGAGGTGCCGATCCTCTATCACGCGATCGGCTTCCGATCGATCGTGCCGGCGGAGGCGATCGACTCGCTCGAGTACCTGCCGGGCGGCTTCGACGTCGCGTACGGGCGCGCCGCGTCGGGCATCGTGTCGCTGACGACGCGCGCGGGCGCCGACACCCGCAGCGCGCAGGCCGAGGTGTCGGTGATCGACGGCGGGCTGGTCGCGCAGGGCCGCGTCGGCGCCGACACGCGCTACATGGTCGCGTTCCGCCGCTCGACGATCGATCTGATCCTGCCGTCGATCCTCCCTTCGGATCTCGATCTCTCGCTGACGACGGTGCCGCGCTACTACGACGAGCAGCTGCGCATCGATCACGTCCTGTCGCCGCACTGGGACCTGATGATCTCGAGCCTCGGCTCCGACGATCTGCTCGAGCTGTTCGGCGACAAGGCCGAGAACCCCGACAAGCGCTTCTACGATCGCACGCGCTTCGTGCGGCTCACCGGCGCGGCGCGCTGGCACGGCGGCGACTGGTCCGCGACGCTCGCGACCTCGGGGCTGCTCAACCAGTTCGAGTTCGACGTCGGCGCGAAGCAGTTCATCCGCGTGTCGCCCAACACCGAGACGACCCGCGCGGAGCTCACGCACGTCGATCGATCGTGGAGCGGGCTCTCGGACGTCACGGTGCGCGCCGGCGCCGAGGCGGCGATCGGCCGCGCCGGCGTGTCGCTCGCGCTGCCGCACCAGCCGCGCGAGGGCGAGCCGATGCCGATGTTCGATCCGAACGACACGACCGTGAAGTTCGACGGCGTCGTGTGGGCGCCCGACTTCGCGCAGTGGGTGTCGGCGGCGGCCGGCTTCGGCGATCGCGCGCGCCTGACCGCAGGCGCACGGATCGAGGAGTTCGGGCGCGGGCGCGACGTCGCGGTGCAGCCGCGCGCGGAGCTCAAGGTCGCGATCGCCGCGAACACGAAGCTGCGCCTCTCGGTCGGCGCGTACCGGCGGCCGCCGGAGAACGGCGAGGAGTGGCTGCACGCCGAGCTGAACCCCGAGCGCGCGACGCAGACGATCGCGGGCGTCGAGGTCGAGCCGCGCGACACCCTGCGCGTGCAGGGCTCGGTCTACTACACCGATCGCCGACGGCTCGTCACGCGCGACGCGATGGGCACGCTCGGCAACTGGGGCCGCGGCTCGAGCTACGGCGCCGAGCTGCTCGCGACCTATCGCGGCGATCCGTGGTTCGTGTGGCTGTCGGCGTCGCTGTCGCGCTCGCAGCGCATCGACTATCCGGGCGCGCCCGAGCGCCTGTTCACGTACGACCAGCCGGTCAGCATCAACGCGGCGGCGAGCTGGAAGAAGGGCAAGTGGCAGCTGGGCGCGCGCTTCCAGCTGTACTCGGGCCTGCCGACGACGCCGGTGCTCGGCGCGCTGTTCGACAGCGACGCGAACCTGTACCTGCCGGTCTACGGCGCGCCGAACTCCGAGCGCGCGCCGATGCACCATCAATTGGATCTGCGCGTCGATCGCAGCTGGACCTGGGGCAACGTGCTGATGACGTTCTTCGTCGACGTGCAGAACGTGTACTTGAACCAGAGCGTCGCCGGCTACACGTACACGTACGACTACTCGCAGCGGCTCGAGTTCAAGTCGCTGCCGATCATCCCGTCGATCGGGTTGCGAGGTGTGCTGTGAAGATCGTGCTCGTCTTGATCGTCTTGGGCGCGTGCGTGAGCGAAGGCGATCCGCGCTGGCAGCTCGATCACGATCGGATCGTCGCGGTGCGCGCGACGCCCGCGCACATCCCGAGCGGCGCGCGTGCGACCCTCGACGCGCTGGTCGCGCACGCCGGCGCGCCGACGGACGTGGAGGTGCCGGTCGTCGTCGGTGCGCCGACCGCGCCGCCGTCGCTCGCGGGCGCGCTACAGCCCGACGGATCGATCGTCGCGCCCGACGCGGCGGCGCTGGATCAGGCGCGCGCGGAGCTCGGCATCCCCGGCGGCGTGCCGGTGCCGCTCGAGGTGATCGCGCGCTTCGGCGACCTTGCCGCGCAGAAGACGATCTATCTCGGCGACGCGGCGGACAACCCGACGATGCCGGCGATCACGATCGACCACGCGCCCGCGCCCGCGTCGGGAGAGATGATCACGATCGCGTTCGATCGCGACGTGCCGATGGCGGTAGACGCCGACGCGATGGCGCGCGTGTCGTGGCTGACCTCGGTCGGCACGATGCACGACGACGACGAGCACGCCGCG
>DATJIA010000376.1:0-13769 GCA_035493675.1 Kofleriaceae bacterium | reverse complement strand
CACGTAGTTGCGTCCGGTCTTGTCGGGCGTCACGCCGTCACCGACGAGGAACGTGGTGCAGCGCGCGTGATCCGCGATCACGCGCATCGACGTGTCGTCGTCGCCGTTCGCGCCGTACGTCTTGCCCGCGATCGCCGCGGTCTCCGCGATGATCCCGGTGAAGAGGTCGGTGTCGTAGTTCGACCGCACGCCCTGCAGCACGCTGGTCACGCGCTCGAGGCCGGCGCCGGTGTCGACCGACGGCGCCGGCAGCTTGAACAGCTCGCCGCCCGGGGTGCGGCGCTCGAACTGCATGAACACCAGGTTCCAGATCTCCAGCCAGCCGACCCAGCTCGCCGGATCGGTGGTCGGCCAGCGCTTCGGCGCGCCGTCCATGAAGTAGTGGATCTCCGAGCACGGACCCATCGGGCCCGTGTCGCCCATCATCCAGAAGTTGTCCTTCTTGCCGAGGCCGATGATGCGCTCGTCGGCGAAGCCGGTGACGCGCTTCCAGATCGCGCGCGCCTCCTCGTCGGCGTCGACGCCCTTGAGCTCCGCCGGATCGCCGCCGAAGATCGTCACGCACATGCGGCGTTGATCGATCCCGTACGTCTTGGTCAAGAGCTCCCACGCCCACGCGATCGCGTCTTCCTTGAAGTAGTCGCCGAACGAGAAGTTGCCGAGCATCTCGAAGAACGTGTGGTGGCGCGGCGTCTTGCCGACCTCGTCGAGGTCGTTGTGCTTGCCGCCCGCGCGCACGCACTTCTGCGACGTGGTCGCGCGCGAGTAGCCGCGGGTCTCGGCGCCGACGAAGACGTCCTTGAACTGGTTCATGCCGGCGTTGGTGAAGAGCAACGTCGGATCATTCGCGGGCACGAGCGACGACGACCTGACGATCTCGTGGCCCTTCGCCGCGAAGAAGTCGAGGAACGCCTTACGGACCAGGGACGCTTTCATGGCGCCGGAACCCTAGCACGCAGCTAAGCGCCGATGAATTCGCGGATCAGGGCGAACGCGCGGGTCGGATCGTCGCGGAAGACCCCGTGCCCGCAACCCGCGAATCGTTCGAGCCGGCCGACGCCGGGCGCCAGCGCGGCCGCGATCGCGACCTGGTCCTCGATCGGGCAGACCGGGTCCTCTTCACCACCCAGGACCAAGGTCGGCGCCTTGATCTCGGGCAGGAGCGGGAACAGGTCCATCCGGCGCTGCTCGCCGCGCGCGAAGTCGAACAGGACCTCCATCGACATGATCGTGCGCGCCTGGATGTCGGGGTCGCGCGGCGTGCGCGTGTAGAGCGGCATCGCGCGCGTCATGTACGGGCCGATCGTCGCCGGCGACATCTGCTCCCAGAAGTCCTGCGCGATCTTCCGGATCTCGGGGCCGCCGAGCTGTTCGAACTTCTCGTACATCCGCGCCCAGCTCATCTTCGCGGCGGTCGACGACAGGATCAGCTTGCCCGGATGATCCGGGTGGCGCGCGCCGTACGACATCGCGACCATGCCGCCGAAGCTGTTGCCGAGGACGATCGGCTTCACGATCCCGAGCGCGTCGCAGAACGACTTCACGTCGTCGCCCCACTGCGCGAGGTTCCAGCGCGCGGCGCTGTCGCGATCGCTGCGCCCGTTGCCGCGATGATCGAGATAGACGATCTGCGCGAGATCGCCGAGCGCGTCGGCGAACGCCGGCTTGTAGCTCGAGTGATCGAAGCCGGGCCCGCCGTGCAAGAGGAGCAGCGTCGGCTTCTCGCGCAGGCGCGGCCCGTCGGGCACCAGCTTCGCGCCGTCGACGTCGAAGAAGAGCTTCACGCCGTCGATCGTCACGTACATGCGCGCAGTCTACGCGATCGAAGATCCCAAGATCCCGCGCTCGCACGGCGATCGAGACCGCGAACACCGGCTGGGCGAGGAGCGCAGGGGCTCGACCCCGCGCTCAGATCGCCAACCTCCCGTCTCCGAACATTCGACCCGTCATCCTCGACTCGGCCGGCGCCCGATCGGATGGGGTTGCACTCTACTGCATTCGCGCGGGTCCGACCCCTGCGCCCCTCGCCCGCGCCGGTTGCCCTCGAACGATCGCCGCTCGTGATCGTAAGCGTGATGCGTCGATCGTTCGAGGGTGAACGCTCGCGATCTCGTCGACGGCGGGGCGAGCACGCGCCGGGGTCCGGGGCCGGCGCGAATAAGTACCACCAACGGTCGTGGGAGCACGACCGGTGGGTGATACGTCGGTGGTGGCTTGCGGAGCCGGGAGGCGGCGCGATCTGAGCGCCGGACCCGTGACCCCCGCGTGCTCGGCCCCGCCGTCCCGCGCTACGAGCAGCAGCGCGCGATCAGTGCGAGCTCGACGGCGCGAAGACCCACGCGAACGGCGTCCACGGATCGAGATCGGTGCAGGTCAGCTTGGCGCCGAGGATGCACACCTTCTTGTCGCTGAGGAAGCGCGTGTCGTCGGGCGCGATGTTCACGTCCATGCAGTTCGTCACCGCGGTCTTGTCGGTCAGCGCGCCCCACTCGCCGCTCTCGCCGAGCGGCGCGAACTTCTTCGACTTCGGATCGTAGAGCGCGCAGCCGCGGAAGCACGCGTCGCCGCACGCCGACTGCACGACGACCATCATGAGCGGCGAGTCGCCGAACCACATCGCGTCGCCGCAGCCGTTCGCGTACTGGTCGCACTGGCCGGTGCCGGCGGGCAGCGTGATCGCCGCGGGCTCGGCGCGCGCCGGCGGCGACGGTCGCGACACCGCCGCGCGCTTGAGCTGCGCCGTGATCCACGCGCGCCCGCTGATCACGGTCTTCTTGATCTGCTTCGCGTGCTTCTTCGCGCCGTCGGGATCCGCGATCGCGTAGACCGCGGTCGGCGCGCTGATGCCCGGCTTCTTGGCGAGCTCGAGGTGCAGGTAGACGTCGGTGTAGATCGTCCCGAACGACGCGTTCGAGAAGCCGCCGATCTCGAAGCCGGTCTGGGGCATCTTGGTGAGGATCACGATCACGGCGCGCTTCGGATCGCGCAGATCGACGACGCGCAAGGTCCCCTTCGACTCGAACCAGATCAGATCCTGCGAGGGATCGTAGGCGGCGCCATCGACCTCGTCCTTGAAGAGGACGTCGTCGCCGAGGCGCAGGCCGCCGGGGCCGTAGGTCGCGAGATCCGGCGGCACGCTCGGATCCGCCGCGGCCGTACGCGCGATGACGGCGAGGACGATCAGCGCGCGCATCATTTGCTCGCGCCGACCCACGCGAACGGGAGCCACGGCGAGAGATCACTGCAGGTCGACTTCGCGCCGAGCGTGCACAGCGTGCCGGTGTCCTTCGCGAAGTAGCGGCCGTTGTTCGGCTCGACCATGTAGCCCTCGCATCCGCCCTTCTCGGCCTTGTCGAGCGCGCCCCAGGTCGCGGCGGTGAGCGGCGACGCGAACTGCTTCGACTTCGGATCGTAGAGCACGCACGCTTGGTGGCAGGCGTCGCCGCACGTGTGCTCGACGATCAAGAGCTGATACGGCGAGCCGCCGAGCCACTGCGCGGTGCCGCAGATCTCCTCGTCCTCGCAGTCGTCGGGGCTCACCTTGATCGCGACCTTCGGCGGCTCCGCGCGCTCCTTCGGCTCTTCCACCGCGATGCGCCCGAGCTGCGCCTTCACCCACTTGGTGCCGACGATCTTCACCTTGTCGACCTTCTTGGTCAGCCTCGCGTCGCTCTCGCCGTCGACCTCCATGTACGCGCCTTGGCCCGCTTCGGCGTACGGCTTCTTGTCGAGGTGGATGATCGTGAAGATGTTCGTGTAGTCGGTGTTGTGCTGCGCCTCGGACAGGCCGCTCACCGCCCAGCTGTCGGTCGGGACCTTCTTCGCGATCACGACCGGCTTCTTGGCGGCGTCGCGCAGATCGATCACCTGCAGCGTGTCCTTGCTCTTGAACCAGATCAGCTCGTGCGCGGCGTCGTACTCGGCGCCGTCGACGGGACCCTTGAAGAGCGTCGCGCCCGCGAGCTGCAGGCCGCTCGGTCCGTAGACCGCGAGGTTGGTCGGGATCGCGGGATCCGCGGCCGCGTTGGCGGCGAACAGCAGGAGGGGGAGGGCGGCGAGGAAGCGCATCGAGGGCACGCTACACCGACGCGCGAGCGGGCGGGGACATTCCGCGCGTATGCTCCGGAGGTGTTGACGGCGAAGGATCTGATCGCGCGCGGCGACCTCGCGGCCGCCGAGGAGGCGGCGTCGTGGGCCGACGACTGGCTGCGGATCGCGGACGCATACCAGGCGCGCGGATCGATCGACGACGCGCGGCGGTGCGCGGATCGCGCGGCGTCGGTGGGACGCGGCGAGATCTGGCCGACGCGGTACGCGGCGGAGCGGTTCGTCGCGCTCGGCGATCGCGCGCGCGCCGTTGCGATCTTGGACGCGTTCACGCCCGGGCGCGGGTACGAGGCGAACCTGCTCGCGCGCGCGTATCGCGAGGTGCTCGGCGACGAGGAGGCGGCGGCGCGCTGCATCGAGGCCGCGGCGGCGCGCGCGCAAGAGGCGAACGATCTGTGCGACGCCGCGGCGGGATATGCGGAGCAGCTCGGCGAGCTCGCGACCGCGCGGGCCCTGCTCGAGCACGCCGAGCGGCAGGCGTCGCCGCGCGCGCTGTGGGACGTCGCGATCCGCTGGAAGGAGTCGGTGCGCGATCCGGATCGCGCGCGCGAGGTGCTCGGGCGCGCGGTGCTTGCCTGTCGTGACGCGCGCGATACGTGCGCGTTCGCGATCGCGTGGCGCTCGCTGTTCGACGACGACGCGCAGGTGCGCGGCGCGATCGCGCGCGCGGAGTCGCTCGCCGCGAACGCCGCGGACTGGATCCACGTCGCCGAGGCGTGGCGCGACGGCGGGCGCACCGAGCGCCAATCGACCTGGGACGAAGGCGGCGTGCGCCGTGCGCTCGAGGCGGCGCTCGCCTTGTCTCCGTCGGCGGATCAGCAGAACGAGATCGCGGCCGGCTTCCGTCGCTGGCTCGGCGAGGCCGATCGGGTCGCGCCGGCGACGCAATCGGCGCCCGACGCGCTGCTCGATCGCTTGCGCGCGCGCCTCACGATCGATCAGCTCGACGGGATCGCGCGCGCCGACTACGGCATGTCGTTCGAGAAGCACCGCGCCGCGCTCCTCGAGATCCACGCGACCGGCCGCTTCGCGGTCCCGCTCGACTGGTACCCGCGCGAGGTGTGCGAGCTGCGCCGCTGGGACGAAGGCGCCGCGGTCGATCACGTGCAGCGCGCGTTCTGCTGCGCGATCCTCGCGGTCGACGCCGCGTCGCCCGAGTCGCGCCAGGTCGGCGAGCTCGGCGACGTGCTCGCGCCGCTGGTCGAGAGCGTGTGGGCGCTGGGCGGCCTCGAGGCGGCGCTCGACGCCTTGCTCGAGCGCGTGATCGCGACGGCGCCCGAGTGGACCGCGCCGTGGGGCCGCGCGGCGCTCGCGCTGTCGATCGCGCGGCGCGACGCCGCGGATCCGCGCATCGCAGCGCTCGTCGAGTCGCTCCCCGATCCCGATCGCGCCGGTCAGCGCGCGCGGCTGTGGCGTGAGCTCGCGCGATCGATCACGGCCGCGCCCGCGCGCCTGGTCGCGTTCCTCGTCGGCGTCGATCGATAGATCCGATCGCGCCGCCGCGCGTTGACCTGACGCGTGAGGCGGATCGCGATCGAGCTCGTCTTCTTCGCCGCGTGCGGTTCATCGCACGCGCCCGTCACGCCCGCGGTCGCGCCGGTCGCGGTCGAGCCCGCGCCTCTCGACGCCGCGCCGCCGATCTGCCGCATCGTCCCGCTCGTCCGCGCCGACGGGCTGCTCGAGCTGCGCGGTCGCCCCGGCGAGCTCGAGAATGCGCCGTGCGACGCCGGCCCGTTCGCGCCCGCGCTCGCGTGGCTCGCCGGCGGCGATCGCATGTTGCTCGCGCCGCGGCCGGGCGCGTTCAACGGCGCGCTCGCGCCGCTCGCGATCCGCGACATCGGCGACGCGCTCGTGATCGACGTCGCGAGCGCGACCGAGGATCTCCGCTGCACCGGCCCCGGCGATCGCGACGGCGAGCGCGTGCCGATCGATCTACCCGATCAAGCGATCGGATCGTGGCTCCAGCTCGACGCGACCGATCGCCCGCTGCGCCTCGCGTTCAGCTACACGACCGGCGGCTGCACGTACGAACGCCACGGCGATCGCGTCACGATCCACCTCCAGACCGAGTACCACGCGACCGCGACCGCGCGTTACGGCGGCGACGATCGCGAGCCGCGCTATCGCGTCGAAGGCAGCGCGCTCGTCGTCGAGGTCCCGTACGGATCGATCGGCGGCTGCCGCGGCGAAGGCCCCGGCCCCGACGAACCGTACGTCGAGTCGCACGTGAGCACCGGCTACTTGCTCGACACGATCGAGGTCCCCGCGACCGCGACGCACGTGATCGTGCGCGCGAGCTGGTACTCCGAGCCGCCCTGCGCTTGACCGATTCGGCCTTGCGCCGCGCGCCGCGCGCCTTACCGGAAGAGGATGAGCTACCGCGACGACCTCGATGCTGCCCATGCGCGCATCGACGCGCTCGAGGTGGAGCTCGCGCGCGAGCGCGCCCGCACGCCCGCGGCGCCGCCCGATCCGCTCCGCTATCCCGGACGGATCTTCGTGCGCATCGTGATCCTGGCGATCCTCGCCTTCTGCTACGCGGTCTGCCACACGATGCGCGAGACCGAGCGCACCGGCGAGCGCGCGCGGATCAGTACAGATAGCCCGCGGTGACGACCGCGCCGTAGTAGGTGTCGCGCGCGGCGGAGACGTCGGTCGTGGTCGCGTCGCCGTCGCGATTGTTCGACAAGGTGCCGGTGCCCTTGAAGCTGAAGCCGATCGTCGAGAGCTTGAGGCCGGCGTGGATGAACCACGCCTTGTCGAGCATGTAGTCGCCGCCGGCGTCGACGTCGAAGCCGAGCACGGTCGCGGCACCGTACTGATCCGGCTGCTGCATCTCGCCGGTGTTCGTGATGATCAGCGCGCGCACGCCGCCGACGATCGCGATCTTCGGGTTGACCGGATAGCGGATCGCGACGCCGGGATCGACGTACGTGTAGTCGGTGTTCGGGATGTCGACGGTGACGCCCATCGGCGCCTGCTCCTTCGCGATCACGAACTTCGATCGGTTGTAGCGAACGCTCGCGTAGATCGTCGCGTCCGACGGCGTCTTGCCGAGCGCGTAGCGGAAGATCACGCCGGCCGCGTAGTGCTGCTCGGTGGTGCCGAGCGTCGCGGTCTGCTTCGCGCCGGTCATGTCGGTGTACTGCAGCTGCGAGTTGATCGAGAGCACGCGGTCGAACATCACGGTGAGCCCGAGGTCGCGCGTGATCGATTTGTTCTTGCCGTTGAACGCGAGCGGATAGAGATCCGCGTCGACGAACACGCCGGTCACCGGCACGCCGCTCTTGTAGCCCTGCGGCTTGTTGGTCAGGCCCGGCGACGTCGTGAACGACAGGTTGCGGCTCGTGAACGACAGGCCGGCGAGCGCGTCGAACGGACGATGATGCGGATCGCGCGCGAGCTCGCCCTCGGCGCCGATCGCTTCGTCGTCGTCGCTCGAGGCCTCGTCATCGCGCGACGCGACGCGATCGCGATCACCGTCGCTGTCGTCGCTCGACGCTTCGTCCGACGCGTCTTCGTCCCTGTCCTTGCTCTTGCCCTTCGCCTTGCCCTTGGGCTTGGCGTCCTCGTCGTCGGCGACGTCGGCGTCCTCGTCGATCGCCTTGCCCTTGTGCTTGCCCTTCGCCTTGCCCTTGGGCTTGGCGTCCGCGTCCGCGTCCTCGTCGTCGCTCGCTTCGGCGACGTCGTCGTCGGTGCGGTCGTGGCCGCGGAAACCCTTGTGCTTGTCCTTGCCCTTCGGCTTGGCGTCTTCGTCGTCGGAGGCGGTCGCTTCGTCGTCGCCGGAGCTCTCGTCGTCGTCGGTGATCTTGTGCTTGCCCTTGCCCTTGTGCTTGTCCTTGTGCTTCGGCTCGTCGGCGACGTCCTCGTCTTCGTCCGCCGCGCCCGGCGCTTCGAGCGACGCGATCGCGCCGCCGATCTGATCCTTCACCTCGCCGAGATCCGACGAGCTCAATTTCCCGCCGCGCACGACGAGCTGCACCTCCGCGACCTGCTCGCCGGTCGCGCCCGCGCGCAGCTTGACGTGCACGAAGTAGCGCGAGCCGCGCCGGTCCACCGATCCCATCACGACGCCGTCGACCTTCAGCTTGCCGGCGATCTTCGTGATGTTCTTCGAGCTCATCTTGCTCGCGCCCAGCTCGTCGGCGGCGTCGAGCCACTTCTGCGCCGACACCATCGTGCCGACCTTCTTGATGACGCCCTCGACCTGCGTCTGGTAGCCCTCCGCCTTCGGCCCGCTGAAGTCGAGCACGACGATGCGCTTCTTCGCGTCCGCGGTGCGCGCGAACGCCACCAGACCCACGAACAAGCAGACGAGCGCGAGCGCGCGCCTACTTGTTGAACCGATCGATCTCGAACTCGTCATGCGACTGCGCTCCGGCTTGGGAATCGCTGGCCACCGAACCCGCCCAACCCTGGTTCGCTCCGCCCGAGACGCCGCGGAACAGCAGCGCGAAGTCGGAGGGCGAGGTCGAATGCTTCACCGCCTCTTCGTACGTGACCAGCCGCTGCTTCACGAGCCCCGCGAGGCTCTGATCGAACGAGATCATGCCGTACGGGTGCAGGCCCTCGGCGATCGCGTCCTTGATCTCGCGCGTGCGCTCGGGCGTCTCGATCATCTCGCGCACGCGCTCGGTGTTCACCATCACCTCGAGCGCGGGCACCATGCCCTTGCCGTCGGCGCGCGGCAGCAGGCGCTGCGAGACGACGCCGCGCAGGACCGCCGCGAGCGACAGGCGCGCCTGGTTCTGCTGGTGGGTGGGGAACATCGAGATGATGCGGTTGATCGTCTCGGTCGCGTCGACGGTGTGCAGCGTGGACAGGACCAAATGGCCGGTCTCGGCGGCGGTCAGCGCGATCTGACAGGTCTCGAAGTCGCGCATCTCGCCGACCAGGATCACGTCGGGATCCTGGCGGAGCGCGGCGCGCAGCGCGCGGCCGAACGACTGCGTGTCGAAGCCGACCTCGCGCTGGTTGATCACCGATCGCTTGTCGCGGAACGTGTACTCGATCGGATCTTCGACCGTGACGATGTGGTACGCGCTCTTCTGATTGATGTGATCGATCATCGCGGCGAGCGTGGTCGACTTGCCGCTGCCGGTGGCGCCGGTCACGAGGATCACGCCGCGCGAGGCGTCGGTCAGCTCGAGCACGACCGGCGGCAGGTTCAGGCGCGAGAAGTCCGGAACCTCGGGCGGGATGAGGCGCAGCACCATGCCGACCGAGCCGCGCTGCTGGAAGAGGTTGACGCGGTAGCGCACGCCGTCGGGCGTGCCGTACGCGAGATCGATGTCGAGGTTGGTCTCGAAGTCCGCGCGCTGCTTGTCGTTCATCATGTGAACGGCGAAGGTCGCGATCGCCTCGCGGGTCAGCGCGGGCACGTCGCGGACGGTGCGTAGCTCACCCTTGATCCGGAAGATCGGCGGCAGGCCGGCCTTCAGGTGCACGTCGGACGCGCCGAGCTGTCTGGCCGCGCTCAGCACCCGGTCGAGGACTTGGCTCATGAGCCTCCCAGCGGATAGGGTAACACGGCGGGCGCGAGAGTCGCGCCTGCGTTAGGGTCATGGAGTGACGACGAGCTGCGTCGCCTGCGGCGCCGAGAACGACGACGGATCGCGGTTCTGCGGGGTGTGCGGAGCGCGCATGGATCCGCCTGGTGTCGTGGTCGCGCCGGCGGACGATGTGGTGGCGGGCGCGGGTGCAGGGACGCATACGGCGGTGTTGCCGTCGGCGCAGGCGCGCGCGAGAGTCTTCGATCCGAGTGATCCGTCGATGAGCGTGCCGGCGGCGAGGGCGCCGGTGGTGGCGATCGTCGTGTTGCTGGTGCTCGATGCGGGGTTGGCGACGGCGGGCGCGTTGTTGATGAAGGCGGGGCTCGCGAATACGGGGACGACGGCGACCACGACTACGGTGATGCCGGACGCGGGGGGGGCGGCGACGATGACGACAACGTCGACGACTACGTCGCCGTCGCCGTCGCCGTCAACGTCGCCGACCACGACCACGTCGACGTCGACGTCAACGTCAACGTCGGAGCCGGGGCATGTGACGCATGCGGGAAGCGGGACTCCAACGCCGGGCACGGGCAGCGGCACGGCGAGCGATGTGAATGGAGTCGTGAGCGACTTGTTCGGCAAGCATCCCGATGCGGCGATCGCGGTGGTCACGCCGAAGGGGGCCGATGCGGCGATCGCGGTGTCGGTGCCGCCCGATGCGGCGATCGCGGTGTCGCCGCCGGATGCGAGTGGGCCGGTCGATCCGTACGGGTCGATCCCCGACGCGGGGCCGACGCCGCCGGATGCGACAGCGGAGGACGATCAACACACGACCGATCTCGCGGGCGATGTCGAGCGCAAGAGCGCGCAGTCGCAGGCGCGCTTCACGCATTGCTACGAAGATGCGGCGAAGGCCTACACACCCGATCAGCCCCTCGCCGGCGAAGTGGACATCGCCTTCCGCGTGATGCCTACTGGAGAGGTGCAGAACGCCGCGGCGGTGAAGAACACCACCGGCTCGGACAAGCTCGCCGATTGCTTGAGCTCGGTGATCTCGTCGTGGTCGTTCCCGCCGAGCAACCTGACCGAGGCCGCCGTGTTCGTGCGGCCCTTCCGTTTCGACGGCCACTGATGACCACCCGCACCGACGTCTCGATGTCTCGCATCATCGCCGGCGGCGCCGTCGGCGCCGAGGTGCTCGTCGTCGATCAGGACGAGCGCGTGCAGCGCGGCGTCAGCGAGCTGCTCGCCGCGGCGCGGCTGCACGTGACGACGGTGAAGGATCTCGAGAGCGGGCTCGAGGCGTGCGAGCGCGCGTTCTTCTCGGTGATGCTCGTCGATCTCGACACGCCGACGCCGGGCGCGGGCATCGAGACCGTGCGCGCGCTCAAGCAGCGCTCGCCGACGTCGTCGATCATCGCGCTCACGCCGCGCCGCTCGTACGACGACGCGACCGCCGCGGTGCGCGCGGGCGCGATCGATCTCGTGCTCAAGGCGCCCGACAGCGTGAAGTACCTGGAGGGCCGCGTGCTCGAAGCGGTCGGTCGATCGATCGGCAAGCGCGAGGTCGACTCGGTCCTGAACGACATCCGCGCGGTGCATGAAGAGTTCCTCCAGAAGTTCGTCGACGCCGAGAAGCGCGCGCTCGATCTCACCGATCGCCTCGCGGGCCGCGCACCGGGCGCGAGCACCGACCTCGAGGAGCTCGCGGTCCTGATCGTCGACGAGGTCGACGAGCTCTACGACGCGCTGATCGAGGCGCACCCCAAGGGCTACACGTTCGTGCACGCGACCTCCGGCGGCGAGGCGCTCGATCGCACGACGTCGGGCCGCTTCCATTACGCGATCGTCGCCGAGGATCTGCACGATCTGCCGACGTCGATGGTCGTGCGCAGCATCAAGGCGGCGAACGACGAGCTGGTCGTGCTCACGTTCCGCGGGCCCGCCGACAACGGCCGCGTACAGCTGGTCGAGATCGGCGGCGAGCGCACGATCATCGAGCCGTTCCAGGATCCGTCGCAGATCGTCGAGCGCATGGCCGAGCTCGCCGAGGCGTTCCGCGCCAAGAGCCGCGAGCGGCGGTACATGCAGAACTTCCGCGAGCGCCACTACGACTTCTTGCGGCGGTACGTCGAGATCAAGGTGAAGATCGATCGCGCGCTGAACGAAGGCCCGGGTTGATCGCGCGCCGGCTCGGCGGATGGCGAGATCGCGCACCCACGCTCGACGCGCTTGCGACGCTCCTCTGTCCGCTCTAAGACATCGGCATGAGCGAACGACGCCACAAGCAAGTCGTGAACATCGACGAGGTCGCGGTGCGCGAGGAGGCGCGCGGCGGTTTCGGCTTCCGCACGCGACGCCTCGGCCTCGAGGCGAGCGGCCGCGCGATCGGCTGCTCGCACTTCGAGATCCCGCCCGGCAAGACGTCGTTCCCGTTCCACTGGCACTCGGCGATGGAAGAGGCGCTCTACATCCTCGAGGGCACCGGCGCCGCGCGCATCGGCGCCGACACCGTCGAGGTCCGCGCCGGCGACTACATCGCGTATCCGCCGGGCCCCGCGACCTCGCACACGATCACCAACACCGGCACCACGCCGCTGCGCTACCTCGCGCTCAGCGGCAACGCCTCGCCGGTGACGATGGACATCGTCGGCTACCCCGACTCGAAGAAGATCGCGTACGCCTCCGGCGTCGATCCGCAGAAGGGCCCGCGCGCCGGCGGCTGGATCCTCGGCCTCCACAAGGAGCAGTCGCCGACCGACTACTACCTCGACGAGCCGATCGCGTCGAAGGAGTAGATCGATCAGAGCAGGACGCCGCCGCTGGGCACGCCGGCGTCGGGCGGCGTGATCGGCGCGCCCATGTTGGCGTCGACGCGCGGCGGCTCGACGGGCAGCGCGACGCCGCGCGGCGCTTCCGGACGGCCGGGCGCGCCGGTCGCGCCCAGCGGCGCGGGCGGGCGCAGCGCCTCGGGGCCGAGGCGGAGATCGTCGGAGACCTCCTTCGCGTAGTCGCTCCACGCCTCCGCGTCGTTGACGTCGATCGGTCGCTTGCGCGCGGCTTCGTCGAAGAGCTTCGACGCGTCGACGAGCGCGTCGGTCGCCGCCTTCACCTTCGCGACCCCGCGCCAGTACACGACGTTGCCGAGCATGTGCTCGATCTTGTGCCGCTGATCGCGACGCTCGGGCGCGCGCGCGAGCAAGAGCGCCTGCTGCAGCTGCTTCTCGGCGTCGTCGACGGCGGTGACGTCCTTCGCGGTGAGCTTCGCGCGCGCTTGATCGATCAGCGCGTCGAGGAACCAGCCCTCGAGCGTCGACTCGTCCTCGGTCTCGTGGGTCTTGCACTCCGCCTGCGGCGGGATCGCGATCGGCGCCCACTCGGGGCCGTCGAGCTCGCGCGTGCCCCACGGCGGGAAGCCGCGGCCCTGCTCGGCGGTGATCTTGTCGGACGCGCACGCGAAGACGAACCGCGACGAGTTCGCGCGCCCGAGGAACACGAACGCCACGATGATCAGCCCGATCACCAGCGAGAAGGACAGGGTGAGCCACATCTTGCGGCGACGCGCGCGCTGCTCGGGGCTCATCGAGAGGCCGTCCGCGTCTCTCTCGTCTTCGTCATCTTCCGTCGGCAGCCGGACCTTCTCGCGACGCTTCACGCCGACCGCTTCGCGCAGATCGTCGTCGGTCGGGGGCGCGATCGGCGCGGGCGGGATCGCGAGCTCGGGCACGCTCTCGCCCGGCAACGGCTCCGGCTCGTGCTCCGACATCGGCTCGCCGAGCTCGCTCGGCGGCGGTGGCTCCTTCGGATCGATCGGCTCGCTCATGGCGCCACCTCCACGCGGTTCCGCCCGCGCGCCTTCGCCGCGTACAACGACAGATCCGCGCGCCGGATCAGCTCGCCCGGCGTCTCGTCGCGATCGCGCAGCTGCGCGACGCCGATCGAGACATGCATGCCGATCGGCGTCGACGGCACCGCGGAGGCCGCGGTCCCGTCGAGATCATTGACACGGGGCGCCGCCGCGATCTCGATCGGCTCCTCGCCGACGCGCGTGCGCATGCGCTCGCCGACCTCCCACGCCTTGCCCGCGTCGGCGCGCGGCAGGACCGCGAGGAACTCCTCGCCGCCGTAGCGCACCAAGACGTCGCCGCCGCGGATCGCGCCGCGCAA
>DATJIA010000375.1:0-10073 GCA_035493675.1 Kofleriaceae bacterium | reverse complement strand
ATGTGCGCGACGCGGAAGTCAGGACGCGCGCGGCATCGATCGATCGCGCGCCGGATCGCGCGATACGCGTGGCGCGTGCGCAGGCTCGAGACCTCGCGCGTCACGCGCAGGACGACATGCACCGGATGCTTGGGATCGTGATCGGGTCGCGTGCGATGGCGCGGATCCATCCGCTTGCCCGTTACCGGCCGGCCGATCTTCTTGCGCAGCGTGCCGCGCTTGGTCCGCGGGCGCAGATCGATCTCGAGCTGGCCCTTGCGCCGCTTGTTCCACGCCGACCTAAGCGCTTCGTCCTCTTGGGTTCCCTAGCGCCGGCATCGGCGCGGGCGCCGACGTTCGTGCGATCACGAGGCGTTCTGCCGCCGCCTTTTGAAGATTTTTCGGTTTCGGAGCGCGAGGGTCGACCAACCAACCGAAGACAATCATGAGGCCGGCGGCGCGGAGTCTCGTGATCGCGCGAAGGTCGGCGGCCGCGCCGATGTCGGCGCTCGGGAATGCAGCGCTCTAGCGGCTGCTCATCGTGCGGATGAAGTGCACGATCGGCGCGAGGCCTTCGCGCGCGACGCCGCGCAGCTCTTCCGACTGATCGACCACGCCCGCGACCGCCGGGCCCACGCTGTAGTAGGTCTCGACCGCGAGCTCGCCGAGGACGTTGCTCTCGAGATAGCGATCGCGGAAGCGGCGCAGCGTGTCGACGTCGTTCGCCAACAACGAGCCGTAGGCCGCGGTCGCGACGAAGCAGGCGTCGACGTAGCCGCCTTGCCGATCGGTCGTCTTGGCTTCGACGACCGCGAGCGGGCCGTAGTTCTTGCATTCGTCGTAGGCGCGGATGCCGATGAAGTAGTCGGTCTCGGGCAAGAGGCTCGAGACCGTCACGGCCTGCGCGGCGCCGGGCCCGCGCGGCTGCAGCGTCGCGGCGACGGGGATCGAGTCGAAGAAGTTGCCGTCGGTGATCGTCGAGCCCGCGCGATAGCGCACCTCGAAGCCGGCGACCGGGCCGATCAGCCCGTCGTCGCCGGGCTCGACGAAGTCGATCGTCGCGGAGCGCTCGTCGACCGCGACCGCCTCCATCGCCTGCGGCGCCGCCGGCGCGATCGAGTCGTGCTCGGGCCGCGCGGTCACGCGCAGGCGGAAGGTGCCGCCCTTGCCGTCGGCGGTGAGCTGCAGGCGCGCGACCGCGGTCGTGATCGTGTCGTCGGGCGGGTTCAGCTCGCCGTTCGCGCCTTCCGGATCGCCGTAGCCCGCGTAGTCCGAGGTCGTCGCGACCGTTTGATCCGAGCCGATCGTGAACGGCACGCGATACACGATCGAAGGTTGGCCGCGCGCGGGCAGCCCGTACTCCGACCACGGCAGCGGGCTGCCGTTGGACTTGGTCGGCGGCGGATACGACGTCGCGTTGTACACGTCGTTGAAGTCGAACTCCTTCGACACCTCGACGAACATCACGTAGTCGCCCGGCGCGAGATCGGGCGGCATCGGCCACGACGACGTGAAGTCCATGCCGCCGATCGGCGTCGCCTGCGAGACGGTGTCGAACGGGTTCAGCTCGTTGTAGGTCGCGACCGCCGGATCATCGACGCCGTCGACGAGCTGGAGATCGGCGCGCGGCGGATACAGGCTGGTGCCGGCGATCGGATGGCCCTTGTCGGTGTACACGCGCGACGCGCACGTCTGCTTGTCCCAGAGCGGATCGCCCTCAGGCGCGATCGGCCGGCAGAAGAAGTGCTCGAGCGACGACTGCTCGTTCGAGTGACTGAGGTTGTCCTCGGCGCCGTCCTGGAAGCCGACTTTCGGGAACGACAGGCCGTGCCGGTGCGCCCACACCGGGAACACGAACTCGCGGCGGCCGTACGGCCAGTGCCACGCGCTGTTGAAGTCCTTGATGCCGGGCCGGTTGCCGATGCCGTAGGTGCCGGTCAGCTGCGTGATGAAGGTGGTGCCGACGAAGCGTCCGTTCGCGTCCTCGACCCACGCGACCATCTGCAGGTCGGCCTGCGGCGTCATCTCGAGATCGACGACGTGGCACTCCTTGTCGCCGGCGAACGCGTTCGCGCTCGCCGCCAGCATCGCGATCAGGATGAAGCGCTTCATCGCCGCGCGGTCATCGTGCCGATGAAGTGGACGAGCGGCGCGAGCGCGGCGCGCGCGGCGCCGCGCAGCTGCTCCGATTGATCGACGACGCCGGCGACCGCGGGGCCGACCGAGTAATAGGTCTCGACCGCGAGCTCGCCGAGCACGTTCGATTGCAGGTATTGATCGCGGAAGCGGCGCAGCATCTCGACGTCGTTCGCCAACAAGGATCCGTACGCGGCGGTCGCGACGAAGCACGCGTCGACGTAGCCGCTCTGCCGCTCGGTCGTCTCGAGATCCGCGACCGCGAGCGGGCCGTAGTTCTTGCACTCGTCGTACGCGCGGATGCCGACGTAGTAGTGCGTCTGCGGCAGGAGCCCGCTGACCGTCACCGCCTGCGGCTTGCCGGGGCCGCGCGGGATCAGGCCCGCCGGCACCGGCATCGACTGGAAGAAGTTCGCGTCGGTGATCAGGGTGCCCGCGCGATAGCGGACCTCGAAGCCCTTGACCGGGCCGATCAGTCCGTCGTCGCCGGGCTCGGTGAAGTCGATCGTCGTCGAGCGCTCGTCGACCGCGACGACCTCCGCCGACTGCGGCGCCGCCGGCGCGATCTCGTCGTGCTCGGGCCGCGCGGTGACGCGCACGCGGAACGTGCCGCCCTGCCCGTCGGCGGTGAGCTGCAGCCGCGACGCGCCGCTGCCGGGTGTGTTGGTCGTGATCGAGGTGTCGGGCAGGTGCAGCGTGCCGGTGTCGCCTTCGGCGTCGCCGAAGCCGGCGTAGTCCGAGGTCGTCGCGACCGTCTGATCGTTGCCGATCGTGAACGGCACGCGATACACGATCGACGGCTGGCCGCGCGCCGGCTTGCCGTACGACGACCAGTCGAGCGGCGCGCCGTTCGGCTTGGTCGGCGGCGGATACGAGGTCGGGTTGTACGTGTCGTTGAAGTCGGACTCCTTCGACACCTCGACGAACATGACGTAGTCGCCCGGCGCGAGGCCCGGCGGGATCGGCCACGAGGTCGTGTAGTCCATGCCGCCGATCGGCGTCGCCTGCGAGATGACGTCGAACGGGTTCATCGCGTTGTAGGTCGCGACCGCGGGATCGTCGATGCCCTGGTGCATCGTCAGATCCGCGCGCGGCGGATACAGGCTCGTGTTGCCGGTGTTCAGGAGCCCCTTGTCGGTGAACACCGACGACGAGCACGTCTGCGTGTCCCACTGCACCTCGCCCTCCATCAGCGGGCGGCAGAAGAACGTCTCCTGCGACGACTGCTCGAACGGGTGCGAGAGGTTGTACTCGTCGTCGTTCTGGAACTGCACGCGCGGGAACGACATGCCGTGGCGGTGCGCCCAGACCGGGAACGTGTACTCGCGGCGTCCGTACGGCCAGTGCCACGCGCTGTTGAAGTCCTTGATGCCCGGGCGGTTGCCGAGGCCGTAGGTGCCGGTCAGCTGCGTGATGAAGGCGGTGTCGAGGTAGGTGCCCTGCGTGTCCTCGAGCCACACGACGATCTGCAAGTTCGCGGCGGGCGTGAACTCGACGTCGACCACGTGGCACTGCTGCTTCTCGGCGTACGCCACGCCGGTCATCAGCGCGAGGCTCCCCAGCACGGCCACGAGTCGCATCGACCGACATTATTGCGGGTTCGGCGCCTAGGACAACATGGGATTCGTCACGTCAGACGCGGCGCCTACCTTTCCGTCGTGGCGCGCGCCAAGAGCGAGTACCTGATCCTCGACATCGAGACGGTGCCGGATCACGTGCGCTGGAAGCCTCCCGAGCGGCCGCCCGGGGTCGAACCGCCCTTCCCGCCGACGTGGGCGCACCGGGTCATCGTGATCGGGTGCTTGTGGCTCGACGGCGACTACAAGCTCAAGCGGTTGGGCGTCGTCGGGGATTCCGGACGGGAGCTTTCGGAGCGCGAGCTGCTCGTCGAGTTCGCGCGCTTCGTCGGGCGAGCGCGGCCGGTCTTGGTGACGTACAACGGGCGGGTGTTCGACCTCCCGGTGATCGCCTTGCGGTCGCTGTCGCACGGCGTGCCGCTCGGCTGGTACTACCGCGACAAGGGCGTCCGCTATCGCTACAGCGACGAGGGCCACCTCGATCTATGTGACTGGCTCGCGGATCACGGCGCGACCCGGTCGGGCAGCCTCGAGGCGATCGTGAAGCTGATCGGCCTGCCCGGGAAGATCGGCGTCGACGGCTCGCAGGTCGAGGGCATGTATCGCGCGGGCCAGCTCGCGGCGGTGCAGTCGTATTGTCTGTCCGATGTCGTGCAGACCGCGCTCTTGTTCCTGCGCTTCCGCGTCTTGCAGGGCGTGCTGTCGCCGTCGAAGTTCAAGACCGCGCTCCGCAACCTGCTCGATCAGCTGCGCGGTGACGAGCGGATCGCGCCGGTGATGAACAGCGCGGACCTGATGATGCTCGCGGACGTCGTCGAGTGATCAGCGTCGCGTCGCTACGATCGAAGCGCCTGGGCGCGCGCTGGTTCCATCGCGACCCGGCGACGATCGCGCGCGCGCTGCTCGGCTGCGCGCTCGTGCACGGCGATCGCGCGGCGATGATCGTCGAGACCGAGGCGTACCTCGGGCCGGAGGATCTCGCGTCGCACGCGCGGTTCGGACCGACGTCGCGCACGAGCGTGATGTTCGGACCCGGCGGCGTGAGCTATGTCTATCTCTGCTACGGCATGCACCAGATGTTCAACATCGTCGCGGGACGAGACGGCGAGCCGGGCGCGGTCTTGGTGCGCGCGGCGGCGCCGCTCGTCGGGCTGGATCCCGATCCGGGGACCTTGCGCGGGCCGGGCAAGCTGACCAAGGCGATGAAGATCGGGCGCGCGCAGGATCGCGTGCCGCTGATCGACGACGCGCTGTTCGTCGCGCGTCACGCGCGGCCTCGCGCGATCGCCGTCGGCCCGCGCATCGGCGTCGACTACGCGCGCGACTGGGCGGCGCGGCCGCTGCGCTTCTGGATCGAGGGGCACGCGTCCGTGTCGAAGGTGCGCTAGTGCCGCGCGTGACGTTCCTCCCCGATCGCGTGATCGACTGCGCCGACGGCGCGTCGCTGTTCGAGGCCGGCGGCGGCGCGCAGGCGGGCATCGAGACCGCGTGCGTCGGCAAGGGCACGTGCGGGCTGTGTCGCGTGAAGATCGTCAGCGGCGCGCAGTTCCTGAACGCGTACACCGACGAAGAGACCAAGCACCTCGGCAACGTCTATCACATCACGAAGGTGCGCCTGTCGTGCCGCGCGCGCGTCAGCGGCGGCGACGTCGTCGTCGAGCTCGCGCCGCGCCGCAAGAAGTGACGAGCCTGCGCAGTCGCGTTGCGCTTCGCAACGCGCGCGCGCGCAACGCATGAAGATCGTGTTTCGCGCGCGTGGCACGTGCGTTGCTGCCCGCAACCCATGGAGGTGTCCATGCGCGCGAAGGTTCTCGCGGCCGCGCTACTCGTCTGTGCGGCGCACGCCGCGCACGCGCTGAACCAGCCCGACGGGACGCCGATCCCGACCAAGATGGGCTGCGACGGCGGCCATCCGACCGGGCTCGCCGCGATCTTCGCGGCGCAGTGCACGCAGGGCGGACCGAACATCGGCGCCGCGTGCCCGGGGTCGCAGGATCCGAGCACGTGCGACGACGGCCAGCACGGCACGTGCGAGGCGACGATCTGGCACGCGTGGAACGACGACAGCTGCATCCCGTCGAAGGCGAGCGGGATGTCGCCGCAGGCCGACGCGTCGACGACGCCGGAGACCTTCCAGCCGACGTGCGCGCTGACCTTCACCGAGATCTCGCGCGGCACGGCGAAGTTCCACGACGTCTTCGGTTGGTACAACGTCACCGGCGCCGAGCCGGATCCGAGCGACCTGCACGTGATGCTGCCGTGCGACGCGCCGGTCGGCACCAAGGTCGTGCTCGATCTCGTCGGAGATCCGGCCTACAAGGGCGGCGAGATCGGCTTCTTCATCGCGACGCCCGAGTCGCACGCGCAGCACAGCATGTGCGACGGCGGCGATTGCTGCGCGTCGATCGCGCGGCTCGCGAGCGCCGGATACGTCTATTACTCGCAGCGCGGCTACAACCCCGACGCCGCCGGCGCGCAGTCGTACATCCATCTGCTCACGTACGACTCGAAGCTCACGTCGCACAAGTTCTACTTCGCGTGGGAGGACCTCTACGCGGGCGGCGGCAACAACGACTTCACCGATCTCGTGACGTCGGTCGACGGCGTCGAGTGCGCGGGCGGCGGCCAGGCGTGCGACACCGGCAAGCCGGGCATGTGCGCCACGGGCGTGAGCGTGTGCGAGGACGGCGTGCTCGGCTGCGCGCCGCTCTACATCCCGAAGGACGAGCAGTGCGACGGCATCGATCAGGACTGCGACGCGATGGTCGACGAAGGCGCGACCTGCCCCGACGGCGGCGTCTGCGATCACGGCCGCTGCCTGCCGAACTGCGACACCAACAGCGAGTTCCCGTGCCCGGCGTGGACCGAGTGCAACAAGACGACCGGCAAGTGTGTCGACCCCGCGTGCAAGGACATCACGTGTCCCGAGGGCGCGGTGTGCGATCGCGGCGAGTGCGTGACGCCGTGCGACGGCGTGTCGTGTCCGTTCGGACAAGAGTGCGTGCTCGGGCGCTGCATCGATCGCTGCGAGAACGTGGTGTGCGCGACCGGCGAGGTCTGCCGCGAGGGCTCGTGCTTCCCCGGCTGCGATTCGTGCAGCGGGATCCAGTGCGGCGCGGGGCTCGTGTGCGGATCGGGCGGCGGCGAGTGTGTCGATCCGAGCTGCCCGAACGGGTGCGCTTCCGGAACGCATTGCGAGAGTGGAGCGTGCGTCGACGACTGCGCGGGCGCGGTGTGCCCGTCGGGGCAGACGTGCGTCGCGGGTCATTGCACCGACGGAGACGGCGGCCTCTCGGGCGGCGGCGACGACGCGGGTGGCAACGGCGCGTCACCGGGCGGGCGCCCGGCGTGCTCGTGCTCGACCTCTCACTCGCCGATGGGAGCGTGGCCCATCGCACTGGCTTTGCTGTTAGTGATTCGCCGTCGGAGATCGCGCGCGTAGCACACCCACGCGCGACCCCGTATGCTCCGCGCCGCGGATGGCGGTGAGCGACGAGACGATCGCGACGGTGACCGACTCGCGGGCCGGTTACGTCGCGGAGGGGCCCGCGCGCGTCGAGATCGCGGCCGGCACGCGCATCGATCGCTACCTGATCGATCGACGCATCGGCGCCGGCGGCATGGGCGTCGTGTACGCCGCGCGCGATCCGGATCTCGATCGGCAGGTCGCGATCAAGCTGCTCGGGCCGCGCACCGGATCGTGGTCGCGCTTGTTGCGCGAGGGCCAGGCGGTCGCGCGGCTGCGCCACCCGAACATCGTCGCGATCTACGACGTCGGCGCGCACGCGAGCGAGCTGTTCATCGCGATGGAGCTCGTCGACGGCGCCAACCTGCGCGAGTGGGTTCGCGCGCGGCCCCGCGCGTGGCGTGACGTGTGCGCGACCTTCGCGCAGGCGGGGCGCGGGCTCGCCGCGGCGCACGCGCGCGGCATCGTGCACCGCGACTTCAAGCCCGACAACGTGCTGGTCGGCGACGACGGGCGCGTGGTCGTCACCGATTTCGGCCTCGCGTGCGAGGGCGGCGATCCGGGCGACAGCGGCAGCGCGCTCGAGGTGACCCGGAGCGGCGAGCTCGCCGGCACGCCCGCGTACATGTCGCCCGAGCAGCTCGCCGGCGGCACGCTCGACGCGCGCTCGGATCAGTTCAGCTTCTGCGTCGCCTTGTGGGAGGCGCTCTACGGCGCGCGGCCGTTCCGCGCCGAGACGCTGTCGGAGCTGCGCGACGCGCTCGCGCGCGGGCGGATCGCCGAGCCGAGCGCGAAGATCTCGGCGCGCGTGCACCGCGCGATGAAGCGCGGCCTGGCGATCGATCCGGCCGCGCGCCATCCGTCGATGGAGGCCCTGATCGCGACGCTCGAGCCGCCGCGCGCGCGGACCTGGATCGCGCTTGGCGCGATCGCCGCGATCGGCACGATCGCGGTCGCCGACATCACGCATCACGCGCCGACCGCGACGATCGATCCCTGCGCTTCCGTCTCGTCACGGCTCGCTTCCCCGGACGACGGACGACGGACGACGGACGACGGCTCTCTCGACCGCTTCGCGATGCGCTGGAAGGCGATGCGCCGCGACGCGTGTACGCGCGGCGACGATCATCGCGCGCTCTGCCTCGATCTCGCGGCGCGCAGCTTCGACAGCGCGGTCGCGCACGCCGATCCGTCGCGTTGGCCCGCCCTGCCCTCGCTCGCGCGCTGCGCCGGCGCCGCGCCCGACGTCGCGCCGTCGATCCACGCGCTCGGCCTCTACTCGAGCCACGACGACACGCTCGTGTTCGCGCCCGACGGCGGCGCGATCGCGCGCACCGAGCACGGGCGCCTGCACCTCACGACGATCGACGGCAAGGACCGCGCGGTCTTCCCGCTGCGCGGCTCGACGCTCGATCTGCGCTGGACGCCCGACGGGCGGATCGTCGTCTCCGATGCAACGGGGCTCGCCGCGGTCGATCGATCGACGGGCGCGATCACCCCGGTCGGCGCGGCGGCGCCGATGAGCTCGATGTCGCCCGACGCGTCGATGCTGGTCAGCGCGCACGACGACGCGTTGTGGATCGCGCCGGCCGACGGCCACGCGCCGCCGCGCAAGCTCGCGCCGATCGACGGCAACCTGCTCGGCGCCGCGTGGTCGCGCGACGGCGCGCGGTTCGCGGTGTCGCTGCACCCGTCGGCGCAGACGCCGATCCTGCGCGTGGTCGAGATCGCGACCGGCGTCTACCGCGACCTCCCGATCCGCGTGCGCCGCCCGCTGACGCGCGAGCCGATCCCGTTCGCGTTCCTCGACGATCATCGCATCGCGATCGACGGCGATCTCGACGACGATCACGGCCAGGGCGTGTGGATCGTCGACGTGCGCCCCGACGGCGAGCCGCCCGAGCCGCGGCTCGAGGCGCCGCCCGGCACCGCGTACTCGATCGTCGACGGCGCCGCCAACCGCGCGATCGCGATGCGCCACGTCGTGCACGATCATTTCGGGCGGCTGGTCGCGGGCGCGCTCGATCCGATCGCGGGCATCGGCGACGGCATGGTCCTGGTCGGGATCGATCGCGCGGGCGCGCGCTTGTCGATCTCGAAGACGTCGCGCGAGGGCTCGCCGCTCGGCTGGATGTCGCTCGCCGACGGATCGATCGCGCCGATCGCGGCGCCGCCCGACGGCGGCACGCCGGTGATCCGCGGCGACACGCTCGACGTGATCGCGGGCAAGGCCGGCGCCTGGCGCGTCGACGAGCTGGGCGCCGACGGCGGCTGGCACGCGCGCGCGAAGCTCGCGATCGAAAGTGATACCGAGCCCAAGCTCGCGTGCGGGCCCGCGCCCGCCGAGCGCTGCGTCCTGGTCTGGCACGATCACGGCTGGAGGGTCGCCGCGCTCGATCGCGACTTCGTCGTCGGCGCGCCGATCGCGATCCACGATCGCGTCGCGATCACCGTCTCCGTCTCGCCCGACGGCAAGCGCGCCGCGATCGCCTGCATCGACGACGCGGTCACGGTCGTCGACCTCGACCTCGCGCGCGCCACCGACTGGCCCGGCGTCCCCGGCTGCTATCACCAGTACACCGCCTTCTCGCGCACCGGCGACGGCCTCTACACCGGCCTCATCTGCGCGACCGGCGACTCCTACGCCCTCGCGCGCCTCGTCCCCGGCAAGCCGCCGCAGACGCTCTACCGCGGCAAGGCCTGGGTCGGCCCGCCCGCGCTCGGCCCCCACGACGAGCTGTACGTGAATCTCCGCTCGTTCGACGAAGACTTCGTCGTGATAGACGGGCTCTGATCCCACGTAGACGTCAACGTGGTCGTTGTCGTGGTCGTTGTCGTGGTCGTCTACTTTGACGGCGACGGCGACGGCGACGTGGACTTGATCGTTGTCGGAGCGATCGTCCACGATCAAGTCC
>DATJIA010000374.1:0-16432 GCA_035493675.1 Kofleriaceae bacterium | reverse complement strand
TCTCCCGTCGCCCGGTTCCCTGATCTGATGTCCTGAACGGAAGACGGGAGACGGACGACGGACGACGGTCTCTCAGTTCACGATCCACTGGCAGCTGCTCGAGCAGCTCGTCCCGCCGTCACACTTCTCGCCGAACGCGGGCTCGACGATGCCGTCGCCGCAGTAGGGCGCGACCATGCAGGCGCTCGTGCAGGCGTTCATGCCGTACGCCGTCGGTGAGTTCGCGGCGCCGTTGTCGCATTGCTCGGGACCGTTCTTGCTGCCGTCGCCGCAGTAGGGCGCGAGCGTGCAGCCCGGATTGCACGTGCCGTAGCTGCCGTCGTTGGTGCCGTCGTCGCACTGCTCGCCGCCGTTCTTGATGCCGTCGCCGCAGCGCGAGCCGCGCGTGCAGTTCGCGTTGCACTTTCCGTAGCCGCCGGTGTTGTTCGCCGCGCCGTCGTCGCACTGCTCGCCCGCGTCGACGACGCCGTCGCCGCACTTGAGCGTGCAGTCCGCGCGGCACGGATCGCTCGACGCGCCGTTGTTGATGCCGTCGTCGCATTGCTCGGGCCCGTTGGTGAGGCCGTCACCGCAGCGCGCGCCGAGCCCGCACGCCGACGTGCAGTGGCCGTAGCCCGAGCCGTTCGCGTTGCCCTCGTCGCACGCCTCGCCGTTCGACGCGACGCCGTCGCCGCAGTACGGCGCGAACTGGCAGCCGGGGCCGCAGACCTTCGCGGTGCCGCCGTAGGTCGACAGGTTGGTGCCGTCGTCGCACGCCTCGGGCGGCGTCGTGATCGTCGTGTCGCCGCAGTACGGCGCGCGCGCCTTGCACCCCGGCATGCAGCCGCCGTAGGCGCCGCTGTTCTGGCCGTCGTCGCAGACCTCGTCGCCCGCGACGATGCCGTCGCCGCAGATCGGCGCGCACGTCGAGGTCGTGTGCGTGAAGCCCGACAAGGTCAGCTTGTACGTCGACGCGCACGTGTGGCGCTCGGCCTGGAACAGATCGATCGAGTACATGCCGCCGTCGGTGAGCCCGAGCGTCGCCGCGTTCGCCGCGTTGAGCGTGATGCTGCCGCTCGCCGCGCCGTGCACGCCGCCGAGATCGACCGCGAGGTGGCCGTTGATGAACGCCCACACGTCGTCGTCACCGGTGAACGAGAAGGTCGGCGACGCGCCGGCCGTGTACGTGAACGGATAGTGCAGCTCGCTCGTGAACGAGAAGTTGTGCTTCACGTTGTCGTTGCAGTCCGTGTCGGTCTGCGCGGTGCCGCTCGCGTTCCAGCCCAGCCCGTCGACGGGATAGAAGAACGGGTTGTTGATCTGGTAGACGTTCGACGACGTCGACGGCAGCGACAAGGTCGTCGGCGCGCCGTTCTTGTCGAGGTAGACGAGCTTGTCGTACGGGTTGGTCGTGCCGGCGCCGGCGCAATCCGCCTCGTGATACCACCAGCAGAACGGCACCGCGCCGGTGAGCGATTGCTTGCCGCCGCCGGTCGACTGGAAGACGGGCTCGCCGTCGGCGCCGAGCGTCGACTTCACGAGGCCGGTGACCACGCCGTTGACGTAGTTCTGGAAGTCGGGGTGGCCGTTGGTCGTGCCGTTGTAGCGGAAGTCGCGATAGAGGACGGGGATCGTGAGCGTCGACGCCGGCGCTTGGTTCTGCGCCGAGCAGGTGAAGCCCGCCTCGATCTTGCAGCTCGCGCTGCAGCCGTCGCCGTCCTTGGTGTTGCCGTCGTCGCACTGCTCGCTCGGGAACTCGAGGCCGTCACCGCACACCGCGGTGCACGTGCCGCCCGCGCACTTCGGCTCGATCGTGCAGGTCGGCGAGCAGCCGTCGTACGGGATCAGGTTGCCGTCGTCGCACTGCTCCTGGCCCTCGATGATCGTGTCGTCGCACTTCGTCTTGTGGCACGCGTTTCCGGCGCACGCCCAACCCGGATCGATCGTGCAGCTCGCCGAGCAGCCCTTGCCGGCGCCGTTCTGCGCGCCGAGGTCGCACGCCTCCTTGCCCGCCATCACGCCGTCGCCGCACTGCTTGGCGATGCACTTCTGTCCGGCGTTCGGACAGGTCCAGCCGGTCTCGACCTGACACGCGCCGTCGCAGCCGTCGGTCGGCGCGAGGTTGCCGTCGTCGCAGGTCTCGCTGCCGCCGACCTTGCCGTCGCCGCACTTGACCGTCGACACGCACGGCTGTCCGGGATTCGGACAGACCCAGTTGGGCTCGAGCTGGCACAGCGCGCCGCAGCCGTCGCCGCTCATCGCGTTGCCGTCGTCGCACGACTCCGACAGCGAGAGGTCGATCTTGCCGTCGCCGCAGTACGCGATCAGCGTGCACTTCTGTCCGGCGTTCGGGCAGGTGTAGCCGTTCTCGACCACGCAGCCCGACGAGCAGCCGTCGGTCGACATCATGTTGCCGTCGTCGCACTGCTCGCCGGGATCGAGGTGCGCGTCGCCGCACATCGGGATCGGGACCTGCGTGCAGGCGCCGCCGCTCGGCGGGCAGGTCCAGCCCGCGTGCACGCTCATGCAGTCGCCGGCGCAGCCGTCGGTGTCGCTGGTGTTCGCGTCGTCGCACGCCTCGTTGCCCTCGACGGTGCCGTCGCCGCAGATGATCGTCGACGTGCACAATTGTCCGGCGTTCGGACAGACATAGTTGGGCTCGATCTGGCAGGTGCCGCTGCAGCCGTCGCCCGGGATCGAGTTGCCGTCGTCGCACGTCTCGGGGACGTCGACGACGCCGTCGCCGCAGAACTTCTGCCGGATGCAGGGCGAGCCGACCGTCGGGCACACGAAGCCGGTCTCGATCTGACAGCTCGCGCTGCAGCCGTCGGACGCGAGCGCGTTGCCGTCGTCGCACTGCTCGCCCTGCTCGAGGATCGAGTCGCCGCACCACGGCGCGTCGGGCGATGCGAGCGGCGCGTCGATCGTGCTCGCCGCATCGGCGCCGGCCGGCGCGTCGGCGTTCGGGGTCGAGCTGCCGCCGCCGCACGCGGCCATGGCAACGAAGAGGATCGCGAGCGCGTACGACGAACGGCGCATGGGGGACGACCAGCCTAGGGCACCGCGCGCGCGCGCCGGCGTGCGCTGGGCCGCAACACCCCCGTCGCTACCGGTACCGATCGGTCATCGCAAGAGCCGCGCGCGCACCTCGCGGTACAGCGGCTCCGCTTCGCAGGCGATCACGCGCGGGTCGTCGTCGTCGCCGAGCCAGACCCCGCTCATCGCGAGGCGCTGACACGGGCCGGGCGCGCGCGCGTCGATCGCGAGCGCCTGCTGCCACGCGGATCGCGCGGCGGGTAGATCGTCGGCGAGCGCGAGCGCGCAGCCGGCGAGGAAGGGCAGGTCGCCCTCCTCGCCGATCCAGTAGTACGCGCTCAGCACGTCTCGCACCGCCGCGCGCACGCCGGGGAGCTGCGACGGCGGCGCCGCGCAGGTCCGCTCGAACAGCACGCTCGCGCAGCCGCGGAAGACGTTCTCGTCGCCGCGGCTGGTGCGCAGGATCGCGAGCAGCTCGTCGAGCTCGCAGTCGCTGTAGCGGCGCTCGACCGTGCGCTTGAGCGCGTACCAGTCGTCGGGGCCGGCGTGCGCGAACGCCTCGTCGAACGCGGCGCGCAGCTCGTCCGTCTTCGGCGCGCCGTGCGCGATCGCGATCGTCGCGAGCCGGATCCGCGACGGCTCGGTCGTCAAGATCGCCGCGCCTCGGCGTGCGGCGTCGGCGCCGAGCGCGTGCAGGTTGACCGCGATCGACAGGCAGCCGTGGTGCATCAGGTCCGGCTCGCTGCGCCCGATCATCGACGACGGCTCGACGAAGCCCTTGTCGGCGGCGAGCACCAGCATGCGGCCGCCGCTCCGCTCCTCGAGCCGGCGCAAGAGGCGCAAGGCCGCGATCGGGAAGGTCAGCTCCGCGTCGGGCAGCGACGCGTACGACGCGAGCACCGCGTCGAGATCGCGATCGCCGTAGCTCTCGATCGGCGCGGTCGACCAGGCGCGGCCGATCTGCCCGAGCGCGTCCTCGCCGTCGAGGTCGCAGTCGTCGGGCGCGATCAGCGAGACGCGCTTCTCGAGCACGATCCCGTCGCGGACCGCATAGACGTCACTGCGCAGCGAGTCGAACAGGTACGTCGCGATCACGACCAGCGGCCCGCGCCCGATCGCTTCGAACGTCTCGTCGGGATCCTCGCAGTCGATCCGCGCGTGCTCGATGCGCGAGCCGGCGAGCTGCGGATGATCGCGCCACCACGCGCGCGTGCGCTCGGGGAGATCGCTCATCACGTAGCGATAGCTCGGCACCACGTGCGCGAGCCGATCGAGCGATCGCGTGACGTGCCACGCGAGCCGCCCGGTGCCCGCGCCGAGCTCGAGGATCGTGATCGGAAGGCCGCCCGCGCCGCCGTCGCGCGCCCAGCCGGCGATCACCTGCGCGATCGCGGCGCCCATCGTCGGGTTGGTCGTGATGTAGTAGGGCAGCACGCTCCAGGCGCGCTCGCCGGCGAGCTCGTACCAGCGCCGCTCGAGATCCCACAAGCGCGAGCGCGACAGCCGCGCGTCGCGCTCGATGACGGTGCCGTCCTTCACCGGACGATCAGTCGGCGACGATGCGCTTGATGTGGCCGCTCTTCGGCGGGCACAGCTCGAAGACCGCCTCCGCGTGGCCGTCGCCGTTCGCGTGATAGACCGGGCCCGCGCACGCGGCCGTCGGCGTCTCGAGCTTGGGCGCGTGCTCGAGGCGCACCGAGCGCACCTCGTTGGCCGGCAACGCGGCCGGCGGGATGTCGACGATGACCGGCATCGTCGTGCGCTCGCGCGCGATCTCCGCGGTCGCGCGCACCATGAGCAGCGATCCCGCGAGCGCGAACGAGAGCGCCGTCGCGGCGACCATGATCAAGCCCCAGCCCGACGACGTGCTCGGCGGCGGCAGGACCTCGCGGCGCAAGACGGGGAGGTTCCGCTCATCGTCCATAGATCGAGAATAGCACTGGGTTCCGAACACCCGACCACTCGAGTTGCCGGCGACTTCGGCTCCCGCGGCGGGACCCGGTAAGCCCTTGTACGGAAATGAGGTCGGACCGGCACGTCGGTTGCTGATAGGGCGCGCATGCGCTGGGGCCGGCTGATCCTCGTCACGTCTTTGCTCGTCACCGCTTGCCAGTCGGAGGACGCCGACCCGCAGCAGGCGCTCGACGACGAGTGGGGCATGGAGGGCGCGCTGTCGCCGACGCCGCCGCCGGGCAAGGAGGACTCGCAGAACCGCAAGGGCCTCCTCGTCAACACGGACACGTCGCGCACGCAGGTCTGGACCGCGCGCAACAAGTGGGAAGACACCGACACGACCGCCGCGAAGAAGGCGGGCCTGGCGTGGGGCGCGAACAGCGGGCTCACGTGGGATCAGAAGTACGACGCGTGGATCCGCTCGCTGCCGTACACGACCTCGGCCGACGGCTACTACCAGACGTTCACGCTGACGACGCCGTGGGGCAAGACGCTGACGTCGCCGTCGCTCGAGTGCGCCGAGACGTCGATCTTCCTGCGCATCACGTTCGCCGCTTGGTACGAGCTGCCGTGGTTCATGGAGACCGTCGACGGAACCGGCAAGCGCGTCTACTTCGGCCACAACGGCGTGCGGACCTCTTCGGGTCGATATGCCTCGAGCCCGGAGTTCGCGATCAAGTACAAGGACTACACCGCGAGCGCGCCGCAGACGTGGCCGCAGGATTCCGTGCTCCGAGGCAAGCACGTCGCCGGCGGTGACGACTCGCAGCCCGCGCTCGCGAACGCCGGCCTCGGCGCGTACCTCGACGAGATCCACCTCAACAAGCGCGCCGGCTACTTCACGATCATGGCGCTCGACTACCTCGGCTCGATGAACCTCGCCGACGCGGCGAACACGTACAACATCGTCCCCGACACGGTCCGCCCCGGCGACATGCTGCTCGAGCGGTGGCAGAAGAACGGCATCGGCCACACGCTGGTCGTCAAGGAAGTGACCGCGATCGGCGAGGGCAACCTCGACGTGACCTTGATCAGCGGCTCGATGCCGCGCCGCCAGGGCAAGAAGGAGTCGGGCGTCGCGGCGAAGAGCTACTTCACGAGCGACTACACCGGCGGGCAGGGCACCAACTACGACGGCGACGAGTACGCGAAGCTCGGCGGCGGCGCCAAGCGCTGGCGCGTGACCAAGAACGTCGGCGGCTACTGGACCAACACCTGGATGAGCGCCGACGAGGCGAGCTGGATCAACTCGACCGACTACGCGGCGATCGCGGCGCGTCCGGCGCGCTTCGGCCAGATCCTCGGCCAGGTCTCGCCCGAGCAGCAGAAGACCGAGCTGCTCGCGGAGATCGAGGACTCGCGCGCGCACCTGCGCCAGTACCCGGCGTCGTGCTCGGCGCGCGAGCGTCGCGAGCAGGCGTTCCGCGACCTGTACGATCTGTCGGCGCGCACGTGGGGCACCTCGCGCGCGGCGATCGACGCGCAGTACCGCGTCGCCGACGACTACGTCTTCGAGGAGCTCGTGTACTCGCAGTCGAAGACGTGCTGCTGGGATTCGTCGACGGCCGCGATGTACGGCGTCGTGATGGACTACGAGAAGGACGAGGTCGCCCGCGCGGCGCAGCAGGGCACGTGCGTGGCGCCGACGGTCTTCAGGTCGGAGACGAGCGGCTACGATCGGTGGGCGCAGTACGCGACGTCGACCGGCCGCGGCTCGGCGTGGAAGGCGTGGACCGAGGACGAGAGCTGCCCGCAGCGCGCCGTCGCGCAGGACACGGTCGCGACGACGCCGGACACCGCGTTCTGCTCGCTCGGCAGCGGCAGCGGCGGGTGCACCGACGCGCAGGAGCCGAACGACTCGTCGGGCGCGGCGAAGAGCGTGGGCGTCGGGACGATCAACGGCTTGAAGATCTGCGGCGGCGACGAGGACTGGTTCGTGGTGTCCGGTTCCCGGACCGTGAAGATCACCTTCACGTCGTCGGCGGGCGATCTCGATCTCGCGGCGTACGACGCGAGCGGCGCGCAGCTCGCGATCTCGCAGGGCACCGGCGACAGCGAGTCCGTCACGGTCGCCGCCGGCGCGCGCATCCGCGTGTACGGCTACAACGGCGCGACCAACACGTACGCGCTGGCCGTGCAGTGATCGCGACCACGCCCACGACCACGACCACGCCCACGCCCACGCCCACGTCGACGTGGACGTTGACGTGGACGGGGACGTGGTCGTTGGTCGTTGACGGCGACGGCGACGGCGACGGCGACGGCGACGTAGACCTAGACGTTCACGTCCGATCCGTCGTTCACATCATCTTCGTGAGCATCGCTACGACGCCCTCGAGCAACTCCCCGCCTCGCGCATAGCGATCGTCGTCGACAAGCTTCCGCAGCCTCATGACGTCGAGCGACGCGGCGCACTCCATCGCTTCACCGCGCGCGATCTTGAAGCGGTTCGCGGCGTCGGCCGCCGACCAGCGACCGGCGCCCTCCGCGATGTTCCGGACGACCGATTCGGCTGCGCGCGCGAGTTGATCGGCGCGATCGGCATTGCCTCGCGGCAGTGCGTCGACGATCTCATACACGAGGGCCAGGAATTCGATGGAGCGCTGATAGACGTCGAGACGTTGGAAGCTGAGCATGTCGCGGCTATCGGCCGTCGACGAGCGCTGTTGCGTCGAGGTCAACGACTACGTCGCCGTCGCCGTCGCCGTCAACGCCCAACGACCACGTCCACGACCACGTCGACGTTCACGTGGACGTGATCGTGGTCGTCTTCGTGGTCGGAGTCACTTGGGAGTCGGGGTCGCCGCGGGCGCAGCGGCGACGGGCTTCGGCTCTTCCCAGGCGGGGGCGTTCTTCCCGAGCACGGTGATCGACTTCGCCGAGGTGGGCAGGTACTTGTCGAGCTTGCCGAGGTACCACCCGATTGCGAGGCCGAAGATCAGCGCGAGCGCGATGTAGAGCTTCCACGGGCGACCCTGCTCGGCGTACGGATCCTTGAGCGATCGCCCCGCGCCCGGCGGCAGCGCCGCGACGCCGGTGAGCGCGGTGCCGAACGGCACGTTGATGCGCGCGCGCCCGTTGATCGCCCAGCCGTTGGCGTCGAGGAGCGGACCGAGGTTGCGCGTGCGCAGCTTGAGGTACGCGAGCAACATCGACGGGCCGCTGATCATCAGGGTCAGCGCGATCACGCCGACCGGCATCCACACGCCGAGCCCGAAGATCGACGTGAGCAGCGCGCCGATGAACGCGCCGATGCCGCCGACCGCGACGCCCAACGCCGCGATCGTGCCGAGGTCGATCGTCTTCTTCGGTGGTGGCGGCGCAGCGGCCGCGGCGGCGGCGGCGGCCGCGGCGGGATCGGCGGGCGGCGCCGCGATCATCTTGTCGGCGTTCGCGGTCGCGATCGCCGCGTCGGCGAGCTTCGCGTGCGCCGCGGTGTCGGCGGCCGACGCGCGCTTCGCGACCTGCTCTTCGATCATGCGCGCGAACTTCTTGTACGGCGCCCAGAACGCCTGGCGGATCGAGATCGGGTTGTCGACGACCTTGGTGATCGTCGCCTCCCAGTCGTCGCCGGCGCGATCGAAGAAGACGCCGTTGCGGCCGACGAGCAGGTTGTCGGCGTCGCCGTTGGTGAACGCGGCGGCGATCGCCTTCTTGTGCACCGCCTTGTCGGCGCCGACGCGCACGACGTCGCAGTACGCGAGGTACGCGCCGGCGAGCGGCGCCATCGATCCGTGGCGGGCGGCGTCGGCGACCTCGACGCAGAGCTCGCAGCCGCGTCCGTCGAGGAACAGCGTGCCGGCCTGGAACACCGCGCTGCGATCGCCGTAGAACTCGGAGAAGTTGACGTAGTTGCGCAGGACGCGCGCGAGGTCGCGCTGATAGAGGCAGAGCTGCTCGAGCTCGCGGAGGCGCGCGACCAACGGCGCCAGCGCGCGATCGCGCTCGATGATCGCCGCGATGTCCTTCTCGCTCGAGCCGCCCGCGAGCTCGCGGACGCGCGCTTCGCCGAGCGACGACGCCTTGCCCGCCGGCTTCGACGCGCGCCACGCCGCGTGCGCCGCGAGCTTCGCGCAGAGCGCGTGCCACTCGTCTTCGGTCAGCGAGACGCGCGCGCCGATCAGCGGCGCGACCGCCTTCGCCTGCAGCGCGTCGATGCGATCCGCCCACGCCGGGTTGACGCCGGCGTCGAGCGGCAACGGCCGCTGCGCCTCGACCAGCGCGAGCGGCAGGCTCGCGACGTCGCCGTCGCCGGGCGCGAGCGCCTTCGCGCCGAGCGCGGTCAGCTGCGCGTCCGACGGCATGAGGAGCGCCGCCGCGCGCGGATCGAACGCCGCGAGCCGGCAGCGCGTGAAGTAATCGTCGACCTTCGCGCGCACGGCGTCGACGGCGTCGAAGGCCGCCGCGGTGTCGGCGCCGATCGGCATCGCCTCTTTGCTGGCGGCGTCGTACCAGGCGACCTGCGCGCGGACGTCCTCGAAGAACGCCTTCACGCGCGCCTCGTCGACGCCGGGGACGCCGCGGCGATCCGGCACCGGCCCGTGGGTCGCGAGCACGTCCTCGAGCGTGCGCTTCGCCTCGCCGTCACCGGCCTCGGCGGGGATGACGCCGTCGCCGTCGAGCCAGGTGTCCGCGTAGAGCTTCTCGCGCGCGAGCACGTCGTCGAGCGTGAGCGCCCACGCGTCGACCTTGCCGAGCTTGGTGAGCACTTCCTTCGCGCTCTCGAGCAGCGGCCCGGTCTCGAGCGCGCGCAGCGAGACCTCGTCGCCGCCCTCGAGCAGCTTGCCCGGCTCGGCGTAGACCTCGCGCACCCACTTCACCGCGGCGATGATCTCGGGGTGACGGATGTGGCCGTCCTTGTCGAGATCGAGCAGCTCGAGCGTCTTGCTGTCGACGTCGACGCCCTTGGTCGGCATCGAGAGCGCGACCCACAGCTTCGGATCGAGCTCGTCGAGGTGGGTCAGATCATCGCCGGTCGAGAGGACGACCTGGTCGACCCCACCCGCACGAAAGAATTTCCATCGGTACGGCTTGGCGGTGTTCCCCACGGGCGGCGAGACTATCACCGCCATGCCCGCGGCTCGCGCGCATCGTTCGAATAGAGATATCCGTAGGTGGATCTACGGCGGGCTCGATCTCGGGTTCGCGGTCCTCTACGTGATCGCGATGGCGTTCGCGGCGCGCAGCCGCTTCGCCGAGGGACGCGTCATCGTCGGCTGCTTGCCCGCGTTCGCGATCATGGCCGCGGTCGGCACGCTCGTCGGCGGCAAGCGCGGCTGGCGGATCGCGTGCTCGGGCTGCATCGCGCTGTGCGTGATGGCCGCATACCTGCTCCTCGCGTTGTGCGTCGACGCGGCGTATCTCGCGGGCGTCTACGGATCCTTCGGAAAGGCCGCCGCGAGCTTCGCGATCGTGACGGGCCTGCTGGTGATCGAGCTGGTCGGGCTCGTGCCCGCGCTCCAGCTCAAGTGGCTGCGCTCGCGCGCGGGACGTCGCGCGTTCGGGATGCTCGGGTGAAACGGCGCACCCAGCTCGCGCTCGTGTGGATCGTCCCGCCGGCGATCTTCGCGCTCGCGACGTGGCACGTGCAGCGCCACTACGCGATGCCCGAGCCGCCCGCGCGCCTCGACGACGCCGCGCGCACCGAGGTCGTGCGCGTGTTGCGCGCGGCGATCGCGCACGCGGACGCCGCGCCGAAGCATCTCGATCGCGCGCTCGACGATCGCGGACCGTTGATCGTCACGGTCTGGCGCGACGGCGCGCGCGCGATGCGCGCCGTCGGGCGCGGCGACACGCTCGGCGCCGCCGTCACCGACGCCGCCGCGCAGCTCCGCGCGCAACCTCCGCTGCCCGCCGCCGACGCGCTCGCGTCGCGGATCGAGGTCGATCTCGCGGTCGCGCGCGCGCCGCTCGGCGACGACTGGGTGTTCGCCGCGTTCCGCTTCCCCGCGATGTCGGCCGAGCTCGCCGACACCGCGCCGATCCATCCCGGCCTCGACGGCATCGGCGGCGCCGGCGACGACGCCGCGTTGCTCGCGCCCGGCGAGCTCGTCACCGAGGACATGATCGATCGCCAGAGCGCGGTGCCGCTCCTGCCCGGGCTCACGCCCGGCCTCGATCGTCGCAAGCTCGCGCAGGTGATCGCGCGGCCCGCGTTCCGCTTCCGCACCGACACGTTCGTCGAGCGCCCGCTCGCGACCCGCGGCGACGGCGCGCCGATCCCGCTCGTGCGCGGCGCGCCGCCGGCGCCGCCCGTCACGGCGGAAAATCTGCGCACCGCCGCCGAGAACGGCGCGCGCTACCTGGTCGCGCACCTCGGCCCCGACGGTCGCTACGTCTACGAGCACGATCTCGCCAGCGGGCGCCGCACCGATCCGCGCGCCGGCAATTACTCGATCCCTCGCCACGCCGGCGTGACGTACTTCCTCGCGCAGGTCTATCGCGCGACCGGCGAGCCGTGGCTGCGCGAGCCGATCGAGCGCGCGGCGTCGAACCTCGAGCACCTCGTCGAAGCGGGCCCGTGCAAGCGCACGATCGACGGCGAGCCGGCCGCGTGCGTCTACGATCCGCGCCTCGATCGCGAGGGCGCGTCGCTCGGATCCTCCGCGCTGACCGTGGTCGCGCTCGTCGAGTACGAGCGCGCGACCCAGGACGCGCGCTATCGCCCGCTCGCCGAGGAGCTCACGCGCTGGATCTTGTGGATGCAGCGCGACGACGGATCGTTCACGCACGTCTACGACGTCGAGCACGGCGCGAAGAAGGACGGCGTCACGATGCTCTACTTCTCCGGCGAGGCCGCGCTCGCGCTCGCGCGCATGTACGAGCTGACCCACGACGCGCGCTATGCGCACGCCGCCGAGCGCGCGCTCGACTGGAACATCGCCTGGTACGACTTCTTCCTCGGCGGCTTCTTCTACGGCGAGGAGCACTGGACCTGCATCGCGGCGGAGGCGATCTGGCCCGCGGTCGACAAGGACGCCTACCAGGACTTCTGCGACGGCTACGGCGCGTTCCTGCGCGATCAACAAGCGGGCGACGCGCACGACCAAGAAGACTTCGCGGGCAGCTACAACGAGGCGTCGCCGTTCGGGATGCCGCCGAACACGCCGGCGGGATCGCGCACCGAGGCGATGATCTCGGCCTACCTGCTCGGCGTGCATCGCAAGCACCCCGACCTACGCATCAAGGATCAGATCATCCGCGCGGCCGCGTACCTGCTCGCGCAACAGGTCACGCCCGACGGTGACTTCGCGGCGAAGGGGGGCGACGTCGACGGCGGGATGCCCGGGTCGCCGATCGATCGAACCGTCCGCATCGATTACGTCCAGCACACCGGATCGGCAATGCTCCGCGCCGCCGAGATCCTCGACCAAAGCCCCCGACCGTGATGCTAGTCTAAGGGTCCGAGTGTCCCAGGACGACAAGAAGACCCGCATCGGGACGCCCATCCCGCAAGGCGTCCGAGGGGGCACGGGCTCGTCGCCGATCGTGCAGCAGCCGGTGCCGCCGGCCGGCAGCGGCCCGAACATCCAGATCTCGCCGAGCGCGATGGTGCCGTCGCAGTCGCCGCTGCCGATCACGCAGGCGCCGATCGCGCCCGCGCCGCAGCAGGCGACGTACATGCCGAACAACCTGCCGGCGGCCGGCGCGCCCGCGTACACGGCGCCGCAGGATCCGCTGCTCGGGCAAGTGCTCGCCGGTCGCTACCTGATCTCGAAGAAGCTCGGCGAAGGCGGCATGGGCGCGGTCTACCTCGCGACCCACACCGTGCTCGAGAAGCAGGTCGCGCTGAAGGTCTTGCACGGCGAGTTCGCGCGCAAGGCGGATCTGGTCGAGCGCTTCATGCAGGAGGCGAAGGCCGCCTCGCGCATCCGCCACGAGAACGTCATCGACATCTCGGATTTCGGCACCGCGGGCGAGGGCATCGTCTTCTTCGCGATGGAGCTGCTCAGCGGCCACGATCTCCACGAGGAGATCGCGCGCGCGCGCCTGCAGGGACGCCGCTTGCCGTGGGATCGCGCGCGACCGATCTTCCTGCAGATCTGCTCGGCGCTGTCCGCGGCGCACTCGCAAGGGATCGTGCACCGCGATCTCAAGCCCGAGAACATCTACCTGGTCGAGTGGCTCGGTCACAAAGACTTCGTGAAGCTGCTCGACTTCGGTATCGCGAAGCTCACGGAAGTCTCGGACAACGATCGGAAGCTGACGCGCACCGGCATGCTCTTCGGCACGCCCGAGTACATGTCGCCCGAGCAAGCGCGCGGCGAGACGGTCGATCATCGCGTCGACATCTACGCGATGGGCTGCATCCTCTATCAGCTCGTCACCGGTCGCGTGCCCTTCGAAGCCGAGAACTTCATGGGCATCCTCTCGCTGCACCTGACCGAGGAGCCGCCGCCGATCCCGCCGCAGATCTTCGCGGAGGTCGGCGCGCCGCCGCAGCTCGAATTCATCATCCGTCGCGCGCTCGCGAAGGATCGCGAGCAGCGCTTCCAGACGATCGACGAGATGGCGAACGCGGTGCGCGCGCTGCACGGCGAGCAGGAGCGTCCGATCCTGCAGCCGCGCGTGCCGCTCGCGACGTCGCAGCAGCGCGCGCAGACGGGCGGGCCCGCGCGCACGCAGTGGACCGGATCGCTGCAGGTGCCGACCGAAGAGGTCCCGGCGATCCCCGCGAAGAAGTCCAAGGCGCCGTGGATCGCGGTGGCGATCGTCGCGGCCGCGGGCGGTGGCGCGGCCGCGTTCTTCGCGACGCGCGGCAATTCTCCGTCGGGGAGCACGACGCCGGGCGCGGTCATCTCCGACGGCGGCGCGCCGATCGCGAATGGCTCTCCGGACGCGGGCGGCGCTACCACGCCTCCGCCCGAGGCGCCGATTCCGGCGCGCGTGAAGCTCACGCTCGATTCGGATCCGCAGGGCGCGGACATCTACGACACGACGACCAAGGAGACGGTCGGACAGACGCCGTTCGAGTTCGAGGTGCCGGGCTCGAAGGACCCGCGGCGCTACACGTTCAAGCTCAAGGGCTACGCGGGCAAGATGATCGAGCTCGTGCCGATCGAGAACGTCGAGTACAAGGCGGAGCTCACGAAGCTGAAGGCGGGGCAGAAGGCGACCGATCCGGTCGCGGTCGATGTCGTGCCGCAGAAGAAGCGCCCGCACGGGCAGACCGTGCCGGTGCCGAACGGATCGAACGGATCGGGCGTCGCGTCGGGGACCGACACCGGGCCGCAGACGATGCCGCCGCCGGAGACGAAGCCCGACGCGCGGCCCGCGGTCGTCGAGCCGCCGCATGATCACGGCGAGCCGCATGATTCACACACGGGATCGGGCGGCGGAACCGGAACCGGATCGTCGCCGGGCACCGGCGGGGGTACGGGCACGGGCACGGGAAGTGACGACGACTTGCCGGGCCTGAAGCAGTTCCCGCCGCCGCCGGGAGGTTGATCGTGCGCGCGCGGGTCGGCGACGTCGAGCTCGAGTACGTCGTGCACGGGGCCGACGACGCGACGCCGCTCGTGATCGTGATGGGGCTCGGCGCGCAGATGGTGCTCTGGGACGAGCGCTTCGTACGCGCGCTCGTCGAGCGCGGCTTTCGCGTGATCGCCTTCGACAACCGCGACGTCGGCGCGTCGACGCGGCTCGATCACCTGCCGGTGCCGCCGCCGATCCCGGTGCTCGCGCGCAGCTTCGCGGGCCTGCCGATCGCGGCGCCGTACACGCTCAGCGACATGGCGCGCGACACGATCGGCCTCATGGATCATCTCGCGATCGATCGCGCGCACGTGCTCGGCGTCTCGATGGGCGGGATGATCGCGCAGCACCTCGCGATCGAGCATCCGCGGCGCGTGCTCACGCTGACGTCGATCATGTCGTCGCCGGGCGGACGCTACCTGCCGCGCTTCACCGCGATGCGCGCGCTGATGAAGCCGATGGGCAAGACGGTCGCCGAGGCCGAGCAGCGGTTCGTCGACGTGTGGCGCGTGATCGGCTCGCCCGCGTACCCGCTCGAGGAGGATCGGCTGCGCCGCGTCGCGCGCGAGGCGTTCGCGCGGGGCGCGTCACCGCGCGGCTTCCTGCGCCAGCTCGCCGCGATCGCCGCGTCGGGAGATCGCCGCGCGCGCCTGCGCAAGGTCGCGACCCCGTCGCTCGTGATCCACGGCCGCGAGGATCCGCTGATCCCCGCGCGCGCCGGCCGCGCCACCGCGCGCGCGCTGCGCGACGCGCGCTACCTCGAGATGGTCGGCATGGGCCACGACCTGCCGCCGGCCTTGCACACGCGCTTCGCCGACGAGGTCGCCGACCTCGCCGATCGCACCCGCGCGGACTGACCTTCGGCTCGTACCCGGGGCCGGACTCGAACCGGCACGCGCGTCGCCGCGCTCGGGATTTTAAGTCCCGTGTGTCTACCAATTCCACCACCCGGGCGGTGGCGCTCAGTCTGTCACGACTTCACGACGGCGGGACGCACGCCTTGCGGTTGTTGGCGCCGTCGACGAACGTGATGTTCGCGGAGCAGTTCGACTCGTTCGTGGCATCGCGGTTCTCGTTGCACTCCGTCTTGTCGACGCAGATCCGGAAGCAGTAGTTGTGGCCGTCGGTGTGCGCGATGCACGCGGAGTCGGCGGGGCAGTCGGTGTCGTGCACGCAGCCCTCGAGGCCGCAGTAGCCGCCCTTGAAGGCGAGGCACTTCTCCTTCAAGTCGGTGTTGCAGTCGGTGTCGGTGCCGCACTGCGCGCCGACGCCGAGCTTGTCGGCGTTGTTGCCGCACGCGGCGAGGAGCATCGCGATCACGATGGAGCGCATGCGCCGATCTTACGGCGGCGCGATCACGTGCGCGAGCAATTCACCGGCGAGGAAGTGCGTGCCCGGCGGCGGCTCCTCCTCGCGGTGGCGCAGGAACGTGTTGCGGATCGCGCCGCTCGCGTCGCGCTTCACCGCCGGATGCGCGGGATCGACCGCGCCGATGCGCACGACCCCGGCCGCGAGGAAGATCATCGTCGTGACGCCGCGGTCGTCGGTCGCGAGCGCGACCGCGACCAACGACGCGGGCTTGCGCTCGACCGCGCGATCGAAGACGAGCAGCGCGCCGGGCGCGATGCGCGCGCGCGCGTCGCCGAGCAGCTCGCGCCGCGCCGCTTCCTCGACGAGCTCGGGCCCGTCGTCGGCGTCCCAACGATCGCCGACCAGCCGCGCGCGCAGATCGAGCGCGAAGTCGAGCGGCGCGCGGCCGTCGCGGACCCCGGCGAGCGCCTTCACGCTGTCGATCGTCATCGCCGCCGCTGGCGGCACGGCCAGCACCGCGGCGGGCTCGCCGCGTCGCGGTCGGGCGTCTCGATGCGGTGCTGGGAGTGATGTCGTCCGGCCATCCGTCGTCCGTCGTCCGTCGTCCGTCGTCCGGATCGAGATCGCGGGTTCGACGGAGGAGCGGGGTCTGATCTCGTCGGACGACGGACGGCGGACG
>DATJIA010000373.1:0-6150 GCA_035493675.1 Kofleriaceae bacterium | reverse complement strand
TGCCCGCGCCGGGCGCGCTGCTCGACTGCGCCGGCCAGCTGATGGGCTGGTGGGTGATGGATCACGAGACGATCGATCGCCTCGCGATGCCGGTGCACCTCGCGAAGCTCAGCTTCTTCGCCGATCATCCGGCGCCCGGCGTGAAGGTCGAGTGCCGCGTGCGCATGCGCGAGCTGAACGATCGGGAAGCGCGCGCCGATCACGAGCTGATCGCCGACGGCAAGCTCTGGTGCCGCATCGACGGATGGACCGATCGCCGCTTCGACTCCGACCTAGCGCTGTGGAAGGTCCTGCAGTACCCGGAGCGCCACGCGCTCGCCGAAACGCACGCGGGCGTCCCGTACGTGAAGGTCACCGAGCACTGGCGCAACGTCTCGTCGCGCGAGCTCGTCATGCGCCGCTACCTCGGCGCCGGCGAGCGCGCCGATCACGAGAAGGTCGCGATGCGCGGTCGCCGTGCGTGGCTGCTCGGCCGGATCGCGATCAAGGACGCCGTGCGGCTGTCGCGCGGCCTCGGCGCGCAGCCGATCTTCCCCGTCGAGATCGAGGTGAAGATCGATCCGCAGGGCCGCGCGATCGTCGACGGCGCGCACGTGTCCGTCTCGCACAAGGACGACGTCGCGGTCGCGATCAGCGGCAGCCAACCGGTCGGGATCGACATCGAGACGATCGCGCCGCGCACCGACGGCTTCATCCGCATCTCGTTCGCCGACGGCGAGCTCGCGCTGGGCGCGCATCGGGAGAAGGACGAGTGGATGACGCGCCTCTGGACGGCGAAGGAGGCGGTCGCGAAGATGCGCGGCACCGGCATGACCGACCCGCGCGCGCTGCCCGTCACCGGCGCCGACGGCGACACCCTCGTCGTCGACGGCGTGCGCGTCCACACCCGCCGCGACGGCGCTCACGTGATCGCATGGACCGAAGCCGAATGAGCTCGAACGAAGAGATCCTGAAGACCGTGGAGCAGCTGATCGGCGAGATCGCCGGCGAAGAGCTCCTGCTCGCGCACCCGATCGAGATGACGACGTCGTTCAACGCGGACCTCGAGCTCGAGAGCATCGAGTTCGTCGCGCTCGCCGAGAAGCTGCAACAGCGCTACGGCGAGCGCATCGACTTCGTCGGCTGGATCTCGAACAAGTCACTCGACGACATCATCGCGCTCACCGTCGGCGATCTCGTGAGGTTCATCGAGTCGTGCCGATCGTAGGCGCCAACGGCCTCGGCTTCCACGTGACCGAGCTCGGCGCCGGGCCCGCGGTCGTGATGGCGCACGGCCTGCTGATCGGCACGCTCGCGAGCTGGTACTTCACGGCCGCGCCGGCGCTCGCGCGCGCGCATCGCGTGCGGCTCTACGATCTGCGCGGGCACGGGCTCAGCGACAAGCCGAAGACCGGCTACGACCTCGCGACGATGAGCGCGGACCTCGGCGCGCTCACGGCGGATCTCGATCGCTTCGATCTCGTCGGGCACAGCTGGGGCGCGCTGGTCGCGCTGCGGTTCGCGATCGATCACCCCGAGCGCGTCGGGCGCCTGGCGATCGTCGAGGCGCCGCTGCCGCCGTCGCGCTTCGCCGACGAGCAGAAGCTGTTCGCGAGCACACCGGACGAGATGATCGACGCGCTGCCGCCGGCGCTCCGCGACGCGGTCGCGGGCGGTCGCCGCCAGGCCGGCAAGCTGCTCGCCTCGCTGAAGTTCCTCGCGTACGAGTCGTCGCTGCTCGCCGATCTGCGCGCGACCGGCGACTTCCTCGACGAGGATCTCGCGAAGATCCGCGCGAAGACGCTGCTCCTCTACGGATCGCGGAGCTCGTGCCGCGGCGCCGGCGATCGGCTCGCGACGAGGATCCCGGGCGCGGAGCTGCAGATCCTCGACGGCGGTCACTATCTGCACCTCGATGCGAAAGACGCGATCAGCGAGGCGCTGGAGGCGCACCTCGCATGAGCGACGTGGTCGCCAACGGCGTGCGCCATCACGTGCAGCGGCTCGGCGACGCGCGCGGCAAGAAGGTCGTGTTCCTGCACGGCCTCGTGATGGACAACCTGTCGTCGTTCTACTTCACGCTCGCGAATCCGATCGCGGCGGCCGGCGCCGACGCGATCCTCTACGACCTGCGCGGCCACGGCATGAGCGAGCGCCCCGCGCGCGGCTATCGGGTCGCCGACTTCGTCGACGATCTCGCCGCGATCCTCGACGCGCTGCACGTCGAGCGCGCGACCTTCGTCGGCAACAGCTTCGGCGGCACGCTCGCCCTCGCGTTCGCCGCGGCGCACCCCGCGCGCGCTGCCGGCCTCGCGCTGATCGACGCGCACGACGGCGCCGACGGCTGGAGCGCGCAGATGACCGCGACGCTCGCGCTGCGCGGCGAGGCGCGCGACGCCAAGATCGCCGAGAGCTTCCAGGCCTGGTTGGGCCGGCACAGCGAGCGCAAGCGCACGCGGCTCGCGCAGCACGCCGAGGCGCTGGTCGAGCGCACGTCGCTCGTCGAGGATCTGCGCGCGTCGCCGCCGCTCGATCTCGCGGCGCTCGGGCGCGTCGAGTGCGAGGCGCTCGCGCTCTACGGCGAGCAGTCCGATACGCGCGCGCGGGGCGAGGCGATCGCGCGCGCGCTGCCGCGCTGCACGCTCGAGCTGGTCCCGAACGCGACCCACTCGGTCATGTGGGAAGCGACCGCGCACGTGAAGGATCGGATCACGACGTGGGTGGGGGCGTCGAGATGAGCCGGTTCTTGTTCGTCGTGCCGCCGCTCACCGGTCACGTCAACCCGACGGTGTCGGTCGCGCGCGCGCTCGAGGCGCGCGGGCACGAGGTCGCGTGGGTCGCGCATCGCGCCGCGGTCGCGCCGCTGCTGCCGGCGGGCGCGAAGGTCTTCCCGCTGCCCGAGCACGCACCGCAGGCGCTCGTCGAGGACTTGGCCGAGAAGCGCCGGAACGCGCGCGGCGCCGCGGCGCTCAAGTTCCTGTGGGAGGACTTCCTCGTCCCGCTCGCGCGATCGATGCGGCCCGGCGTCGAGGCGGCCGTCTCCGAATTCGCGCCGAGCGTGATGGTCGTCGATCAGCAGGCGCTCGCCGGCGCGATCGTCGCGCGCGCGCAGAAGATCACGTGGGCGACGACCGCGACCACCTCGGCCGGCGTCGTCGATCCGCTCGCCGGGCTGCCGCAGGTGAAGGCGTGGCTCGCCGATCTGCTCGCTTCGGAGGGCGCGCCCGAGCTGTCGCCGCACCTCGTGCTCGCGTTCACCACGCCCGCGCTGGTCGGCGACGCGAGCCGCTTCCCCGCGCACTATCGCTTCGTCGGCCCGTCGATCGCCGATCGCCCGGAGACCGCGAGCTTCCCGTGGGATGCGCTCGATCCGTCGAGGAAGAAGGTGCTGGTCTCGATGGGCACGGTCAACGCCGACGTCAGCGGGCGCTTCTACGCGACCGCGATCGAAGCGCTGCGATCCGAAGCGGACGTGCAGCTGCTCGTCGCCGGCGCCGAGATCGAGGGCGTCCTCTCTCAGCGCTACGTCCCGCAGCTCGCGCTGCTGAAGCAGATCGACGCCGTCGTCTGCCACGGCGGCCACAACACGGTCTGCGAAACGCTCGCGCACGCGCGCCCGCTCGTGATCGCGCCGATCAAAGACGATCAACCGATCGTCGCCGATCAGGTCGTCGCCGCGGGCGCGGGCCTGCGCGTGAAGTTCGGCCGCGTGCAAGCGCCCGAGCTCCGCGCCGCCGTGCGCCGAATCCTCGACGAGCCCGCGTTCACCGACGCCGCGACGCGCGTCAAGCAAAGCTTCGAAGCCGCCGGCGGCGCCGCCGCGGCCGCCCTCGCCCTGGAGGCGCTCGTATGACGTACGTGCTGATCGCGCTGATCCTGCTCCTCGTGCTCGACATCGGACGCCTGCGCGCGCGCCTCGGCTCGTTCGGCACGCTCGACCCGAGCCACGAAGATCCCGACGACGCGCACGACTTCCTGGTCGCGCCCGGCGTCACGCTCGACGCCGCGACCAAGCGCGCGGCGAGCGCGTACGCGCGCCGCGAGAAGCTCGAGGTGATCGATCTCGTGCCGCGCGATCTGCCCGCGCTGCGCGCGATGGGCCTCGCCGCGATGGTCGATCCCGCCGCGCTGCGCCGGAAGCGCCTCGAGCAAGGGCGCACCGCGGGCCACGCGATGCTGGTGTCGAAGGACGTCGCCGCGCGCGCGCAGATCACGCCGCCCGACGACGAGGTCGCGCTGGTCAAGCTCGCGATCAAGCTCAAGACGTACGCGCCGTCGACGTTCGCGATGGCGGTCGCGCCCGACGAGCGCGCGGCGCCGCAGCGCCTCGAGCGGCGCAAGGCGATCCTCCGGACGATCTTCGGACCGTCGCTGCCGGTCGCGCTCTTGATCCAGCCGCTGTTCCTCGGGCTGCTCGCGTGGGGCACGGTCCTGCACCCGATCCTCGGCGGCGTCGCGCTCGGCATCTGGCACCTGCAGCCGCTCGGCGCGACGCTGGGCACGCGCGTGTCGCCGCGCGACGCGCTGTTCGTCTCGATCGCGCGCGCGCCGCTCGAGCTCTACTTCCTGATCCGGACCGTGACCGGCACGTGGAAGCCGCGCGCCGCCGAGCGCGCCGAGACGATCACCGCGCTGCGCCCGGTCTACGCGAAGCTCCTCGCCGACGAGCCGCGCTTCTTCGAGCCGCGCCGCGAGACCTGTCCGGTGTGCGGCGCGCGCGACCTGCGCGTGTACCTCCGCATCAAGGACATGATCCAGCACAAGCCCGGCCGCTTCACGCTCGAGCGGTGCCGCGCGTGCGATCACATCTTCCAGAACCCGCGCCTCTCGCTCGCGGGGCTCGACTACTACTACAAGGACTTCTACGACGGCCTCGGCGAAGAGGGCATGGAGTACATCTTCGGCTCGAACGCCGGCGGCTATCGCGCGCGCGCGCTGATGATGCGCGAGGCGGCGAAGCGCGCGCCCAAGACGTGGCTCGACGTCGGCGCCGGTCACGGCCACTTCTGCTGCGCCGCGCGCGAGGAGCTGCCCGAGACGCGCTTCGACGGCCTCGATCTCAGCGACTCGATCGACGAGGCGAAGCGGCGCCGCTGGATCGAGACCAGCTATCGCGGCTTGTTCCCGGACCTCGCGCCGTCGATCGCCGGCCGCTACGAAGCGCTGTCGATGTGCCACTACCTCGAGCACACGCTCGATCCGCGCCGCGAGCTCGAGGCCGCGCACGTCGCGCTCGCGCCCGAGGGACATCTGCTGATCGAGCTGCCGGATCCCGAATTCAAGCTCGGCCGCGCGCTCGGGCGCTGGTGGCTGCCGTGGTTCCAGCCGCAGCACCAGCACCTGCTCTCGACCAAGAACCTCGACAAGCTGCTGCGCGAGCACGGCTTCACGCCGCTCGCGTGGGACCGCGGCACCGCGCACCAGCGCGTCGACTTCGCGTTCGCGACCTGGCTCTTCCTCGGACGCCTCGCGCCGCCGACCGACGTGCCGTGGCGGAAGCCGAGCGCGGTCGGCCGCGTCTGGCGCGGCACCGTGTTCACGATCGGCGCGCCGCTGCTCTTGCTCGCGTGGATCGCGGATCACACCGCGGGTCCGCTGATCGAGCGCGGCAAGCGCTCCAACACCTATCGCGTGCTCGCGCAGCGCAACGCCGCATGAAGTTCGAGATCACGCACCGCTGGGGCGGCATCACGCTCGACGAGTACGAGGCGCTGTTCTTCGACGAGGACTTCGCGTCGGCGCTCGCCGAGCACCTGCGCCTCGGCCGCGAGGTGCTGCGCCTCGATCGCGCCGAGGATCGGATCGTGCGCCACGTGCGGTGCGAGCCCGATCAGGATCCGGACTCGCCGGAGGGACGCGCGCTCGCCAAGCGCAAGGCCGGCTTCGTCGAGGAGCTCGACTACGATCGGCGCGCGCGGCGCGGCGAGTGGCGCACGATCCCCAACCTGATCCCGGACCGCGTGAAGACCAACGGCACGATCGAGCTGCGCGCCGAGGCGGGCGGCGTCGTGCGGACGGTCCGCGGGGTGTGCGACGTGAAGCTGTTCGGGCTCGGCCGCCTCGTCGAGAAGCAGGCGGTGAAGGCGATCGAGAAGAGCTACGACGACGCCGCGGCGTTCACCGCGGAGTGGATCGCGCGTGCGCGTGCGCATCGAAGATGACCGCGCGCGT
>DATJIA010000372.1:0-15788 GCA_035493675.1 Kofleriaceae bacterium | reverse complement strand
GAGCATCTCGAGGCGCACCGGCTCGGTCGAGTCGTAGAGGCCGCGGATGTGCAGGTCGCCGTCGATCAGGAGGAAGTGCGGCTCGTGGATGATGTTGGGCGCGCCGTTCGCCTGCAGCTGGCCGTCGGGATCCATGTTGATCATCATCGCGTCGGTGACGACCTTGCGGACCGCGGTCGCGTCGCCGGTGACGAAGCGCCAGCGCGACGGATCGGCCTGGTAGCGCACCGCGTACTCGGCGAGCTTCGCCGGCGTGTCGTACTTCGGATCGACCGAGAACGAGATCAGCTTGAGGTCGGGCTGATCGCTCGTCTCCTCTTGGATGCGGTGCATCTTCAAGGACGAGACCGGGCACGCGGTGTCACAGCGCGTGAAGATGAAGTTGACGATCGTCGCGTGGCCGCGCAGCGCCGCCTCGGTGAACGGCTTGCCGTCTTGATCGGTGAGCGCGAACGCGGGGACGACGCCGTAGTCGCCGAGGTCGGGCTTGCGGTTCTTCGCCTGCCACAGCGGCAGCGCGATCGTGGTGACGGCGATCGCCGAGACGACGACGCCGGCGACGATCACGATCGTGCGGCCACGGACGCGGGGTGCGGACACTCAGAACGTGTAGCCGAGCGACAGCTCGCCGTCGAGCGCGATCGGCAGGAACGCGAGCGCGTCCTGGACGTCCTTCGCCGCCTGCTGCGCGTCCGGATCGTCGACGGTCGTGCTCGCGCTGCGCGACGCGTAGCCGCCGCCGACGCGCAGCGTGATGTTCATGCCGTTGTCCATCTGCCAGCGCTTACCGATGTCGGCGGTGACCTCGAAGGTCGAGACCGTCATGTCGTAGCTCATCATCTGACCGGAGCTGTTCGTCGTCGTCGCGACGCCGGTGCCGTAGCCGCCGCCGACCATGAGGCCGAGGAAGCCGCTGTTCTCCTGGCCGCGCCAGTGCCAGCGATAGCCGACGTACGAGCCGGCGCCGTTGGTCGAGAACTTGTCGTCGCCGGCCTTCCAGTAGTGGCCTTCGAGGACGATGCCGTTGCCGCCGTGCAGCCACTCGACGTTGCCGCCGTAGTAGCCCTGCCAGATCCCGAACGGATCGACGTTGACCGAGAAGGTCTTCTCGGGCGCGGCGGTCGTCACCGACGGCATCGCGACGGGCGCAGCGGTGGTCGGCTCTTGCGCCGCGGCGGGGCGCGCGGCGAAGACGAAGGCGGAGGAAGCGAGAGCGAAGGCGAGAGTGGTGCGGATCATGGGAGGTGCTCCTTTGGTTGCGCGGCACCTACAGCAGCCTCCATGCCAATGGTCGAACCATTGGTCCCATTACAATTCTAACCGTCCGGAAGTCGTAAGTGCACGACGCCACGACGCTCGGCACTGACACGCGTTCGCGATCGTGTCGTGCGGCGTGTCGATCGAGTGGACCGGCGGTCCAGATCAGCGCGCGTGGTGGTTCAGATAGAGCCGCTTGAGGTCCGGATCGGCGAGGCGCGCGGCCTTCGCTTCGATCTCGGCGCGCGCGCGGGTCTTGATCGCGGCGGCTTCGTCGGTGAGCCCGGCGGCGGCGAGCACGCGCGCGTGCCAGCCGAGGATGTGCTCGGCGCCCTCCGGACGCGTCTCGGCGTCGAGCAGGCGCACCGCTTCGCGCGACGCCGCGACCGCTTCGTGATGACGGCCGAGCTTCGCGAGCGCGAGCGCCTGGAACGCCAGGCCGTGGATGATGCCGACCATCATCGGCATCTTGCGCGCGAGCTCGGTCGCCGATCGCGCGAGCTCGAGCGCGCCCTCGGGCGGCTGGCCGCTCTCGAGCTGCGCGTACGCGATGTACTGGAGCGCGCGGATCTCTTGGTAGCGCTCGCGGCCGGCGGTCGCGAGCTCGAGGCCGCGCTCGAACAACGCCATCGCGTCTTCATGATGTGAGCGCAACAGCTTCACCTGGCCGAGCGAGACCGCGGCGTCGGACTCCGTCGACGCGTCGCCGGTCTCGATCGCGATCTTCATCGCCTTTCCGAGGTAGCTCTCGGCGCGATCGAGATCGCCGAGATCCGCGTAGCACTGGCCGATGTTGCCGAGCTTGTACGCGATGCCCGCGCGATCGCCGAGCGCTTGATCGAGCTTGAGCGCGCTCTTGTAGTGCGCGAGCGCCTCCTCGTACTCGCCGAGCGCGGCGAACACGATGCCCATGTTGTTGAGCGCGCGCGCTTCTTGGCGCGGCAGGCGCAGCGCGCGATAGATGACGAGCGCCTCAGCGTACGCCTCGATCGCCTGTTCCAGACGGCCCATCGTCCACAGCGTGGTGCCCTGGTTGTTGAGGATCGTCGCGCGCGCGAGCAGGTGCGGCGGACCGTCGCCGGCGGCGGCCGCCATCGCGAGCGCTTCCTCGCCGAGGCGGAGCGCGTCGTCGTTCTGGCCGATCAGGCGCGCGATCGCGGCGCGCAGGCGCATCGCCTCCGCCTCGCCGAGCCGATCACCGGCCTGGCGCGCGTACTCGAGCGCGGGTGCGGCGGCGCGCGACGCCGCGGGCGCCTTGCCGACCTCGATGTAGAACTGCGCGAGCGTCGCGTGCGCGTGCGCGAGCTTCGCCGGATCGCCGATCGCCTCGCCCTCGCGGCGCAGCGCGTGGATCTCGCGCAGCTGCTGCGGGCGCTTGGCGAGCCGGCGCAGGATCTCCTCGCGCATCTTGTGGGCCTGGAAGCGGCGCTCGTGATCGGATTGCGCGAGCAACTTGAGCGCGCGACTGAGCTGGCGGAAGGCGTCGCTGTTGCCGCCGACGTCGACGGCGTGACCGGCGGCGGCGAGGTAGCGCTGGCCGGCTTGCGCGGCGTCGCCGGCGAGCTCGAGGTGGCGCGCGATCACCGCGTCGTCTTGGCCCGCGCGATAGCCGGTCGCGGTCGCGATGCGCTCGGCGGCGATGCGATGCAGGCGCGTGCGATCCTCCGGCGCGACCAGGCCGTACGCGACGGTCATGATCATGTCGTTCTTGAAGCGATAGTCTTCGCCTTCGCCCAGCGGAACCAAGAGGCCGCGGCGGACGAGCTCGTCGAGATCCGGGCGCGCGGCGCGGCCGATCAGCGCGGAGGTCGCGGCGACCGTGACCTGGCGGCCGAGCACGGCGGCGTGGAGCAGCGTCTCCTTCGCCTGCGGCGGCAACCGATCGAAGCGCGTCGCGAGGACGTCCTCGATCGACGACGGGACTTGGATCGGCGCGTCGCGCTTGATCCAGCGCAAGAGGCCGGGGTGCTCGCCGTCGTCGGGATCGGGCGCGACCACGCCGCGCTCGACCAGCGCGTCGAGCAGCTCGTGGATGAAGAACGGGTTGCCGCCGGCGCGCGACACGATCTGATCGACGAGCTCGCCGACGTCGGAGCCGGGCACGAACTTGTCCTGCACGGCCTTCTTGCGCGCTTCGGGCGACAGCTCCTCGAGCTGGATGATCTCGGCGCCGGTGTCCTTGGCGGCGCGCAAGACGCGCGGCTCGGGGCGCGTCGTCACGATGCCGAGCACCGGCCGCGACGTGCTGATCTTCAAGAGCTGCGAGAACAGATCGAGCGACTCTTGATCCGACCAGTGGATGTCCTCGCCGACGACGATCAGCGGCTTGTCGGCCTGCAGCTTCTGCTCGACGCGCAGCATGATCTGTAGGACGCGCTGCCGGCGCTCGTCCGCGTCGATCGCTTCTTGATCGTCGGCGGGCTTCACGCCCAGCATCAAGCCGATCACCTGCGCGGCGCCGCGCGCCTCGCGCGATTGATCTTCGCCGGGCGCGCTGAAGATCAGCGGCAGCGCGCGCTCGATGCGGCGGTGGATCTCGTGCGGCTCCGCGCCCTCGGCGAGGCCGAGGATGTCGCGCGCGAGATCGGCGATCACGCCGTACGGCGTCATCGCGGTGCCGACGCGCGTCGTCGTGCGCAGGACGTACGCCTCGCCCGGGTTGATCCCGTCGAGGAACGCGGTGACCAGCGTGCGCTTGCCGACGCCGGTGTCGCCGACGATCACGAGCTGCCGCTTCTTCTTCGACACCAAGACGTCGCGATACGCGTCGCGCAGCGCCTTCAGCTCGAGCGTGCGATCGGTCGTCTTCACGCCCGGCCGGCGCGCGCGCAGATCGGCGCGCCGCTGCGCGCGCTCCTTCGGCCCGCGCAGGCGATAGACGCGCGCGCGGCGCACGCCCGGCTCGGTGTCCTCGTCGGCGCGCGCGCCGTCTTCGAGCGGCAGCTCGATCGCGGGCAGCGGCTCGAAGTTCCAATCGGCGCGCGCCGCGCGGAACACGCGGCCGCCGACCAGGATCTCGGCGCCGCGCGCCAGCTGCGACAGCTTCTGCGCGAACGCGGTCGTCGCTTCCTCGAGCTCGAACTGCGGCTTGTCCGAAGGCGCCTTGGCCGAATGAGATCGTCGCGGGATGTTCGCGATGCCGCGCTGGATCCCGACCGAGAGCCGCAGCTCCGGCTCGACACCGGAGCCGATGCCGTCGAGCGCGTCGACCAGCGCGAGCGACACGCGGATCGCGCGCGCCGCGTCGTCTTCACCGGCGACCGGCAAGCCGACGACCACGCGGATCGCGCCGGTCTCGAGCGCGCGCGTGTCGAGCGTCGCGTCGAGCTTGAACGCGACGTCGCGCGCGACCTGATGGAACTCCGCGACCATCTTCTGCGCGCGCTCCTTGCCGACGCGCCGCTCGAGCGCGCCGAGCCCGCGCAAGAGGCCCTCGATCACGTAGACGTACTTGCGCGCGCGCATCTCTTCGCGCGTCGCGCTGGATCCCGACACCGCGGCGTCGTCGTCTTCGCCGAGCGCGCCGAGCGACAGCGGCACGACGGAGACCGGCGTCGCGGCCGACCTGCGCGCTTCGTCGACGGCGGCGGGCGGCCGCGCGCTCGGACGCCGGCGCTCCTGCGGGATCACCTGCGCCAAGAACTGCGCGAGCGCGCCGGAGTCGAGCAGCTCGCTCTTGGTCTGCGCCCAGTCGAGTTGGAAGCGTCCGAGGTCGTTCTGCAGATCGCGCGCGGTCTGGTAGCGATCGCTCCGGTGATACGCGAGCGCGCGCGTGATGATGCGCTCGAGCGAGTCGGGTAGATCGGGCGCGAAGTCGCGCACCGGCGGGATCGCGCCGGCCTTGACGAGCTCGAGGACCTCTTTGCCCTTGCCGGGGAAGAGCGGCCGGCCCGCGCACAATTCATACAAGACGATCCCGAGCGCGAAGACGTCACTCCGGCAATCGACCATCTCGCCGCGCGCTTGCTCCGGCGACATATAGGCGAACTTGCCCTTGATGACGCCTTCCTCTTCGTGGACGTCGCGCGCGCGCGCGATGCCGAAGTCGACGATCTTCACCGCGCCGTCCCACGACAACAGGATGTTCTGCGGAGAGATGTCGCGATGGACGATGCCGAGCGGCTCGCCGAACTCGTCGGTCTTGCGGTGCGCGTAGTCGAGGCCCTTCGCGACCTGCTGCACGAGGTACGCCGCCAAGCCGTAGGGCAGGCGCTTGCGCTCGCGCGTGATGTCCTGCAAGAGGCGCAGGACATCCATGCCGTCGACGTACTCCATCGCGAGGAAGTACGTGTCGCCGACGGCGCCGAAGTCGAAGACCTGGATGATGTTCGGGTGGTTCAGCCCGAGCGCGATCTTCGCTTCGTCGACGAACATCGTGACGAACTGCCGCGAGCGCGCGAACGCCGAGTGGATCTTCTTGATGACGAGCGTCTTCGCGAGCCCCTGCGCGACCGTGGTCCGCGCGAGGAACACCTCTGCCATCCCGCCGGTGCCGATCTTGCGCACCAGCGCGTATTTCCCGAATTGCTCCATGACCCGAAGCCCGTCCGCGCCGCCAATTCTAACGTAGATGGCGCGGATGTCAGGACGACGGCGAGATCGGCGTGATCGTCAGGTCGTCGAACCAGGTATCGGTCTCCCAGTTCGAGAATGCGAAGTACTCGTGGCCGGGGCCGGACCACGGGTTCGGATCGTTGTACTCGAGGAAGGGCTTGTTCATGTCGTCGATGAACCAGTCGATCACGCTGCCCTTGCGTACGATCCGCCAGTGGTACTTCTTCCCGGGCTCGACCTTCGGGCTCGTCTTCGGCGGCGTCTTGTCGGTGCCGTGCTCGTAGCCCTTGACGATGATCGATTCCGTGTTGTGCCAGCCGCCGAAGATGAAGACGTACCCGGTCGAGGTGTAGTCACCCGCGTCGGGATCGAAGTAGCGGCCGTCGCCGAAGACCTCGACCTTGATGTCACCGTCGGGTGAGTTGGACCACGTCGTGAGATCGATCTGCACGTCGTGCGGCAGCTTCTTGCGCAGCCACAGCGGCTTGTTGTGCGCGCCGTGCGCGTTCAGCGCGCCGTCGGCGATGCGGTAGCCGGAGCCGGTCTGGTAGTAGTCGGCGCCCGGCGCTTCGCGCGCGAAGGTGTCGATCCAGCGCTGCTTGATCGCGGGTGGATCCTTCACGCGGCATCCCGCGATCAAGAGGAGGAGCAGCAGCTTCTTCATCGCGGTCATCCGGGCTTCGTCATCTCTTCGGGGCGCACGCGCTGATCGAACTCTTCGCTCGTCATCAGCTTCAGCTCGACCGCGACCTGCTTGAGCGTCTTGCCTTGCTCGTGCGCGGTCTTCGCGACCTTCGCCGCGGTGTCATAGCCGATCGAGGGCGCGAGCGCGGTGACGAGCATGAGCGATTCGTGCAACAGCTTCGCGATGCGCGCCTCGTCGGGCTGCATGCCCTCGACGCAGTGCAGGCGGAAGCTGCGCGCGCCGTCGGCGATCAAGCGCGCCGACTGCAGCTGCGAGTACGCGATCACCGGCTTGAAGACGTTGAGCTCGAAGTGGCCCTGCATGCCGCCGACGTTGATCGCCACGTCGTTGCCGATCACGCGCGCGCACAGCATCGTGAGCGCCTCCGACTGCGTCGGGTTGACCTTGCCCGGCATGATCGACGAGCCCGGCTCGTTGGCGGGCAGCACCAGCTCGCCGATGCCGCAGCGCGGGCCCGAGCCGAGCAAGCGGATGTCGTTGCCGATCTTCATGAGCGAGCACGCGACGGTCTTGAGCGCGCCCGACGCGAAGACCTGCGCGTCGTGGGTCGCGAGCGCCTCGAACTTGTTCGGCGCGCTGACGAAGCGATGCCCGGTCAAGCTCGAGATCTCGGCCGCCATCTCCTCGCCCCACCCGACGGGCGAGTTGAGCCCGGTGCCGACCGCGGTGCCGCCGATCGCGAGCTCGCGGAGGTGATCGAGCGATTGCTCGACGTGATGGATGCCGTTCGCGACCTGCGCCGCGTAGCCGCTGATCTCCTGACCGAGCGTGAGCGGCGTCGCGTCCATGAGGTGCGTGCGGCCGATCTTGACGATCGAGGTCCAGGCCTTCGCCTTGGCGTCGAGCGCGCCGTAGAGCTTCTTCAGCTCCGGGATCGTGTGGTCCTCGATCGCGATCACGGTCGCGACCGACATCGCGGTCGGGAAGGTGTCGTTCGACGACTGCGACATGTTCACGTGGTCGTTCGGATGGACCGGCTTCTTCGAGCCCAGCTCACCGCCGAGCAGCTCGATCGCGCGGTTCGAGATCACCTCGTTCACGTTCATGTTCGTCTGCGTGCCCGAGCCGGTCTGCCAGACGACGAGCGGGAAGTGATCGTCGAGCTTTCCGGCGATCACCTCGTCGGCGGCGCGCTGGATCGCGTCGGACAGCTTCTCGTCGAGGCGGCCGTGGCGCTGGTTCACGCGCGCGGCCGCCTTCTTGATGATCGCCTGCGCGCGGATGATCTCGATCGGCATCTTCTCGGTGCCGATCTCGAAGTTCTGGAACGAGCGCTGCGTCTGCGCGCCCCAGTAGCGGTCCGAAGCGACCTCGATCGATCCGATGCTGTCTTTTTCGGTGCGCGTCTTCGGCATGGCGGGTATCTTCCACGCCGCTGCCACCCTCGGCAACCATGGGAGCGCTTCGCGACGGGCTCGACACGTGGGATGCGGCGGAGCCCGCGGGCGATTCATACGCGCAGGATCCGGACGCCACTCGTCCGACCATTCTCTCGGCGGGGACGTCGCCGGCGAAGCAGGCCGCGATCGCCGCGGTCGAAGAGGCGATGCGGGTCCGCGAGGCGCGCGCGATGCGCGGCTTCATGCGGCTCGTGATCGGCCTGTGCGTCGCGGTGCTGGTCTCGGTGCCGCTGCTCCACACGTCGCTCGATCAGCGCGTGATGTTGGTGAGTGGGTTGTCGATCACGCTGTGCGGCGCGCTCTACGCGTGGATGCGCGCGGCGCGCGGGCCGCTCGCCGCGCTCGACACCGCGATCTTCGGCGTCGCCTGCATGATCGGCGGCACCGCGGGGATCTGGTTCTTCGGCTTCTACTCGCCGGCGCCGATCGTCACCGTGATGGGGATCTTCTTCTTCGGGATCCAGCGATCGATCCGCATGGCGCTGCTCTTGTACCTGGGCGCGGCGATCACGCACGGCGGGATCATGATCGCGATGGCGTTCGGCTGGATGCACGACAACGGCGTCCTGTCGTCGGAGGACGTCTCGACGCGCAACCGGCTCGTGATGATCGCGCTGGTCGAGGTCGTGTTCGCGTTGACGCTCGCGCTCGCGCGCGCGGTGCACCGCGCGATCCTCGCGGCGTCGATCAAGCTCGAGGAGACCACGCGCATGGTCGCGCACCGCGAGGCGCTGCTCGAGGAGGCGCGCCGCGAGCTCGAGCACGCGCTCGAGGTCGGCGGCCCGGGGCGCTTCACCGAGCAGCGGCTCGGCGCGTGGCAGCTCGGCGTCCTGTGCGGGCGCGGCGCGATGGGCGACGTCTACGAAGCGACGCGCGTGCCGCCGACCCCCGGCGGCGAGCGCGCGGCGGTGAAGCTGCTCACGCGCGCGGTCAGCAGCGACAAGGCGCAGGTGCGCCGCTTCCTGCGCGAGGCGCGCATCGCCGCGTCGATCGACGTCGTCAACGTCGTCAAGGTGATCGACGTCGCGGGCGAAGACGCGCCGGTGCCGTACATCGCGATGGAGCTCCTGCGCGGCACCGATCTCGCGGCGATCTTGCGGCGGCGCCGCCGGCTCGCCCGCGACGAGGCGGTCCAGATGCTGCGCGAGATCGGGCGCGGGCTCGACGCCGCGCACGCGGTCGGCGTCGTGCATCGGGATCTCAAGCCGCAGAACCTGTTCTTGGCCGAGCCCGCCGGCGCCGAGCCGGTGTGGAAGATCCTCGACTTCGGCGTTTCGCGCGTCGTCGACGTCGACTCGTCGCTCACGCGCGGGCAGGCGGTCGGCACGCCCGCGTACATGTCGCCCGAGCAAGCGCGCGGCGCCGAGGTCGACAAGCGCGGCGATCTGTTCGCGCTCGGCGTGCTCGCGTATCGCGTGCTGGTCGGGCGGCCCGCGTTCACCGGGCACGAGGTGCCGCAGATCTTGTATCGCGTCGTGCACGCGATGCCGCCGCGGCCGTCGGAGGTCGCGGCGGATCTGCCGGCGGCGATCGACGACGTCCTGGCGATCGCGCTCGCCAAGCGGCCGGCCGATCGCTTCGAGTCGGCGGCGGCGTTCGTCGAGGCGGTCGAGGCCGCGCTGCGCGGCGAGCTGCGCGGAGAGCACGCGGGCCGCGCCGCCAAGATCCTGGCCAAGACACCGTGGGGCGACCGAACGGAGGCGATCGGCGATGCATGACAAACCGGCGAAAGCGATCCTGGTCGGCGGCCTGATCGGCGGCGCGTTCGACATCACGTTCGCGTGCACCTACGCGACCGCGCGCGGCGGCTCCGCGTACAAGGTCCTGCAGTTCGTCGCGAGCGGCCTGCTCGGCAAGGGCTCGTTCGACGACGGCCCGGCCTCGGCGGTGCTCGGCCTCGTGCTGCACTTCGTGATCGCGATCGGCGCCGCGACCGTCTTCTATCTGGCGAGCCGGAAGATCGCGTTCATGACGCGGCAGCCGCTGATCGCGGGCCCGCTGTTCGGCGCGTGCGTGTACCTGGCGATGAACTTCGTCGTCGGGCCGCTGTCGGCCGCGCCGCCGTTCAAGCACTCGCTGCTGGGCGTGACGCTCGATCTGAGCGTGCACATGTTCCTGCTCGGCATGTCGATCGCGTTGGCGATGCGCCGCTGGGCGCCGATCAGCTCTTCACGAACGTGACGTCGGTCGCGAGCCAGAGCCCGTACGTGCTCGCCTCGGTGATCTTCAGCGTCTGATCGAGCGACGCGCCGCGGAGGTGCAGGTCGAAGCACTGGTAGCCTTCGCCGCACGCGCGCTGATCGGTCACGTCGATCTGCGGCGCGTCGCCCGCGTGCGCGTGGACCTGACGGATCAGCTCCTCGAACTCGGGCTTGATCTCCATCATCGGATCGACCTCGTCGTGGAAGCGATCGATCGCGCCGGCCGCGAGATCGGTCGCGAGCGTCATCGCGGCGGTGCGCGCCTCGCTCGGATCCTTCGGTCGCGCCTCGGCGGGGATGTCGACGTGGATGCCGACGAGGTGGTCGGCGCGATATGCGAGCTTGATCACCAAGCTGCCGCGCTCCATCTTCGCCGTCGTCTCCAGCCCGCGGATGCCCTGATCGTCGACGTGCATCGTCCATTCGGGCGACCCTGCGAGGTTGCCGAAGCGCCGCCGCAGCGCCGCGACCATGCGATGGACGGCCGCAGAACGCGCGCGCAGCTCGCCGCCGGCGTCGGCGAGCAGCGCGTCGACGCCCCGGTCGTCGGTGAACGCGGCGCGGAGCTGCGCGGTCTGCGCGCTCGCATCGATCGTGCCGCCGACGCGCTCGATCGTGAGATAGCCGTAGATCGCCGCGGCCGCGCCGAGCCCGAGCATCACGAGCGCCGCGTTGCCGCGTCGACCGAGCGGCCCGCGTCGCGCGCCGCGGAGGAGCGCGTAGCCGGCGAACAAGATCGCGACGACGCCGCCGAACAGCGCGCCGCCGTGGTCCCACGCCTGGTGCGTGCTGCCGACGTTCACGCTGCAGTGGAACGGCACGAGCGTGCACGCGAGGCCGACGCCCGCGACGTAGAGCGGCCAGCGCGGGCGCGCCTTCGGGATCACGAGCGATGCGACCGGGACCGGATCCTCCGACACCATGGGCGAAAGATATCTCGCGGGAGATCTTCCTGTGGATTTTCGATCGCTTGCGATCGCGGAGCGATCCCTCTGCGATCTCGCGAGCCTCCGCGTGTCAGGGGTCGCGGATAGCGTGGTCCTCGCCTTGCTGCCACGAGCCTCATCCCCCGACGCGACGCAGTTCCAGGCTTCGATCGGTCCCGAGCCGCGGGTGCTGCTCTTCGACGTCGAGACGACCGGCACCGACCGGCGGCGCGACCAGGTGATCGAGCTCTGCATGATGCTCGGCCTCGAAGGCGAGCACGGCGTGCGGACCTGGCGGTTCAAGCCGACCGTCTCGATCCACCCGGGCGCGCAGGCGGTGCACGGGATCTCGGCCGAGGATCTCGCCGACTGCCCGCCGTTCTCGTCGTGCGCCGCGGAGATCACCGCGATGTTCGGCGAGGCCGACGTCGTGATCGGCTACAACCTCGCGTTCGACATCGACATGTTGCGCGCCGAGTACGAGCGCATGGGCGCGACCGCGCCGGACTTCACGAAGAAGACGATCGTCGATCCGTTCCGCCTGTGGCAGCAGTGCGAGCCGCGCTCGCTGCAGCACGCGCACCGCCGCTTCGTCGGCGATTCGTTCGACGCGGCGCACTCGGCGTCGGCGGACGTCGCGGCGACCGGCCGCGTGCTGCGCGGCATGCTGCGCGCGTTCCAGCTCCACGACAAAGGCTGGAGCGAGATCGCGGGCGTGTGCGATCCGCAGTCCAGCGTGCGCTGGGTCGGCCCGTCGCGGCACATGTTCTGGGACGACCAGCAGCAGATCGTGCTCGCGATCGGCAAGTACAGCGGCACGACCGTGCACGAGCTGGCGCGCTCGCGCGATCGCGGCTTCCTGCGCTGGATGCTCGACCGCGACTTCCCGTCGCACGTGCTCGAGATCGTGAAGCAGGCGCTCGCGATGAGCGGCGACGAGTTCCTCGCGTGGGCGCGGCGGCGCTACGGCCAGCCCGCGCCGACGCAAGAGCCGCCGTTCACGACTGCCGATCGCGCCAGTACGTGATCTGGTAGAGCCCGAACGCGATCGTCAGCGCCAGCTGGAGCGCGATCGGCGTCGTGACGTGCTGCCACCACAGCGCGGCGAAGCACGCGAACACGATCGGGTGCAGCACGAACAGGATCGCGTGCAGCCAGTGCTCCCCGGCGGTGCACAGGCGCGCGTGGATCGGCTCGTCCTTGGTGACGATCACGCAGCTCGCGAACGCGATCAGCGCGAAGATCTCCGCGTGCGTCGTCGTCGGCGACGCGAGCGCGAGGTACGCGTACGCGATCGCGACGCTCAGCGTGTCGATCGGATGACCGCGGCGCTCCCAGCGCGGCAGCCCGCGCCGGCGATGGAAATATCCTTCGTCGGCGGCCATCGCGGCCGCTTGCAGCGCGGCGGGGACGAGCAAGAGCGCGATCATGTCTTCTCGAGGACGGCTCCGCAGGTGGTGAGGCCGGGCCCGAACGCGAGCGTGACGATCGTCGCGCCGCGCGGAACCTCCGGATCGGCGGCGAGGCGCATCCAGATGTGGGGCAGCGTCGCCGACGACATGTTGCCGCGCTCGTAGAGGACGGCGCGGCTCGCCGCGACCTGCGCGGGCTCGAGCTCGAGCGCGCGCTCGACCTCGTCGACGATGCGCGGGCCGCCCGGGTGCACCGCGTAGTACGCGTCGCGCGGCGCGCCGAGCGCGCGCACGAACTCGCGCACCGCGCGCCCGATCCGCGCCGGGACGTCGCGCGCGAGCGTCATCGCGAAGCCGTGATCGCCGACCATCCACGTCATCGCGCCGGTCGAGTCGGGGAGGATCGCCTCGTGTTGCGCGAGGATCTTCAGCCCGGGCGCGTCGCCGGGGACGATCGCGTAGCGGATCGCGCCGTCGGCGAACAGCGACTGCACGACGAGGGCGTCGAGGTGGTGATCGCCCGGATCGAAGTGGAGCGAGCAGTGCTCGGTGTGGACGACGTCGGCGCGCTGCCCGCTCTCGGCGGCGAGCGCGCACGCGACGCGCACCGCGGGCAGGGCCGCGTAGCAGCCCATGTGATACGCGTGCACGACGCGGGTCGGCCAGCCGCGCGCGGAGACGAGCCGCTGCGCCGCGCTCGGCGAGACGTAGCCAGTGCAGGTGACGTGGATCAGATCGCGCGGCGGATCCTGCTCGCCTTCGTAGAGGCGTTCGAGCTCGGCGGCCGCGAGCTCGGCGAAGCGCTGCGTCCGCGCGGCGGTGCCCGCGCCGTGCGGTCCAGCGTAGAGCGCGTCGTCGATGGCCGCCGCGACCGCGCGGCTCGCGATCACGTCCGGCTTGCACGCGACCCGGGCGAGGACGGCGCCGACGATGCGCCCGTGGCGATCGGCGAGCGAGCGCAACAGCTCCGCCTGCGGATAGATCCATCGCGGGGGATCGGGGGTGAACGCGGTGAGGGTCGGCACGATCCTTTCTCGTGCAGCTCCCGCGCCGGTCCTCGTCGGTGAAGCTCGCGCGTCGCGAGGAGGCTCCGGCAAAACGTCGCATCGTGGCGCCGGGGCGCGATGTGACGCTTGAGCCCGGGCGGTTTTCGGGGTACGCGGGATCCGTGCGGCGCCGTGTCGAACGCGTGATCATGACCTTGGCCGTCGAGCTGACGGTCGGTGGCGAGGTGATCCGCACCGCGACGCAGGACGTCTCGCCGTTCGGGATGTTCGTACGCATCGATCGGTCGATTCCGGTCGGCACCGAGGTCGAGCTCGCGATCGCGCCGCGCGGCGCGCGCCTGACCGCGCCGGGCATCGTGGTGCACGCGCTCGAGGAGGCCGAGGCGCAGGCGCTCGGCCGCAAGCCCGGCGTCGGCGTCTTGTTCCGCGGCGCGCGGCCCGGCGAGCCCGGCGCTCAGCTCGCGGCCGAGGTGATCCGGCTGATCGAGAACCACGTCGCGGCGGCGAGCGGCGGCGAGGATCTGCGCATCGTGATCGCGGATCCGTCGACGCGGCTGCTCGAGCGACTCTCGACCGCGCTCGGCAACGCGGGCTTCTCGGTCGCGATCGTGACCAACGGGCTCGAGGCGCTCGGCGCCGCGCTCACGCGCACGCCCGACGTCGTGCTCGCCGAGCGCGACATGCCGGTGCTCGACGGCATGCAGCTCTTGTCCGAGATGGGCCAGCACGCGGAGCTCGCGGGCGTGCCCGTGATGATCATGAGCGAGCAGTCGAGCGACCTCGCGCGCCTCGAGGCGTTCCAGCTCGGCGCGATGGACTTCGTGCCGAAGCCGTTCACCGCGCTCGAGGTGATCCTGCGCGCGCGCCGCCTCGCGAAGTCGGCGCGGCGCGAGGGCGCCGAGCGCGTGATCCTGCGCGGCCGCGTCGACGCGGTCGGCCTGCCGATGCTCTTGTCGATGCTCGAGCAGGATCGCAAGACCGGCGTGCTGACGATGACGAACGCCGAGGTCGTCGCGTGGCTGTGGTTCACCGATGGCAAGCTGGTCCGCGTGCGCGCGTCCGACGTCCGCGGCGATTCACGCTCGACCTTGATGCGCGTGCTCGACTGGAACGAGGGCCACTTCGAGCTCTCGGTCGGCAGCGCCGAAGGCCCGCGCGAGCTCGAGGACAGCGTGACGCACCTCCTGCTCGAGCACGCGCGGATGCGCGACGAGGCGGCGCGCGTGACGGCGCGAAGCTAGACCGCTTTCACGCTGAAGCGAGCCTTGCGCGCTGCGCCGACCGTCGAGCGGGACTGGATCGCCGCCTGAGATCGTTGCTCGACCCTTCAACCCGAAAAATCTCAAAAGGCCGGCGGCGCGGAGCCTCGTGATCGTTCGAAGGTCGGCGGCCGCGCCGAAGTCGGCGCTCGGGAAAATCAACCCGACGGCGCGCGTCGCGCTCTCGTGTGTGCTTGCGAGCGTGCGCAGCGGGTCTGGATCGTCGCCTGAGCGCGATGACTGCGCTCCGAAACCGAAAAATCTGAAAAGCCGGCGACGCGGAGCCTCGTGATCTCACGAACGTGGGCGGCCGCGCCGATGTGGGCGCTCGGGAAATGAAACCCGACAGCGCGCCTCGCTCGATCAGGCGCCGATCGGAAGGCAGCGCGGCTCAGGCGGCGTTCCAGACCCCGTGCGCAGCCCGGCCGCATGCCACCAAATGCCATACCGATCGGGTAGCCACTTCGCTCTTCCCATGTAAACTGCCCTAAGTATGACGAAGCGGCGGCGGCGGCGGCGGAAGTCGGCGTGGAACCAGCGACGCAAGGGTCAGCTCGAGATCGATCTACGCCCGCGCACCCGGCGCGGCGCGGTCCGGAAGAAGCTCGGCCGCCCGATCACCCACCGCCGGAGGGATCCGCGCCACCGCACGCGTCCCGAGGTCGACCCCCGCCAGCCAGTGCATATCGTCTTGCGCGTCACGCGCGAGGTGTCCAACCTGCGCACGCGTCATGCCTATCGCGCGATCCGCCGCGCGATCGCGAACGCCCGCGCGCGCAGCGACTATCGCATCGTCCACGCGAGCATCCAGTCGAATCACCTGCACCTGCTCGTCGAGGCGGACAGCAAGGACGCGCTCCGCTCCGGCATGCAGGGCTTCGCGATCAGCGCCGCGCGCCGCCTCAATCGCGAGCTCCGCCGCCCACGCGGCCACGTCTTCGCCTTCCGCTATCACGCCACGACGATCGCGTCGCCGACCCAGGCCCGCAACGCGATCAGCTACATCGTCAACAACTGGCGCCATCACCGGCGCGACCTCTACGACCCGCGCCGCACCGATCCGTTC
>DATJIA010000371.1:0-20742 GCA_035493675.1 Kofleriaceae bacterium | reverse complement strand
CGTCGTGCACTCGACGACCAAGTACCTGAACGGCCACTCCGACGTCGTCGGCGGCGCGGTCTTGATGAGCAGCGACGAGCTGCGCGCCCGCCTCGCGTTCCTGCAGAACGCGGCCGGCGCGGTGCCGTCGCCGATGGACTCGTGGCTCGTCATGCGCGGCACCAAGACGTTGCACGTGCGCATGCAGCGTCACGAGGCGAACGCGCGCGCGCTGGCCGCGTGGCTGTCATCGCACCCGCAGGTCGAGAAGGTGATCTACCCCGGCCTCGAGTCGCACCCGCAGCACGCGCTCGCGCGCACGCAAGCGCGCGGCTTCGGCGGCATGATCTCGTTCGTCCTGCGCGGCGGCCTCGACGAAGCGCGCCGCTTCCTCTCCGCCTGCCAGATCTTCACGCTCGCCGAGTCGCTCGGCGGTGTCGAGTCGCTGATCGAGCACCCCGCGATCATGACCCACGCGTCGGTCCCGCCCGATCGCCGCGCCGCCCTCGGCATCGCGGATGGGTTCATCCGCCTCTCGGTCGGCATCGAGGACGAATCCGATCTCAAAGGCGATCTCGACCGCGCCTTCCACGCCGCGGCGCACTAGATCTCGCGCGGGCCCGGTCGCTCGCGCAGATCGATCAAGCCGTGGCGCCGCCAGCCGTCGGTGAGCAGCCACAGCGTCGGGAACTTCACGGGCAGCGCCTCGTAGCCGGGAGGCCACGCGAACGGCCGCGCGTGATGCTTCCAGCCGTCGAACGAGACGGCGCTCGAGTACGGGTCGACCCGCCAGCGCACGCCCGCGTCCTCGCGATGCTTGCGCCAGTTGTTGAGGACGTACGCGAACGCGTTGCGCGCCTGCCGCGGGGTCTTGATCGCGCTCGCGTGATAGCGGTCCGCGAAGACGCGCCCCTTGCGGCCGCACGCGCGGTTGTGCCGGCGCGCGAACGAGATCTCGAACGCGCGCACGCCGCATGACAGCGCGCGCTCGTCGCTGGCCTCGACGAGCAGGTGCACGTGATTCGCCTGGATGCTCACGTGGACGATGCGGAAGTCTTCGCGCGGCTGCACGCGGAGCAGCGCCCACGAGACGCACTGGTACGCGCGCCGCTTGCGCAGCCGCTCGATGTCTCGCCCGACGCGGATCGTGACGTGCACCGGATCATGTCGCGACAGCCGCGGCCTCGTGACGTGCGGCATTCCGGCTTTGACGCCGTTCGCCGGCTTCCGCCCGGCGCCCGCGCGCCTCCCGCCGTGCATCCGCTTCGCGCGCTCGCGCCGTGGGCGCCGACGTTCGTGCGAATCACGAGACTCCGCGCCGTCGCCCTTCAGATCTTTCGGTTTCGGCGGCGACGCTGTGTACAGAGCAGCGCGAGCGTCGAGGCGAAGAGCCACGAGGAGGGAGCGCGGGTCGCGGAGCAGCCGCCGGCCGGCGTGTCGGCGCTCGACTCGATCGGCGCGGGAGGATCGACGGTGGACGTCGCGCAGGAGGCGAGGCCGTCGTCGAGGGAGAACAGCGCGCGGCCGATCGCGACGAGCCAGTGGCCGCCGGTGTGCTTGATCAGGTGCGGATCGCTGTGCGTGATCGCGACGGGGGCGGCGCCGGCGGCGAGGAGCCAGCGCGCGGAGTCGTTGTCGATCGTCGCGCGGGCGATCACGGAGCCGTCGGGCGCGAGCGGGGGCGCGAGGTTGCAGCCGGTGGTCGTGAGCTGCGCGAGCGCGCCGGCGGGCGAGCGCGTCCAGAGTTGGCGCGAGCCGGAGGAGTCGGGGCGGACGAACGCGATCCAGCCCGCGCGCACCGAGGCGAGGTACGCGGGAGACGTGCACAACGTGGAGAGCTCCTCCGAGGCGCCGCCCGAGTAGAGGCGCAGCGCGCACGCGCCGTCGTCGTCGGTGAAGATCGAGAGCGTGCCGTCGGTGGCGGAGAGATCGCCGGGTCCGAGCGCCACGTCGCCGCCGGCGGCCCATCGGTGTGCGATGTGACCGCCGGCGGCGCCAGCGACGGAATACGTCACCGATCCGTCGGAGCCGACCGCGCCGGAGCCGGGCGTCGCGGAGCTCGAGACGATCGTGTCGATGCCGGTCGAGAGATCCAAGCGATGCAGCGGGCCCGGCTCGTAGCCTTCGCTCCACACGGCGAAGCCGTCGACCACGCGCAGCGACGACGGATCGACGGGCCCGCGCGCGAGGCGCGCGCCGTCGCGCCATTCGTCGAGCGTGCAGCCGCCGCTGCAGGTGGCGAGCAGCGCGCCGTGCGGCGTGAGCGCCTGGGCGCTGCCGGCCCCGATGCGCTCGCGAGCGCAGCCGTCGCGATGGAAGATCCACGACGCGCCGTCGGCTTCGTACAGGACGCGATCGAGATCGGCGTCGTAGATCGTGCCGTCGGCGGAGAAGACCTCGTGCAGCGCGGGGCTGGTGTCGCCGTACACGCGACGCGTGAGCATCGTGCCGGTCCCAGCGTCATCGGTCGCGTGCAGCTCGAGATCGAAGGTCGCGCCGTCGGGGACCTCGACGTCGATCGACACGTGGCTGACGTCCTGCCACGTCCCGAGCTGCGTGCGCGGCTCGGCGCCGTTGGTCTGCTCGAGCAGCGTGATCGTCGCGCACGGCGCGCCGGCCGCATCGCACGACGCCTCGACGTGGACCATCGGCCGCGCGACGGTCTCGTCGAGCGGCTCGATCATCGTGAGCGTCGGCGCTGCGGCCGCGCGCGCGCCGGCAGCGGTCGCGAGCACGAGCAAGGCTGATCCGAAAACCGCGGGACGCACCGCCGCCTTGATGAGCAAACGGCGATCCGTCGCAACTCCGCGTCTACCCATGCGCGCCCCGTGCGCCGACGCCCGGCCGTGGCGCGCGGTCTCACGTCAAGGATTGATGATCGCAGTCGTGTGCGATTTCGCCGCATCGAGCGTGTGCTGGACATGTGCGAAGGATGCGTGCTCCGCGACCTCGTCGATCGTGAAGGTCCCGAGGCCGTCGACGACGACCGGCATGCCCGCCTCGACGCCGCGCGTGGTGCCGGCCTGCAGCGTGAGACGCAGGCCTTCGGGCCGCACGTCGTGGCTGACGACGCGCGTGCGCAACGCCTTCGCGGTCTTCGTGCGCTTCGGCACGCCGGCCGCCGGATTCACGATCGCGGTCGCCGCACCCTCGATCTCGGACAGGGGTGCGTACACGCGCGCGATCGCGTGATCGGGCGCGACGTCGGTGACGAGCAGCTCGTGGATCGCGCCGTCCTTCTCGACGTAGCCGGGCATCGTGACGCGGACGCCGCGCTTGCCGCCGGTGCTCAAGCGAATGCGCGTCTCGTGCCCGTGCGCCTGGAAGTCTTGGATGCGCGCGGCGACGTCGAAGTGCGCGTCGTCGCCGTACATCGTGTCGCTCGCGACGCCGGCGGTCGCCTTCCGCTGCACCGACGAAGCGCCGCCGCCCGATCCTGCGAAGCGATCGAGCAGCGCCTCGACCGATCGTCCCGCGGCGAACTCCGCGCCGACCTCGTCCGCGTGCTGCTCGTACGGATCGCCGTCGCGGCCGACGCCGCCCGACAGCGACACACCGCCGCGTTGCTGCACGACGTGCGCCGCCTCGTGCGCGACCAGCGACCTCGTCGGCGTCGCGGCGAACGCGATGCGCGATCCGGTCGCGTACGCGTCCGCGCCGATCGCGCGCGCGGCGCCCGCCGCCGAGGCGTCGGTGTGCGCGCTGACGCCGTCGAGCGCGCCCGCGTGGCGCCCGAAGCTCGCGCGCAGCTCCGCTTCGTACGGCAGCGCGCCGCCCGCGCCCGCCACGCCCTCCTCGGCGACGACCAGCGGCCACGCCGCGACCTGCGCGTCGTCGCACGGCTCGGGCGCCGATCGCGCGCCGATCGATGCGGCCTTGCGCTGCAGCGCGGGCACGAGCTGCATCGTCAGCGTCTTCCGCCCCGGCGGCACCGACGGCGCCGCGCGCTCTCCCTCGACCCGATCCGCGAACCGCTCCTCGTACTTGATCATGCGGCCGCTATCGGCCGGCTCCGCGCGCGGTTGCCTACTTCTTCTTCTCGCGGATCTTGTCCCAGCTGCCGTCGTCGAGCTTCGCGTGGATGCGCGCGATCAGCGGCTCCGGCGCGTCGGGGTCGGGCAGGTTGCCGTAGATCGCGGCGATGTCGCGCAGCGGCTCGTCCTCCGCGTCGGGACCCGCGCCGTAGCGGCCGTAGGGCGCGGGCGGCTTGCGCAGCGAGACCTCGCCGCCCTCGGTCTTGATGAAGCCTTTGCGCAGCGCGACGCCGACGCGCGCCGGGCAGCGGCACGGGTTCATCGGGTTGACGTGCTCGCAGCGCGGCGCGAGGTAGTCGCCGACCTTCTTGCGCGCGCGCGACAGGCGGACCTTGTACGCGCTGGTCGTCACGCCGAGCGCCTTCGACGCGTCTTCTTCGTTGAGCTTCATCACGTGCGCTGCGACGAACGCGCTGCGCTCGCCGGGCGGCAGGCAGTTGACGACCGACGTCATGCAGCCCTGCTTGAGCTCCCACAAGAGGAAGTCGCGCTGCGGATCGGTCAACGAGCGCACGACGTCGGTGCGCGTCGCTTCGCTGCGCAGCGTCTCGTCGAGGACGTCGAAGCTGACCTCGGGGGTCTTGGGCAGCTTCGTCTCCATGATGTGATTCGCGATGTGGAGGAGCCACACCTCGGCGCGCGCCTGCTCGTCGGGGAGGTTGTCCGCGCCGACGTACGCGCGCAGGAAGACTTCCTCGACGATCGACGCCGCGCGGTCGCGATCGAGCGTCATGCGGAAGACGAAGTTGTAGACGCGCGGCCAGTGCTGCCCGACCGCGGTCTTGAAGCCGTCCCTCCGCTCCTTGGTGGACACGCGGGGTGCATGGTAACACAGCGCACTCGAATGCCGCGCGGTGTGCTCGCACTGCTGCTCCTCGCCTCCGGGTGCGATACCCCGATCGGTCATCCACCGATCGCGCGAATCGATCTCAGCCCCGCGGAGATCCCCGCGCACGACGAGTTCCAGACCCTGGTCACCCTCGACGGCGCGAAGTCCGCTGATCCGATCGACGACCCGACCGCGACCCAGAAGCTGACGTACCAGTGGACGATCACCGACGCCGAGGTCCGCTTCGAGTCGGGGAGCCGCGACACCCAGAAGTCGCCGATGGTGCGATTCCGCGGCGAGCGGCCCGCGACGATCACGCTGACCGTCACCGACGAGGACGGCAACGAATCGTCGACGACGAAGTACCTCGAGCTGACGGTCAAGTAGCGCGCGGGCCGAGGACGGTGGTACCCTGATCGGCAGGGGTGGGGCCCACTCCGTTCTTATGCCTAGGCATCGTTGGCTCTTCGTCGTGGCGGCCCTCGTGGTCGTCGGCTGTTACAAGACCCCGAAGCCGAACTGCACCTTCTCGTGCGGTGAAGGCGGCGCGTGCCCGACGGACTACACGTGCGGGCCCGACAAGATCTGCCACCTGATGCAGGGCGGCGGGCTCGCCCCGTGCGAGCAGAGCTTCGTCGACGGCGCGGTGATCGATGCGTTCGTGCCCACGTTCGACTCTTCGGTCGATGCGTCGGTGATCGACGCGAAGCCGGCCGACGCGCGGCCCGTCGATGCGAAGCCGGCCGATGCGCGCCCCGTCGACGCGCGCCCCGCCGACGCGCGGCCGGCCGATGCGCGCCCGCCCGACGCGAGCGTCGATGCGTCGCCGCCCGACGCGAGCGTCGACGCCAACCTGCCCGACGCCAGCTGAGCGTCCGGATCAGTTCGCGTCGACGCGGTAGATCCAGTCGTAGACGACCGGCCACCAGCGCGCGACCTTGTCGTGGTCGTTCACGAACCAGTAGTTGCCGCACGTCTGCCCGTCCCAGCCGTTGTTGTTGCACACGGTCTGCTCGTCGGACGGCGGCGTGAACGCGGCGTACAGCGCGAGCTTGCCGAGGCCGGCCGCGTCCGACGAGAACGCGCCGTCGAAGGCGGCCATCGCGGCCCAGAACGTGTGGTTCGGTGACTCGTTCTCGACCTCTTGCACGAACAGCGGCGCGCTGTCGGCGGCGGCGTCGGCTTCGATCGTGTCGTTCCAGTACTTCCAGTTCGAGCCCCAGTGGCGCGAGCCGCCGCCGAGATCGACGGTCGCCGCGATGTGGTGCGAGACGTGCGCGGGCGCCGCGATCGCGGTGACCGCGCCGTCCTCGCGACCCATGATCGTGACGTGGCGCGAATCGACCAGCGGCGTCGAGGTCGAGCCGACCTTGAGGCCCTCGATCATCGAGATCGCGTAGTCGAGGTCCTTCGACTCGTCGCCGAGGTAGTCGGCGGCGATCGCGTCGGCGGGGATGAACGTCGACGCGTTCATCGCGGCCCAGTCCCACGTGTAGTAGCCGGTGTTGTGGAAGCGATAGCTGCCGCCGCTGTAGTCCCACTGGCCGCGCTGATCGGCGTAGAAGACGACGAAGCCGCGCCCGACCATCGCGTTGATGATCTCGCACGCGTTGTGGCGATCGACGTTGCGCCACGCGTCGTCGACGTAGATCACCGCCGGGAAGTAGCCGATGCTCGTGTTGTTCGGCGTGATGAGCCAGCCCGACAGCTGACAGTCGTACTGCGAGTTGTTGGGCCCGCCGAAGTCGCAGCGATGATCGCCGGCGTTCGGCACGAACGACGACGACTGCGGCCAGTACTTCTTCTGCTGCATCGGATACGCGATCGTGCAGTCGGCGGTGGCGCGGTGCGCGATCGCGGCGATGAAGATCGAGATCAAGATCGTGCGGTTCATGGCTTCACTCCGTAGTCCTCGAGGAATTCGATGACGCCGTCGGCCCAGATCGCGACGCCCTGCGCTTCGAAGACGAAGCCGCAGTGGACGTTGTGCCAGTTCGGCGTGGTGTCGTTGCACATCGTGGTGGAGACCGGCTGGTAGAACGGGTACGCGGCGAGGCGCGCCGCTTGACCCGACGACAAGACGTGGCCGTAGGTCTCGAGCGCGCTGCCGATGTCGGGCGACTGCGGCGACTCGTTGGCGACGCGCTGGAAGTACATCGGCGAGCGCGCGCGGTCGGCGGCGGCGTCCATCGCGACCGCCCACTCGTTGCCGTAGTCCCAGCTCATCGCGGCGCCCGACAGCGACACCGCGACGGTCGGCGTGTACGTCAGCTTCGAGTCGTTGCGGTTGGCGAGCGTGATCGTCGCGCCGCCGAACGAGTGGCCCATCAGCGCGAGCTCGGAGAGATCGGTCGTCGTCGGGTGCTTCTCGACCAGCCAGTGGATCGCGCTGTCGATGTCGAGCACCTCTTGCTTCATGTACGCGATCTCCTGGCAGGTCGCGTCGCACGAGCTGGTCGCGTTGTTGGTGCCGTAGGTGACGACGTACGTGCCGGTGTTCGCGCTGAAGCTCGCCGCCGGCGGCGCCGATCCGGCGACGCCGCGCATGACGGGCAACATCACGACGTAGCCTTCGTCGACGAAGCGGTTGATCGTCTCGCAGTACGACGACGGCATCGTCGAGCCGGTGCCGTGGATGAAGACGATCGTCGGCGCCTTACCGCTCGGCGCGAGCGCCGGGACGATGTAGTAGCCCTGCAACCGGCAGGTCTGCGTGCCGCCCGATTGGTTGCAGCGCGGATCGTTCGACGTCGCGCGGTTGTACGAGGACGTGTCGTCCCAGTAGGTCACCTTGGTGACCGTGCCGTGGAAGGAGCAGGCGCGCGCGGTGGCGTGCGCGCTTGCGAGGGCGGCGGCTCCGACGAGCGCCGCGACGAGGACCTGTTTCATGCGCCGGCAGACATGCGGCGCCGCACATGTGACCGTGAAGCTCAGCTCAGGTCGGTGCGCGCGGGCGGCACCGCGGGGATCGCGCTCACGCAGCCGGCCTCGACCGGAGGCTGCGGCTTCGGCTGTTCAGCCTTGCCGTTGGCCGGCGCGGTGACGTTCGCGAGCTCCGCGCTGATCTCCGCGAGCAGGTCCGCCTTCTCGCGATACGGCATGAACGCGCTCTTGAAGCCCGCGATGATGATGTCCTTGATCTGCTCGAGGGTCCAACCGTAGTGCTGATGGCACAACCAGATCTCCTTCGAGACGGTCGTGTCCGTGATCAGTCGGTTGTCGGTGTTGATCGTGACCCGCAGGCCGTAGTCGACGAAGAAGTCGACCGGGTGGCCGTCCCAGCCGAGCGCGGCCTTGGTCTGCAGGTTCGACGACGGGCACACCTCGAGCGGGATGCGGTGGTCGTTGATGTAGTTGAGCAAGTCGCCGTTCTCGACGAGGCGCGTGCCGTGGCCGATGCGGTGCGCGCCGCACTTGTGGATCGCCTGCGCGATCGAGTCGGGGCCGAACGCCTCGCCCGCGTGCGCGGTGCAGTTGATGTTGTTGTCGATCACGAGCTGGAAGGCTTGGCGGTGCAGCTTGGCCGGGTTGTTGACCTCGCTGCCGGCGAGATCGAAGCCGACCACGCCGCGGTTCTTGAACGCGACGCACAGCTCGGCCATGCGCATCGACGACTCCGCGCTCATCGAGCGGATGCCGCACAGGATCAGGCCGTAGCGGATCCCGAACTCGCGCTTCGCGGTGCGCAGCCCGCGCAGCACCGCCTCGACGACCTGCGTGAGTCGCAGCCCGGTACGCGTATGCAGCATCGGCGCGTAGCGGACCTCGAGGTAGCGCACGTTCTCGCGCCAGGCGTCCTCGGCGAGCTCGTACGCGATCCGCTCGAGCGCGTCCTCGGTCTGCATCACGCTCAGCGTGATGTCGAACGCCTTCAGGTACTCGTCGAGCGAGTTGCAGACCTCGCCCGCGTAGATCATGCGGAACAGCTCCGCGCGATCGAAGGTGGGCAGCGCGATCTTCTGCTTGCGCGCGAGCTCGAGGATCGTGTCGAGCCGGAGGCTGCCGTCGAGGTGGCAGTGCAGATCGGTCTTCGGCAGCTTCTGGATGAACGAGAGCGACAGCTCGGGAGCCATCTCGGATCTATCCACCCGATCGGCCCCCGGTGCAAGTGCGCTACTGCACGCCGTACTGGATCAAGAATTTGTGCACCGTGTCGATCCAGCGCGGGACCTGGCCGCCGTCGGTCAGGAACGTGTAGCTCGCGCAGCGATTGGTGTTGTAGCCCTTGTTGGTGCAGATCGACTGCGCCGACGTCGAGACGGTGAAGGGCGCGTAGAGCGCGAGCTTGGCCGGGCGCGACGCGCTGTACCGCCCGGCGTACGTGAACTGGCTGATCGTCGCGGTGTAGTCGCCCGACGACGACTCGTTGCCGACCGACTGATAGAGGACGGCGCCCTGGTGGTACTCGGCGGCGCCGTCGAGATCGGTCGCCCACTGCGGATCGCTCGACCAGACCCAGACCGCGCCCGAGAGGTTGATCGTGACCTTGGGCTGCGGCGTCGAGGTGAAGATCTCCTCGGCGAGCAGCGCTGCGCGGGTGCCGCCGTCGCCGGCGCCGAACACGGCGACCTTGGTCGCGTCGACCGACGACAGGCCCTGCACGTACTGGACGGCGAGCTGGAGGTCGTACTCCTCGTCCCAGAGCGCGTAGAGCGTGTCGATCGAATTCGGGCCGGCGTCGAGGTGGTTGACGCCGGTGTTGTGGAAGCCTTCGCCGGGCAGGCTCGCGACGTGGTTGCTGACGTCGTCGGTGCCGCGCGCGTACGGCACGAACACGACGTAGCCCTTCGGCACGAAGTAGTTCACGACCTCGCAGGTGTCGAACCGCGCGCCCTCGTGCGGCGCGTTGGTCGAGTACACGATCGCGGGGTGCGCGCCGCTGGTCGACGGCGTGTAGAGCCAGCCCGAGAGGTGGCAGCTCGCGCCGTTCTGATCGCAGCGCGGATCGCCCGCGTAGCTGGTGGTGCCGCTCGACGGCCAGTACTTCTTGACCGCGCCGCTGACGTTGACCGCGCAATCGGCGGAGGCGCGGTGGGCCGTGAGGAGGAGCGTCGCGATGAGGATGGTGCGCTTCATGGTCGTCTCCTTCACTTCACGCCGTAGTCGCGGAAGAACTCGATCACGCCGTCGATCCAGATCGCGACGCCCTCGGGCTCGCCGACGAAGCCGCAGTGCACGTTGTGGTACGGGAAGTCGTTGCACTGCGTGGTCGACGGCGTGTACCAGCCGTACGACGCGAGGCGCGCGGCGCCGCCGGCCCACACGACGTGGTCGTACGGCTCGAGCGCGCTGTTGATGTCGGGCGCGATCGGCGACTCGTTGATGACGCGCTGGAAGTACATCGGCGAGCGCGCGTTGTCGGCCGGATCGTTCAGGCCGTCTTCCCAGTCGCTGCCGGCGCTCCAGCTCATCGCGGCGCCGCTCAAGCTGACCGTCACCGTCGGGACGTAGGTCAGCTTCGACGTCGACGCGGCCGCGATCGTCACGGTCGCGCCGCCGTACGAGTGACCGACCAGCGCGAGGCGCGAGAGATCGAAGGTCGTCGGGTGGTTCGCGATCAGCCAGTGGATCGCGCTGTCGATGTCGAGCGTCTCCTTGTTCATGTACTTGAGCGACTGGCAGGCGACGCCGCACGTCGAGGTCGCGTTGGCGGTGCCGTAGTCGACGACGTAGCTGCCGGTGTTGGTCGTGAACGACGCCGCCGGCGGCGCCGATCCCGACACGCCGCGCATCACCGGCGCGAACACGACGTAGCCGCGATCGACGAACGCGTTGATCGTCTCGCAGTAGCCGCCGGGCATGCCCTGGCCGGTGCCGTGGATGAAGATCACCGTCGGCGCGGGGCCGGTCGGCGCCGGCGACGGCGTGATGTAGTAGCCCTTCAAGCGGCACGTCTGCCCGCTGCCCGACGGCGTGCAGCGCGAGTCGTTCGCGACCGCGGGGTTGTACGTCGACGTCGCGTCCCAGTACGTCACCGGCGTGACCGTGCCGTGGAACGAGCACGCGTCGGCGCGACGCGCGTGCAAGGCGGCGAACGCCGCGATGATCGTGAGCCCCGCTGTCCTCAGCCTCATGCGGGGGTGACGCGGGGCGCCGCCGATGTGACCGTGAAATCTAGAAGACGCCCGTGAGCGTGAACATCGTCGGGGTCGGATCGGTCGGATCGCTCGGGCGTGAGATCACGGTCGCGTCGAGGACCTCGGCGCCGAGCAGGCCGAGGCCGGCGCCGATCAGCTCCCAGTCGAGGCAGTGGAACCACTCGTCGGGCTGCCTCGTGGTGAGCGCGTTGCACAAGAGGCCGCCGGCGCCGATGCCGCCGATCGGCATGGTCGTGCGCGCGAGCAGGCTCCAGCCGGCGCGCGCCCAGCCGTCGTTGGCGGCGTGGACGATCGGCGCGCCGAGCAGCGCGCCGAACAGGCCGATCTTCGAGACGTCGGCCTGATCGACGATCGGGCCGGTGACGATCAGCGCGTCGCTGAAGCCGTCGGAGAGGATCACCTGCGTGCGCACCGACGGGCCGGCGGCCGCGCGCGTCGCGAGCGCGGCGATCAGGATGATCGCGAGCTTCACGCGCCTCGCTTGGCGGCGGCGCGGCGCTCGAGCGCGTCGAGGATCGGCGCCGCGACGTTGCGGCCCTCGAGCATCTCGATGTGGCGCACGCCGGTCGGCGAGGTCACGTTGATCTCGGTCAAGCGGCCGCCGATCACGTCGATCCCGACGAAGACCTGGCCGTGCTGCGCGAGCACCGGCGCGACTGCGCGGATGATCGCGCGATCGTCCTCGTCGATCGTCGTCTGCATGGGGCGACCGCCGATGTGCAGGTTGCCGCGCGCCTCGGCTTCTTGCGGCACGCGCATCACCGCGCCGACCGGCTCGCCGTCGACGAGCAGGATGCGCTTGTCGCCCTTGACGACGTCGGGCAGGTACTTCTGCGCCATCGTCCAGCGCACGCCCGCGCCGGTCGAGCTCTCGAAGATCGACGACGTGTTGGGATCGCCCTGGCGCACGAGGAACACGCCGAGCCCGCCGAAGCCGTCGACGGGCTTGACCACGATCGCGCCGCCCTGTTCGCGCAGGAACGCCTGCAGGCGGCGCGGGCTGCGCGTGACGATCGTCGGCGGGATCAGATCCGGGAAGCGCAGCACCGCGAGGTGCTCGTTGAGCTCGCGGATGCCGCTCGGATCATTGATCACGCAGGTCTTCGCCTTCGCGAGATCGAGCAGCCAGGTCGCGTGCAGGTAGTTGACGTCGACCGGCGGATCCTTGCGCATCAGCACGAGGTCGAACGCCTCGAGCGGGATCGGCGCCGGGTCCTCGCACGAGAACGCCTCGGCGTGCGTGCTCGCGAGGGACACGACGGTGAGGCGCGCCTCGGCGACCGGATCGTCGTGCTCGAGCCCGAGGTTCTCGACGGTGCAGGTCCAGACCTCGTGATCGCGCCGCTGCGCCTCGAGCATCAGCGCGTACGAGGTGTCGCCTGCGAGCGAGAGCCGCTCGAGGGGATCCACGATGAAGAGGACGCGCATCAGCTGTTCTCGCCCGGCGTCTCGTCGCCGCCGACCTGGAGCTTGGTCGGCAGGAGGTGCTCGAGCCCGTGCTTGCGCAGGCGGTAGTAGAGCGTGCTGCGATTGATGCCGAGCTGGCGCGCCGCGCTCGCGATGTTGCCCTTCGAGCGCTCGATCGCCGCGATGATCTCCTTGCGCTCGCTCTCGAGCAGGCGCTCGGCGAGCGGGCGGCCGTCTTCCGACGGCGCGACGGCGACGATCGGGTGGTTGCCGCTCGACTCCGCCGACGGCACGCTCGAGTGCGCGCGGCGTCCGAAGTCGAGGTGCGAGGCGGCGAGCTCGCCTCCCTTCGACAAGATCATCGCGCGCTCGACGATGTTCTCGATCTCGCGCACGTTGCCGGGCCACGTGTACTCGCGCAGCTTCGCGAGCGCGTCGGCGCTGATGCCCGCGGGCCGCACGCCGAGGTTGCGCGCGAACTTCGCGACGAAGTGATTCACGAGCACCGGGAGATCTTCGAGACGATCGCGCAGCGGCGGCAGGTTGATCGGGAAGACGTTCAACCGGTAGTAGAGATCCTCGCGGAACTCGCCTTCCTCGATCATCTTCTCGAGGTTGCGGTTGGTCGCGCTGACCAGGCGCACGTCGACCTTGATCGTCTCGGTGCCGCCGACGCGCTCGAACTCGCGCTCCTGGATCGTGCGGAGCAGCTTGATCTGCACGTCCATCGGGAGGTCGCCGACCTCGTCGAGGAAGAGGGTGCCGCCGTCGGCGAGCTCGAAGCGGCCGGGCCGCCGCTGCATCGCGCCGGTGAAGCTGCCCTTCTCGTGGCCGAACAATTCGCTCTCGAGGACGCCGGGCGCGAGCGCGGCGCAGTTCACGCGCACGAACGGCTTCGACTCGCGCGCGCTGTTGATGTGGATCGCGTGCGCGACCAGCTCCTTGCCGGTGCCGGTCTCGCCGCGGAGCAGCACGGTCGAGTTGGTCGGCGCGACCTGCTCGACCTTGGAGAGGACCTCGCGCAGCGCGGCGCTCTCGCCGATGATGTTGCCGAAGTCGAACTCGCCGTGCAGCTGCTGGTTCAGGTAGCCGGTGTACTCGGCGAGCTGCGCGGACAGGCGGCCGTTCTCGCGCTGCAGGTGGAAGCGCTCGATCGCGTACTGGAGGACGCCGCGCATCTCCTTCGCGTCCCACGGCTTCGTGATGTAGCGATAGACCTGCCCGAGGTTGATCGCCTCGATCAGCACGTCGACGTCGGTGAAGGCGGTGAGGATGATGCCGACCGCGTCGGGGCGCACGCTCTTCGCTTCGCGGAGCAGCTCGAGCCCCGTCATCTTCGGCATGCGCTGATCGGTGACGATCACCGCGACGTCCTTCTCGCCGAGGATCTCGAGCGCCTCCGCGCCGCCGGTCGCCGACAGGATGTCGAACGCCTTCTTGAAGTTGAAGCGGAAGGCGTCGAGGTTGTCCTGCTCGTCGTCGACGACCAGGATCGGATAGCGTTTGACGTCGAGGGTCATCTCGGCTCCGGCGAGTCTACCCCGGCCGGGGCAGGCCGTGTGAGGTTCACGCGGCGCGGGCGCTGACGCGCACGACGCTCTTGCCGCTGCCGACCGGGCGGACCGCGATCTGCGCGCCGACGCGTTCGGCGAGGCCGGGCACGTGCGAGATGATGCCGACCTGGCGGCCGGAGGCCTGGAGCGCGTCGAGGACCGCGAGCGCGACGTCGAGCGCGGCGGGGTCGAGCGTGCCGAAGCCCTCGTCGATCAGCAGCGTGCGGACGCGCACGTCGTGGGCGGAGAGGGAGCTCAGCGCCAGCGCGAGGGCGAGCGAGACGAGGAAGCTCTCGCCGCCGGACAGCGACTGCACGGCGCGCACGTCGTCGCCGAGATCGCGATCGACGACCTGGAGATCGAGATCGCTCTTCGGCACGCGCTCGAGCTGATAGCGCGGCGCGAGCTGATCGAGGTGCGCGTTGGCGCCGACGAGCAGCGCGTCGAGGGTGAGCCCTTGCGCGAACGTGCGGAACGCCTTGCCGTCGGCGGAGCCGATCAGATCGCGGAGGATCTCGTACGGCTCGGCGTCTCGGCGCGCGTGATCGAGCGCGGTCTGCGCGACGGCGCGGCGGGTGCGGGCGTCGTCGTCGAGGCGGAGCGCGAGCGCGGCGTCGCGCGCGCGATCGGCGGCGGCTTGCGCGTCGTGGCGGGCGGCGGCCGGTTCTCGATCCGATTCGAGCGCGGGGCGCGTGGTGTCGTGCGCGGCGAGCGCGCGGCGGCGCTCGTCGAGGACGGCGGCGGCGGTCGCGGCGTCGCGCTCGAGCTCGGCGAGCTGCGCGCGCAGGCGCGCGAGCGCGTCGGGGCCGCCGGCGAACAGCTGCGCGAGCTCGTCGTCGGCGAAGGTCGCGCCCGCGCGCGCGCGTTCGAGCTCGTGATCGGCGGCTTCTCGCGCCGCGGTCGCTCGGGTCTGCGCGTCGCGCGCGGCGGCGTGCGCGGCGTGCGCGGCGGCGGCGTCGCGTTCGGCGGTCAGCCGGAGCGCGGCCGCGCGCTCGGCGAGCCGATCGATCTCGCCGGCCGCCGCGACGACGGCGGCGACGTGCTCGCGCCACGCCTTCACGCCTTGCTCGAGCTCGGCGGCGAAGCGCGCGCGCGCGCGGTCGAGGCGATCGCGCCAGTCGGGCCACGCGCCGAGCGCGACGGCGAGCTCTTCGCGCGCGGCGTCCTTCGCGTGGGTCGCGGCGTCGCGATCGCGGCGCGCGGTCGCGAGCTGCGCGCCGAGGCGCGCGACCGCGTTGGCCGCGTCGGTCGCGGCGGTCTGCGCGTGATCGAGATCGGCGCGTCGCGCGAGCGCGATCTGCTGCGCGTGGCTCGCGTCGTGGTCGATCTTCTCGGCGATCGCGAGCGCGTCGCGCGCCTTGTCGCGCGCGCCGGCGGCGACCGTGGCGCGATCGGTCGCGAGCTGCGCGGCGGCGTCCTCGGCCGGATCGTCGACGAGCGCGAGCTCGCCGAGGGCCGCGAGCTCCGATCGCCACGCGTCGCGCAGGCGATCGCGCGTGTCGCGCGCGTCCTTCGCCGCGCGTGCCGCGTGGTCCGCCTCGGCGATCGCCGCGTCGCGGTCCGCGTGCGCCTGCGCGCCGCGCTTCTGTGCCGCGCGCACCTCGGCGCGCAGCGACGCGACCCGCGCCTCTTGCTCGACGACGAGCTCGTCGACCGCGCCGCGGCCCGCCCACGGATGCTCGCCGGCGCCGCACAGCGGGCACGGCTGCCCGTCGACGAGCGCGGCTCGTTCGTGCGTGAGCCCGGCGGCGACGCGCAGCCGATCGGCGGCGCGCTCGGCCTCGTGCAGCGCGGCGCTCGCGCGAGCTTCGGCGTGCTTGGCCTCGTCGCGCGCGCGCTGCGATCGCTCGCCGCGATCGCGTGCGTCGTTCGCGCGCGCGTCGTTCGTGCGTGCGGCGTGCGCTGCGTCTCTCGCGCGCGCGGTCAGCTCGACGAGCTTCGCGGCGGCGTCGGCGCGCCTCGCGAGCGCATCGAGCGCGCGGCGCAGATCGGCCGGTCGCGTGGTCCGCTTCGCCTCGGCCGCCGCCGCCATCGCCTGCGCCGCCTCGAGCGCGGCCGCCGCCGCCGCGCGCGACGCGTCCGCGGTATCGGCACGGGTCTCCGCCTCGGCGACCGCCGCCACCAGCCGATCTTCGTCGCGCCGCGCGGTCGCGATCGCCTCGGCCGCACTCGCCTCTCGCGCGAGCGCGCGCTGCCATCGCGCCCAGTCGTCGGCGATCGGCGCGATCGCGCCGTGGCCCGCGATCCATCGCCGCGCGTCGTCGAGCCGCGCGATCGCGGCGGCGATCGCCGCGCGCACGGCGGCCGCGGGCTCGCCGCGCGCGTCGTTCGCGCGGGCACCGCTCGCGCGCGCACCGCTCGCGCGCTTCGCCGCCGCCGCCGCCGCCGCTTCGCCCGGCGCGTCACCCGCGCGGGCGTCGGTCGCGCGCGCCTCGCGCTCGCGCGCGGTCGCCGCCTCCGCGCGTCCCGCACCGCTCTTGTCGATCGCGATCGCGTCGGCGATCGCGCGCCCGCGCCGCGCCTCCGCGTCGAGCTCGAGCGCCTCGGCGAGCCGCGCGTCCGCGGCCTGCTCCCCGCGCGACGCCGCCTCGACCGCGCCGCCCGCGCGCAGCTCCTCCTCGCGCGCCTGCGCCCGCGTCACCCACGGCGCGCGCATCGCCTCCGCCGCCTCGAGCCGCGCGATCCGCGTGCGCATGGCCGCGCCGCCATCGTCGCCGGCCGACTCGAGCGCGCGCCGCGCCGCGCCCTCGCGCGCCGACGCCGTCTCGACCGCCTCGACCAGCGACGCGCGCGCCTCGCGCCACGCCGCGAGCGCCTCGACCGCGCGCGCGCGCTCCGCCGCCGCGATCGCGTCGATCGCCGCCTGCTCGGCCGCCGCGATCGCCGCGGCGCGCTCGTCGTCGCTCATCACGATCACGCGCGCGAGCTCGTCCTCGCGCGCGCGCGCGACGCCCGCGAGCTCCTTCGCGCGTTGGAACGCCGCGATCGAGACCGCGCCGTAGATCTCGGTGCCGGTCATGCGCTCGAGCAGATCGGCGCGCTCCGCCGCGTCGGCGCGCAGGAACGCGGCGAAGTCGCCCTGCGCGAGCAAGGCCGAGCGCCGGAACTGATCGAACGACAGGCCGAGCCGCGCGCGGATCGCGTCGAGCGTCTCGGTGCGGGTGCCGCCGAGCTTCTCGCCGGTGTCGAGGTTCTCGAGCGTCATCTGCTGATCGCGGAAGCGGCCGTCGACCTTCTGCCGCGCGCGGTGCACCGACCAGCGCGCGCGATAGCGGCGGCCGTCGCCGCCCTCGAAGTCGACCGCGGCCCACGCGCTGGTCGCGCCGCGCCGCACCAGCGAGCGCACGTCGGTCGCGGCGATCGACGTGATCTCGTCGCGCCCGATCAACGCCGCGTCGCGACGCCCGGCGAGCCGCGGCGCGCGATCGAAGAGCGCGAGGCACAGCGCGTCGAGCAGCGTGCTCTTGCCCGCGCCGGTCGGCCCCGTGATCGCGAACAGGCCGGCGGCGCCGAGCGGCCCGCCGGCGAGATCGATCTCGAACTCCTCGGCGAGGCTCGCCAGGTTCTGGCCGCGGATCGCGAGGATCCTCATCGCGCCTCCGCCTCGGCGAGCAGCTCCTCGAACGCGCGCGCGACCGACGCCGGCAGCGCCGCCTCGTGATCGCGCGACCACCGGCGCTGGAGCACCTCGCGGGGATCGAGATCGGCGAGCGCCTTGCCGACGTTCACGTCGCCGAGCGCGGCGCGATCGCCGGTCATCTGCGCGGTGATCTTCACGAGCCGCACCGCGCGGCCGGCGACCGCCGCTTCGATCCGATCGCGCAGCCGCGGCTCCGGGCGCTCGAGCGCGACGACGACCTCGAGGAACGGCCGCGTCTCCGGCTCTTCGTCGCCGATCTCCGGCAGCGACGCGATCGCCGCGACCGCATCGTCGAGCGACGCCGCGCCGTGCCGCGGCAGGCGGAGCAGCTCGATCGCGCGCGGGATCTCGATCGTGCGCACGCGCGCGGGCGCATCGGGCTCCAGCTCGGCGATCGCGATCTGATGTCGATACTCCGCCTCGACCATCGCGAGCGGGATCGGCGAGCCGGCGTAGCGGACGTGCTCGCGCCCGCCGATCTTCTGTGCGCGATGCAGGTGCCCGAGCGCGACGTACGCGACGTCGGCGTCGAACAGCGTCGCGTCGATCGCCTCCTGTCCGCCGCTGATGATGCGCCGCTCGCTCATCCACGACGGCGACGCGCCCGCGACGAACAAGTGACCGGTCGCGACGATCGGACGCCCGCGCCTGCGCGCGCGCGCAGCCGCGAGCGCGTCCGCGTAGACCGCGCGCACCGCCTCCATCGGATCGTCGTGGCCGGATGACGCCGGCAGATCGATCGGCCGCAGGAACGGCACCGCCGCGATCACCGCGCCGCCGACGACGACGACCAGCTCGCTCGGATCGCGAGGCACGTTCGCGATCACGCGCACGCCCATCGCCTCGAGCAACGGCGCCGGCGCCGCGAGCCGCGCCGGCGAGTCGTGGTTGCCGGCGATCACGACGATCGGCATCTCCGCGCGCCGGCCGCGCGCCTCGGCGAGGAAGCGGAACCACATCGCCTCCGCCGACGCGGGCGGCGTCGAGCCGTCGAACACGTCGCCCGTGATCACGACCGCATCGATCCGTTCGCGATCGATCACGTCGACCAGCCAGCGCAGGAACGCGGCGTGCTCGCGCTCGCGCCCGACCCCGTGGAGCGAATGCCCCAGGTGCCAGTCCGACGTGTGCAGCAGCCGCATCGCCCGACGGTACTGCGTCGATCTGATCGTGCCGCCGCGGGCCCGCGCGCCCTCGCGCCGCGGCCCCCACGCGCCCTCGCGCCGCGGGCCCACGCGCCCTCGCGCTGCGAGGTTACGCGTCTACGCCCCCGGCCTACGCGCCTTCTTTGTCGCCCCCGGGCGGGGGCATCTCGGGCGCACGCTCAGCGCCTTCCGCCGACGAGCTCTCGGCCGCGCGCTCCTTCGGCTCGGCCTCGCTCGTCGCGTCGGCCGCGCGCGGCTCGCCGATCTTGCCCAGCTTGCCGGCCGCGACGGCGGCGGCGTTCTGCTCGTGCGACACCGCGGGCTCGCCGCGCACCTCGCGCAGGAAGACCTCCTCCGCCGCGTTCAGCGGACGCCCCGTGAACCGCTCGACCTCCTCGCGCGACAGCCCACCGATCGCCTGCCGATGCTTCGCGGCGACCGCGTGCCCGCGCTGGATCGACGCGAGCACGTCGTCCCACGTCCACATCGTCACCGGCGCGTCGGCGCCGCGTTTGCGCGCGCGATCGGTCAACCGCTCGCGATGGCGCGCGACGACCTTCGCGAGCGACGCGCCCACCTCGAGCCGCTCGACCTCGACCTCCTTCGGCGACGTCAGCTTGTCGAGCCCCTTGGTGTTGCTCGTCGACAAGAACTGCCCGCGCGGGCTCTCGCTGATCAATTCGAACACGTGCAGATCGCGCGGCCCGACCCCGACGGCCGCCAACAGCGACGCGCCGCGCACGCGCAGGTGATAGATCGCCGCGCGGATCGCGCCGCCGTTGTCGACGAAGATGCGCAGGAACGTGCGCCGCTCCGGGTACACGCGCGACAGCGTCAGATCCTCGACGTCGGCGACGCGCTTCCAGCCCATCGCCTCGAGCTCCGCCGCGCTGCGATCGTAGAACGCGAGATCGGCGTCGGGGAACGCGGCCGGCGACACCCGCGCGTACTCGTGCTCGCCGCCGTAGATCGCGTCGAGCTCGGCGCGCACGCGCTTTCCTCCGCTCTCCGCGCGCCGATGCGGCTGCGCGACCATCCTCGCGACGAACGCGATGAATGCCCACGCCGTGGCCCACACGAGGATCGTGCCCACGCCTCATCTTGGCACATCGTTCCGCTGAGCCCCGCCCCCGGCCCGCCGCGGAATGAATGTTCATTCCGCGTGGCCGCCGGCCGGACAGGCGGCCGCCGGCCGGACAAAGCGGCCGCCGGCCGGACGCCGCGCACCACGAGCGCGCGCGGAATGAAAGTTCATTCCGCGGAGAGGTGTCGTCGTGGGATGGACGCACGCGACGCGCGCGGGCAGCGCGACGAGGCGGAGCACCGGCGGCGCGAGCGCATGGCGACCGTGCTCGGGCTCGCGGCGGTCGCGGGCGCCGCGGGCGCGCTGTCCGCGGCGGCGTTCGGCGGGCGATGGTTCAGCGAGGCGGCGGCGCGCGACGGCGCGGTGACGTGGGCCGGGCTCGCGCCGATCGGCTTCGTGATCACCGAGGCGATCGTCGCGCTCGCGACCGCGGTGATCGCGGCACTGTCGGTGATGCACGTGCGCGCCGGGCGCATGAAGCGCGCGTACGCGCTCGCGCTGATCATGGCGGGCGTGCGCGGCGCGACGCTGGCGCTGATGGCGGATCCGCAGTTCCGGGCGGGCTGGTCGATCGCGCTCGGCGATCTGTGGGCGAAGCTGGTCCTCTCGTTCGCGGTCGCGCAGGTCGTGCTGCTGCTGGCGCTGTTCGGGTCCGCGGGCGCACGAGCTGCACAGCGGCGCGCCCGGTGAACCCGCGCTAACGTGCGCCCATGACGAACGGCGCGTGGCCGATCAGCTGGGATGACGTCCTGCGCGCGCGCGAGCGCATCGCGCCGTACCTGACCGCGACGCCGCTGCGCCGCTACGCCGCGCTCGACGAAGAGATCGGCGCGCGCGTGCTGGTCAAGCACGACAATCACCTGCCGACCAACGCGTTCAAGGCGCGCAACGCGATGAGCGTGATCAGCGCGCTCGCGCCCGACGAGCGGAAGCGCGGCGTGATCGCGGCGACCCGCGGCAACCACGGCGCGGG
>DATJIA010000370.1:0-14102 GCA_035493675.1 Kofleriaceae bacterium | reverse complement strand
TACTTCTCGGGTAACCGGAACATGCCCTCACGGTACTCGACGATCTCACCCTCGATCGCGGAGGCGGCGACCGTGAGCGGCGACGCGAGGTAGAGCTTCCCGGGCCCGCTGCGACCTTTGTAGTTGCGATTGATCGCGGAGACCGTGACCTGGTCGGGCCGCTCGCTCACTCCCGGACCGCAGCCGATGCACGCGCCGCAGCCGGGCGAGATCACCTGCACGCCGTTGCGCGCGAACAGCTCGAGGTAGCCCTGCTCGCGCGCATATTCTGCGACCTCCTTCGATCCGAACTGCAGATAGAAGGTGACGCCGGGCGCGATCGATCGACCGGCGGCCTCGGCCTCGGCGATCACGCGCGCGTACATGTCGATGTCGTCGCGCTTGCCGGCGGTACAAGAGCCGCCGTACGCGATCTGGATCGGGACGGTCCCGATCTCGGGGACGAGCGCGCCGTTCTTCGGATCGCTCGCGATGCCGCGGTCGGGATCGCCCGGCGTCGCGACCATCGGCGTGAGCTTCGCGAGATCGATCGCGTGCACGCCGCCGTCGTAGTGCGCGCCCGGATCGGGGCGCACGACCTTCGCGCGCAGCGAGTCGATCGACACGCCGGGGCGGCGCGCCGCGATCCACGCGAGCATGGTGTCGTCGACCTCCATCACCGCGCCGCGCGCGCTGCACTCGGTCGCCATGTTGGCGAGGGTCGCGCGCTCGTCGGGGCTGAGCGCGAACAGGCCGTCGCCGCCGAACTCCATCACGCGATCGAGCGTCTCCTCGCGCTTCGCGTAGGTCGCGAGGATGTGGAGCATCACGTCCTTCGCGGTGACGTTGGGCGCGAGGCGCCCGCGCAGCTCGAAGCGGATCGACTCGGGCACCGCGATCGGCGTGAAGCCCCAGTACGCGAGCGCGGCGTACTCGGTCGCGCCGACGCCCCACGCGAGCGCGCCCGAGGCGCCGCCCATGCACGTGTGGCTGTCGGTCGCCTGCACGAAGTCGCCCGGATCGATCAGGTGCTCGCGCGCGACCTGGTGGCAGATGCCCGGCGAGACGCCGTCCTGCGCGTTGAAGTTCCGCACGCCGGTCTTGGCGGCGAACGCGCGCTGCATCTCGCGCAGCCGCTCGATCTTGTCGGCGAACTTCGCCATCGACGACACGCCGGTCGCGTAGATCAGGTGATCCTCGAACACGGCGAACTTCGACGGATCCTTCAGGCGATAGTCGGCGCCGTACTCCTGCTCGAGGAAGAAGCCGACCTGCGCGGTCGTGAACTCGTGCGAGTAGCCGGCGTCGACCTTGACCAGCACCGCGTCGCCGGGCGCGACGTGCGTGCCCTGCCCCGGCAACAGCTTCGACGCGAGGATCTTCTCGGCGAGGTTCATCGCGCGCGGCGCGGTGCCGGTCGGCGGGATCGTGAGCTGCTTCTTGGCGAGGCGCGCGCAGAACGGCAGGAGACCGCCGCTCTCGATGATCAGCGCGGTGATCTTGTCGTAGCCCTGCGTGAGCTCGTCGAGCGCGATGGTCTCGCCGCGCTGCAGCCGGCGGATCACGTCGTGATCGCCCATCAGCTGCCCGATGTTGATGTTGTTGCGCGCGTGGATCGGCGCGAACGACGACGCGATCGCCATGCGGCTGCCCGCGAAGACCTCGCACTGCGCCGCCGTCTCGCGAGACGAACCGACGCCCTTCTGCGCGCCGCTGACGATCACCTCGAAGTTGCCGCGGACCAGCGCGTGCTCGCCGAACAGGCGCTTGCCGTCGACGATCAGGCCCGCGTACGCGTTCTTCGCGATCTCGGCAGGGTCGTAGTCGAAGCACACCCACGCCGGCGTCATCGCGTCGGTGTTGATGTCGTCGAGCAGATCCTCGGGACGGAGATCGTCCATCTTCAGATCGAGCTCGCCCGCGAGCTGCCGGCGGATCAGATCCGGATCCTTGGTCAGGAAGAGGACCCGCTTGCCGGGGGTGAGGGCGAAACTCCGCGCGCTCATGCGCATGCTTAACACGCGCGGGGGGCGCACGCGAAGCGGCAGGGCTCGCAGCTCTCACCGCAGCGCGTCGAGAGCCCCGACGCGCTCGGCGAGATCGCGGACCTCGGGGTTGTCCTGGCCCTTGGCGCGCAGCTCGTCGAGGATCGCGCGCGCCTCGACGGCGAGCCGGGTCGCCTCGGCGCCGGTGCCGAGCTCGCCGGCCAGCATCGCGCGCGCCTCGCCGCGGTCCGACAACCAGTCGAGGTTGCCCGGATCGCTGGCGGCCAGCGGATCGAGGATCGCGAGCGCGCTGCGATAGGCGGCCAGCGCCGCGGCGCGGTCGCCGAGCTCGTGCGACGACTCGCCGACGTCGATCCAGTGCATCGCGACCTCGCGCCCGCGATCGAGGTGATCGGGCGAGCGCGCGGCGATCCGGATCGCCAGATCGAGCGCGGCGCGGTTGTGATCGAGCGCGCCGCGCTTGTCGTGGCGGTGGTACGCGAGGGTCGCCAGCTCCTTCTCGAGCAGGCCGGCGTCGCGCAGCCACTCGACGTTGTCGGGATCCTGCGCGATCAGCGCGCGGAAGATCGCGCCGGCGGTCGCGTAGTCGGCCGCCGCGGCGTCGAGCTGGCCGCGCTCCATCTTCATCATGCCGATCCACATCGTGGTCTGCGCGAAGCCGCGGCGCGCGCGCGCGTCGTCGGGGTGCGCGGCGAGCACGCGCCGGCGGACCGCGAGCTCGTCTTCGTACGCGGCCTGCGCGGCGGCGTAGTCGCCGGCGTCGTACGAGACGTCGCCGAGCTTCTCGATCGCGACCGCGAGCATGCCGTCGGTGTCGTCGCCGGCGCGGGGCGCGAGCAGCGCCTCGACCTGCGCGTACTCGGCGGTCTTCGTCTGCTGATCGCCGCGATCGTCGGCGAGGCGGCCGAGGTGGGCGTGCGCGTCGGCGATCGAGACGATCGCGCCCTTCCGCTGGGCGAGCCCGAGCGCGACCTTGTACGCGGCCGACGCGTCGTCGACGCGGGCGCGCGCCTCGTAGACATCGCCGAGCCGCAGCCAGGTCGCGATCAGATCGTCCGGATCGCCGAGCGCGAGGCTCGCGTCGACCGCGCGCTCGGCCGCGTCGAGGTCGCCGCGCTGGAGCGCGACGTCGCCGAGGATCGCCATCGCGCGCGCGCGCCGGTGCACGGTCGCGCGATCGTCGCCGCGATCCGCGGGCGCGACGCGCCGGTAGTAGTCGTCGACCTTCTCGCCGACGGCGCCGAGCGCGTCGAGCTTGCCGATCGGCTTCAACCGATCGCGCAGATCGAACAGCATGAAGTCGATCAGCTCCTCGGCACCCGCGCGCTGGGTCTCGGCGCGGGCGCGCGCGGCGGCGGCGGCCTCGCGCTCGCGCTCCGCGTGATCGCGCTCGTCGATCACGCGGCGCGCGCTGATCACCGCGACGATCGCGATCGCCGCGATCGCGACCGCGCCGATCGCGACCGCCCCGCGGTGACGCGCGATCCAGCGCCGGACCAGCGCCGCGAGCGAGTAGCGATGCGCCGCGACCAGGCGCCCGGCGAGGAAGCGGCGCAGATCGTCGGCGAGCTCCTTCGCGCTCGGGTAGCGATCGCGCGGCTCGCGCGCCATCGCGCGCTCGACGATCGCGATCAGATCGAGCGGCGCGCCCGGCGCCGACGTCGCGAGCGGCGGCGGCGGGCCCGCGAGCACCCGCGCGAGCACGCCGGGCCCCGACGCGTCGTAGGGCGGCGCGCCGGCGAGCACGTCGTAGAGCAGCGCGCCGAGCGCGTAGACGTCGGCGCGCTCGTCGACCGGCTCGCCGCGCGCCTGCTCGGGCGGCATGTACTGCGGCGTGCCGAGGACCGCGCCGGCCGCGGTGCGATCGCCCGACGGCGCGTCGCGATCGGTCGCGCTGATCTCGTCGGCGGGCGCGGCGAGATCCTTCGCGAGGCCCCAGTCGATCACGACGGTCTCGCCGAACGCGCCGATCAAGACGTTCGCCGGCTTCAGATCGCGGTGGATCACGCGGCGCGCGTGCGCGTACGCGATCGCCTCGCACACCGTGAGCGCGTTCGGCAACAGCACGAGCCGCGCGTCGAGCGAGCCGGCGTCGCGCACGACGTCGCGCAGCGTGCGCCCGCCGAGCAGCTTCATCGCGTAGTACGGCGTGCCGTCGTCGAGCCGGCCGGCGTCGTGCACCGGGACGATCGCCGGATGCTCGAGGCGCGCCATCACGCGCGCTTCGCGCTCGAGCCGCGCGCGCGCGCCGGGCGCCGCCGACAGCGGCAGCTTGAGCGCGACCGGGCGTCCGAGCCGGAGATCGTCGGCGCGCAACACGCGCCCGCCGCCGCCGCGCCCGATCTCGTCGCCGGCGTCGTAGCGCGACGCCCACAGCGGCGGCACCGGCGCGTCGTCGATCACGCCGTCGTCGATGTGGGTGGTCAGCGTGCGGGTATCCGACTTCGGTGTCTCCCCGCTCGACGCCATCGACCGACCGTATCACCGCGCGTGCGCGCGCAGCCAGGCATCGACGGCGTCGCGTTCGGGGCCGGGCCACGGCGCCAAGGTCGTGCGCGCCGCGGTCGCGAGCTCGATCGCGCGCGCGTGATCGCCGCCGTCCCAGACCAGCGGCGCGAGCGCGATCTGCGCGAGCGCGGTGATGTCGGTGTTGACGTCTTTCGCGGCGGCGATCGCGAGGACGCGCTCGAGCGCGCGCGCGCCGTCGGCGCGCCGGCCGACGCCGACGTACGCGCGGCCGAGGAACATCGAGACGTGCGCGACCAGCGGATGGTCCTTGCCGCGCTTCTCCTCGAGGATCGCGAGCGCGCGCTCGAGCGGCGCGATCGCGTCGGCGAAGCGGCGCTGGTTGACGTAGGTGCCGCCGATGCCGCGCAGCGACGCGGCGACGTCGGGGTGATCCTTGCCGAGCACGCGCTCGCGGATGCCGAGCGCGTGCGTGTACGCGTCGCGTGCCGCGACCTGATCGCCGGTCTCGGCGAGGATGTCGCCGCGGCGCGTGTAGCTGAACGCGACCGACGGGTGATCGTCGCCGTACGCCTTCTGCTTGATCGCGAGCGCCCGCGTGTTGTAGTCGAGCGCCTTCGCGAAGTGCTCGCGGCCGAGCTCGAGGCCGGCGAGCGCGTCGAGCGTCTGCGCGAGCAGCGGGTGATCGGGACCGAGCGCCTGCTCGCGGATCGCGACCGCGCGCAAGAGCAGCCGCTCGGCCTCGTCGGTCTTGCCCTGCGCCATCCGATCGTAGCCGAGGTTGTGGAGGTAGACGGCGAGCGTCGGGTCGTCGGGGCGCAGCACCTTCTCGCCGATCGCGAGCGCGCGCTCGGTCTCGGCCAGCGCGCGGTCGTCGTCGCCGAGCTCCGACGCGGCGGTGCCGATCATGTTGGCGACCCGCGCGAGGAACGGATGATCGGGACCGAACAGCGCGACCGCGATGTCGCGCGCGCGCTCGTACATCTTCATCGCGTCGGCGTAGCGGCCGAGGCCGTCGTAGGCGCGGCCGAGGTTGAGCAGGCCCTTCGCGACCTCGTAGCTCTTCGCGCCGTACGCGCGCTCGGCGATCGCGACCGCGCGCTCGAGGTGCTCGGCGGCCTCGGGCAGCTTGGCCTGCCGGGTGAGCACGACGCCCTCGGCGTCGAGCAGCGACGCGGTGAGGTCGTCCTTCTTGCCGGCGCGCGCGACCGCGGCCTCGGCGACCGTGAACAGCGACGTCGCCTCCGCGAACCTCTCGCCGACGCCGCCCAGGCAGCGGATCAGCGCGGTCTGCGCGAGCGCGAGCCGGCGATCGTCCTTCGCTTCGCCGGCGGCGACGATCGCCTCGCGCAGGCGCGCCGCCGCCGGATCGAGGCTCGCGCTCTCGCACTCGAGCCGGCCCGCGACCAGCTGCGCCTCGGCGATCATCGGCGCGTAGCCGAGCTCGCGCGCGCGATCGGCCGCGGCGCGCGCCATCGCGAGCGCGGCTTTCGGATCGCCGGCGAGCACGCGCGCCGACGCGCGATCGATCGAGTCGGCGAGCGCGTCGATCGCGAGCTTCGCCTTCGGATCGTCGGGCGGCGCGACGGGCGCGGCGAGCGCGTCGGTGTCGGCGCAGCTCTCGATCGCGCCCAGCGACGGCGCCGCGGCGATCGCCTGATCGATGTCGACCCGCTCGCTCCAGGTCTCGATCGCCGCGCCGATCTGCCGCCGCGCGCGATCGAGGCATCGCATGCGCAGATCCTCGAGCGCCGCGCTCTGCTCGCCGCGCACCTGGGTCGCCTCGCACGCGTCGGTGTGCGCGACCGTCCACGCGCGCAGGCGATCGTCGAGCGCGCGATCGACGCGCGCGAACGCGTCGGCGGCGTTCGCGCGCCCGGTCGCCATGAACACGCGCTGCACCTTCGCCTTGGTCGCCGGATCCCACATCCCCGCGACGTGCTCGGCGGCGCCGCGGCACGGCGCGGGCGCGCTCGGCTCGAGCAGCACGAACGCGGCGCCGGTCAGCGCGAGCGCGCCGAGCCCCGCCGCCGCGTACAGGCGGCGCGCGTGCCGCACCGGCGTGCGCTCGAGGATCGCGAGCAGCGCGTCCATCGAGCCGTGGCGCGCGACCGGATCGTCGGCGAGGCCGCGCTCGAGCGCGCGCGCGAGCCAGCGCGGCGCTCGACGCTTCGTCTTGTCGCGCCCGCGCGGATGCTCGCCGTACAACGCCTCCCACAGCGCGACGCAGAACGCGAACTGATCGCTCGCCGCGGTCGCGATCCCGCGCTCGAGCTGCTCGGGCGCCATGTAGCGCGGCGTGCCGACCACCGTGCCCTCGGCGGTGATCGGCGACGCGAGGTGCACGCGCGCCGGCGTCGCGACCGCGCCCTCGTCGGCGGCGTCGCCGCTGTCCTCGACGGTGGTCGCGAGCGAGCTCGCGGTCGAGATCGGCACCGCGCGCACGGTCTCGCCGCTGTCGTCCTGCGCCGCGCGCGCGAGCCCGAAGTCGGTGACGCGCACGCGCCCGTCGCGCCCGACCAAGACGTTCTGCGGCTTGAAGTCGCGATGCACGATCCCGCGCGCGTGCGCGGCGGCCAGCCCGCGCCCGGCTTGCACGAACAGCGCGAGCTTGTCGCGCCAGCCTTCGATCCCGCGCAGGTGCTCGCCGAGCTGTTTGCCGTCGATCAGCTCCATCGCGATGAACAGACGCTCGCCGGCGACGCCGACGTCGTGCACCGACACGACGTTCGGGTGTGCGAGCTGCGCGAGCGCCTGCGCCTCGCGCAAGAGGCGCAGCTCGCCCGCCGCCGACGGCCGCAGCACCTTCAGCGCGATCGATCGATCGAGCTCGGGATCGCGCGCCTCGTAGACCTCGCCCATGCCGCCGGCGCCGACGGGCCGCACGACGATGAAGCGCCCGACCTGATCGCCCACCGCCAGCGCCGGGACTTCGGTCACGCCCCGCATACTAATCTGTCCCAAGCGGCGCACGCGATCTGTCCCTTCCCCGCGGGGCTTCAGCACGTTACGCACTTGGGATGGCGCGCCCTCCTTATGTGAGCTTTCACGTGGCGGCGAGCGGGCGGAGGCCGACGGCCGCCGACATCGTCGCCAGCGTCCTGCGCGAGCTCGCCGCCGGCAGCATCCCGCCCGGCTCGCGCCTGCCGCCGGTGCGCGTGCTCGAGCAACAGCTGGGGCTCTCCAAGAACACCGCGCAGGTCGCGTACGACGAGCTGTGCGCGCGCGGCGTCGTCGAGCCGCGCGAGCGCGAGGGCGTGTTCGTCGCGCAGCGCGACGCGGCGTCGCCGCCGAGCCCGATCGCGTCGCCGCCGCTGCCGATGCTGCGGCCGCCGCCGATCGCGTCGCACGTGAAGCGCCCGGGCCTGAACCTCGGGCCGGTCTTCATCGATCCCGATCTGCTGCCGGCCGAGCGGCTCGCCGAGTGCGCGCGCAGCGTCTTGAAGCAGCCGGGGCTCGACGCCTTCTACGACGCGCAGGGCTATCGGCCGTTGCGCGAGCAGATCGCGGCTCGCTTGAAGACGCGCGGCATGGAGGTCGATCCGGACGAGGTGATCGTCACGACCGGATCGCAGCAGGGCATCGACGTCGTCGCGCGCGCGCTCGAGGTGCGCCGCGTCGCGTGCGAGACGCCCGTGTACTCGTACGCGCGCGCGCTGTTCGATTCGCTCGGCTTGTCGCTGACCGGGCTGCGCCTGGATCCGTTCGAGGGCATCGATCTCGACGCGTGGGAGCAGGCGATCGCGAGCTCGCGCCCGGGGCTGGTCTACGCGATCTCGTCGTTCCACAACCCCACCGGATATTCGTATTCGACGCGCGAGCTCACCGGGCTGCTCGAGATCTGCGCGCGGCACGGCGTCGCGATCCTCGAGGACGACTGGGGCAGCGACATGCAGTCGGGCGGCGAATACCGCCCGATGCTGCGCGCGCTCGGCGGCGATCACGTGCTGTACGTGAACACCTTCACGAAGAAGCTGTTGCCGTCGCTGCGGGTCGGCTTCTTGGTCGCGCATCGATCGCTCGTACCCTCGCTGATCTCGATGAAGCGGCTGTCGACGCTCGGGAACGCGTGGATCACCGAGGCGACCGTCGCCGAGTTCCTCGCGCGCGGCTATTACGACTCGCACCTCGCGTCGGTGCAGCGCGAGCTCGACGCGCGCTACACCGCGTGCCTCGCCGCGCTCGCCGAGCTCATGCCCGACGGCGTGCGCTGGACGACGCCCGGCGGCGGCCCGACGTTGTGGCTCGATCTGCCGCGCCGGATCGATCTCGCGACGCTCGAGGCGCGCCTCGCCGCGCGCGAGGTCTTGATCGAGCGCCAGAACGCCGCGTTCCTCGGCGAGCCGCACCTGAACGGCTTCCGCGTGTCGTACGCGTTCCACCCGCCCGAGCGCCTGCGCCGCGGGCTCGAGATCCTGGCCGACGAGCTGCGGGGGGAGATGCAGGGGCGCATCGGCGTACAATGAGGTCATGGGTGGCCACGATCGCGCGCACGAACATGCCGGCGGGACTTCGCACAAGAAGAAGAAGGGGAAGGACGACGAGCACGAGGTCACACCGCAAGAGCAGAGCGACGCCTCGTCCGCGCTGCAGGTCGCGGCCGACATCCTCCAGAACGGCTACAAGCGCATGATCGACGGCGCGCCGCCGCGCTACGTGCAGGCCCTGTGGGAGCTGTACGGCGCGAAGCACGGCTCGATCATCGAGGACAAGAAGTACAACGGCGAGCAACGGCTCGCGTCGCTCGACATGGCGCTCGCGGGGTTGCGGCCCGCGCTCACGATCATGAAGGCGGACCCCGACCAGGCGCACTGGGTCGGCGAGCAGATCACGCCGTACATCGAGCCCGTGCGCCAGTCGGCGATCCTGCAGCAGGCCAACGATCGCGTCGACAACTCGGTGACGGTCGACGGCAAGGTCGTCGAGATCCCGACCGACGATCATCCGCGCGAGCAAGCGGCGCTGCTGCGTTCGCAGATCCCGAAGCTGATCAGCACGCTGTCGCAGATCAACGAGCTGACGATCCGGCTCGGCCACGACGCGATCCATCACGCCGCCAAGGAGATGTTCGAGGGCGAGGGCAAGCACGCCAAGGGCTTCGGCAAGTGGGCCGGCAACCTCGTCGAGCTGCAGAGCGTGCTGCTGATGGCCAACGGCTGGCTGACGCTCAGCGACAAGGAGTTCCAAGAGGAGCTCCACCACATCCAGGGCTTCTTCAACGGCGTCGCGACCTACACCGAGCTGGTCAAGGCGGTGGTCGAGATCACCGGCGGCGGCGTCGCGCTGACCGCATCGTTCGCGGCGGTGATCGCGAAGATGAGCGGCGACGAGGCGCTGATGCTGTCGGCGCAGGGCGTCGCGCGCTCGACGGGCCTGATGCTCGCGAACGTCGTCGCCGGCATCGAGATCGTCTGGGGCATCGCCACGCTCCTCGATCCGCACGCGTCGAGCGAGAAGAAGGAAGAGGCCGGGCTCGCGGTCGCGTCGGGCGCGGCGTGGTTCATCGGCGGCGGTCCCGCCGCGGCCGGCGTCGCGGGCGCGTACTTGTTGTTGAAGTTCATGTCGGTCGAGTACTGGGCGGCGCTGACCGGCATCAACGCGGGCTGGCTGCGCCCGTGCTTCGAGTACATGCAGCAAGAGGGACAGAGCTTCGCGACCGAGGGCGACGCGGTCTTCCGCGCGCACGAGCTGCTGCTCGCCGAGAAGGACAAGGACAAGGCGGCGGCGATGGCGAAGGTCGAGGAAGAGAAGACCGCGAGGCTGCAGCGCTGGCTCGACTCGTTCCTCGACAACGCGGCGCACGGCAACTACCCCGACACGTGGAAGCCGGGCGGGTGGAAGACGCTCAAGGGCAAGTTCGCGCCGCTGCAGAAGTACAAGGGCGCAACCGATCGCGAGACCACCGTCGAGGGCGCGGGCAAGACGCTCGAGGCGATCATCTGGTGCCTCAAGAACGCCGGCGACATCGTCCTCGCCGAGTCGAAGCAGATGAGCATCAGCGAGCTCGAGGCGTACGAAGAGCAGAAGGCCAAGAAGGCCGAGGGCGGCGGCGAGGAGTAGCGGCGCCGTGGCCGACGAGCTCGCGGATCTGATCGCCGGAGCGCGCCTGCACGTCGAGCGGGTGCTACTCGGGCGATTCTCCGCGGGCTACGGCTTCTCCGACGGGCGCGTGCCCGCCGAGGTCTACGTCGCCGACGCCGACGCGCGCGCGCGCATCGGCCGCGATCCGCTGCGGCCGCGCAACACGCACGCCGAGCAGCTCGCCGAGGTCGAGCGGCGGATCGCGGCGATGCCGGCCTGGCCCGCGCCGGACACGCGGCTCGCGCGGCTCGCGTCGCGCTTCGGGCTCGACGCCGTCGACGCGTCGCTGATCGGGATCGCGGCGGCGTACGCGATCGATCGCGACGTCGGCGCGCTGTGCCACGCGCTGGCCGCGCCGCGCCGCGCGGGCTTGTGGGGCGACGTGCTCGCCGAGGTCGCGGGCGTCTCGCGCGCGAGCGCGGCGCTCGGCCCCGGCGGTGCGGTCGTGCGCAGCCTGCTGGTCGCGCCGGTGGGCGGTGACGACAGCGGGCGCCCGGTGCTCGGCGCCGCGTTCGCGTGCGCGCCGCGCGTGGTCGCCTGGCTCGCCGGTGACGAGCTGCCGTGGCCCGACGGGATCGAGCTGATCGACGCCGGCGACGCGCCGGTCTTCCTCGACGAGCGCGGCGCCGCCGATCTCGACGCCGCGATCGCGTCGCTCGCGCGCGCATCGACGGGGCTGTCGGTCTTGATCCACGGGCCCGAGGGCGCGGGCAAGCGCGCGGTCGCGCGCCGCATCGCGACCGCGCTCGGACGCCCGCTGCTCGCGGCGCCGCTGCCCGAGCTGCTCGGCGCCGCCGAGGTCGTCGCGGTGCGCGAGGCGCTGTCCTGGGCGCGCCTGCACGGCGCGATCGCGTACCTGCCCGGCCTCGACGCCGTCGAGCCGCGCCACGAACGTGCGCTCGGCGCCGCCCTCGCCGCGCACCCGGATCCGGTCGTGGTCGCGTCGCGCGATCCGTCGGCGATGAGCATCCCCGGCCACGTGCCGTTCGTCGCCGTGCGCCTGCCGCGCCCGACCTTCGACCTGCGCACGCGCGCGTGGCGGCACGCGCTCGACGGCACGCCGCTCGCCGGCGACGCGGCCGCGTTCGCCGCGCGCCACATCCTCGGGCCCGGCACGATCGATCAGGTCGTGCACGACGCGCGCACCTTCGCCAGGGCGACCGGCGCGACGCTCGGCAACGCCGAGGTCGAGGCCGCGGTGCGCCGCCGCCTGACGCTGCGCCTCGGCGCGTTCGGCGCCCTGGTCGCGCGCCAGGCCGCGTTCGGCGACATGGTGATCCCCGACGAGGTCGAGAGCAGCCTGCGCGACATCATCGCGATGGTGAAGGAGCGCGCCACGATCCTCGAGCGCTGGGGCTACGCGCGCCACCTCGGCCTGTCGCGCGGCGTCTCGGCGTTGTTCACCGGCTCGCCGGGCACCGGCAAGACGATGGCGGCCAGCGTGATCGCGAGCGAGCTCGGGCTGCCGCTGTTCCGGATCGATCTCGCGTCGGTCGTGTCGAAGTGGGTCGGCGAGACCGAGAAGCACCTCGCCAAGATCTTCGACGAAGCGCAGAGCGCGCAGGCGTTGCTCCTCTTCGACGAAGCCGACAGCTTGTTCGGCAAGCGCACCGAGGTGAAGAGCTCCAACGATCGATACGCGAACCTCGAGGTCAACTACCTCCTGCAGCGCATGGAGACCTTCGACGGGATCTCGATCCTCACGTCGAACCTCGAGAGCGCGATCGACAAGGCGTTCCTGCGCCGCTTGAACTTCCGCGTGCGCTTCCCCGATCCCGACCTCGGCGAGCGCGCGCTCCTGTGGCAGCGCTTGGTGCCCGTCGAGGCCGAGGTCGCGCCCGACGTCGACTTCGACGCGCTGGCGCGCCGCTTCGAGATGAGCGGCGGCCACATCCGCAACGCGATCGTGCGCGCCGCCGTGCTCGCCGCGCGCCGCGGCGGGCGCATCCAGCCCGACGATCTCGTCGAGGGCGCGCAGCACGAGTACTCCGAGCTGGGCAAGGTGATGACCGATCGCACCCGGCCGTCGGGTCTGTCCTGACCCAGGTGCGACGTGCGATCGCGCGCTTGCGCCCGGCATGGTCGTTGCTGTACGCCGCCGGCATGAAGCTGCGCACGATCGTCCTCGTCTCGTTGCTCGCCGCGTGCGGTTCGAAGAAGGAGGGGCCGCCGGCCGATCACGGCAGCGGCTCCGCCTCCGCCGCCGAGGCCAAGCCCGCGAAGAAGCCGCTGACCGCCGACTTCTTCGGCAAGGCGGTCGCGCCGCCGGGCGCGCTCGCCCCGCTGAAGTGGAACATGCCCGCCGCCGACGCGGCGAAGGCCGCGCCCGCGCTCTTCAAGATGGGCGACAAGCCCGGCTACAGCCTCGCCGAGGATCCGGCGATCGACGGCGTCTCGTACGGCGTCGAGATCGACAAGGACACGAAGAAGATCTCGCGGCTGTCGGTGCAGCTGCCGGCGGCGGGGAAGGATCTCGTCGCGAAGGCGTGGGGCGCGGGCAAGGACGCGAAGGACTCGATCGGCAAGCCGCGCACGTTCTGGTTCGATCCACAGGCGAAGTGGCGCGCGTACGCCGAGCAGGGCTTCGGCGACGACGTCAACCTCGAGCTGCGCCCGTATGTCCCGGCCGCCGAGCTGCTCGACAGCGGCCTCGAGGCGAACCTCGGCAAGACCGTCGCCGATCTGCGCGCGAAGTACCCCGACACGATCGTCGAGCGCTCCGACGCGCAGGCCGCCGCCGACCAGAAGGCGGTCGGCGACTTCGCCGGCAAGGACCTCTCGAAGGAGGTCGGCGCGGCCAAGGCCGACGTGCGCCTCGACTTCCCGCCGACCGAGTGGGGCGAGTTCTGGACCCGCATCCAGACCGACTGGACCGACGACGGCAAGCTCGACGACGTCTGGTTCGATCTCCCGTACGAGGCCTACCAGCCGGCCAAGATGGAGATCTACTCGCTGATCGAGAAGAAGTACGGGACCGGCAAGCCGGTCAAGTACCTCGGCGAGGACGCGCTCCTGTTCGGCACCAAGGCGCCGTGGGTGATCGTCACCGACGACACGATCGGCAAGGCGTGGAACGTGCGCCTCAGCTCGACGAAGCCCGACTGAGCGCCTTGTTCAACCGCGCCGTGATCGCGGCAAGCGGCGCCGGCGATGCGACGATTTCGGCGAAGAGTGCGGTCGTCGTCGATGTGCTCGAGGCCGACAGCAGTGTCCGCGCGCGTGCGAGATCGCATGGATCTTCGCGCGGCGTAGAGCGCGCATGAAGCGCAGGAGCTGTCGCCGCCGTCACGCCTTTCCACTCTCGGAAACGGTCGGCGACGTTCACACCCGGCCCGCGGCGATCGCGCGCTGGGCTTGCTCGGCGAGGATGCGCACCGCGAAGATGAACTGCGCGAAGCGCTGATCGTGCGTGAGCCCCTTCGCGAAGCTGTAGTAGATCTGCTGCGCGACGACCGAGGTCTTGAACAGGCCGTAGACGTAATAGAAGAGGACGTCAGCGGGATCGAGCGCGCGGCCGGACGCCTGCGCGTAGCGCGCGACGACCTCGGCGCGCGTCATCATGCCGGCGGC
>DATJIA010000369.1:0-11106 GCA_035493675.1 Kofleriaceae bacterium | reverse complement strand
GCGCGTGCTGGTCAAGCACGACAATCACCTGCCGACCAACGCGTTCAAGGCGCGCAACGCGATGAGCGTGATCAGCGCGCTCGCGCCCGACGAGCGGAAGCGCGGCGTGATCGCGGCGACCCGCGGCAACCACGGCGCGGGGCTCGCGTGGGCGGGCGCGCTCGTCGGCGTGCCGGTCGTGATCTGCGTGCCGGTCGGCAACAACCCCGAGAAGAACGCGGCGATGCGGGGATTCGGCGCCGAGCTGATCGAAGAGGGCCGCGACTACGACGAGGCGGCCGCGATCGCCGCGCGCATCGCGCAGGAGCGCGGGCTGGTCGTCGCGCACTCCACCAACGACGCGCGCGTGATCGCGGGCGCCGCCACGATCACCGCCGAGATCATCGAGCAGGCCGCCGCGATGCACGAGCGGATCGACGCGATGGTCGTCGCGGTCGGCGGCGGCTCGCAGGCGGTCGGCGCGCTGGTCGCGACCCGCGCGCGCGCCACACATATAGATGTGTACGGCGTGCAGGCGAGCGGCGCCGCCGCGATCCACGACGCCTGGCACGCCGGCGAGCCGCGCCACTACGATCGCGCGCAGACCTTCGCCGACGGGCTCGCGACCCGATCGACCTACGCGATGACGTTCGGCGCGCTCCGCGAAGGCCTGCGCGGGTTCGTGAAGGTCGACGACGCGGCGCTCGCCGAGAGCGTGCGGATCCTGATCCGCACGACCCACAACCTCGTCGAGGGCGCGGGCGCCGCGGGGTTGGCCGGCTTACGCGCGTTGCGCGACCAGCTCGCCGGCAAGACCGTCGCGGTCATCCTCAGCGGGGCCAACATCGACGAAAACAGCTTGCGCCGGGTCCTGAATCGCGAGATCTAGCGGTGGTCCGACCTTTCGGCGATCGCGAGATCGTCCGAAAGCCGGACAGCGAGACCGCGATGCTGAAGACCTGCCCGAGCCACCCGTCCCCGCAACCCGACGTCTGCGAATCGTGCGCGATGATCGCGCGCCGTCGTCGCGGGCGGCGCAACGGCGCGCTCGTCTTCCTCGCGCTCGCGATCCCCGTCGCCGCGATCAGCGCGTATCTCTTCACGCGCCCGAAGCACGTGCCGCCGCCGCCGCCGCGCGCGATGGACGAGCTCGAGACCGACATGCGCGCGCGCCTCGCGCACGAGCCGTGCGAGCACCGCACGACGATCAACCTCGTCGAGCACCTGATGGAGCAGAACCTCTACGACGTCGCGCTCGCCGACGCGTATCGATCGATCGGGCAGTGCGGGCGCATCGGCGTCCTGCCGTGGCGCATCACGTACATGCACCAAGTGCGGCACGAGTGGGTGCAGGCCGCGTTCATGTCGACCACGCTCCTCGACGAGGATCCGCGCGACTCGGACTTCTGGTGGTGGCGCGGCGAAGCGTTCGCGTACGCGGATCATCCGTGGCCCGCGCTCGCCGACTATCGGCAATCGCTCGCGAACTCCGACGGCGCGCAGGCCGGCGCGTTCGCCGCCGCGCGCTTCAAGGCGCCGGTCGAGGCGGTCGGTGCGCGCTGCGAAGGCGCGCGCGCGTGGCACTTCTACGTGCGCGCGCTCGGCGGCGAGATGACGCAAGAAGCGCGCGACGACTACGCCGCGCTCGTGCGCGCGGGCACCTGCTCGCCCGAGGACGGCACCGGCCGCGGGCGCGTCCGCATCGACGCGATGAGCGGGATGGGGCAGGCGGTCGCGCAGGTGAACGACATCGCGGGCGCGTTCACGATCGATCCGGCCGCGGGCACGACCGTGGTGTCGCGCGCGTTCGCCGCGAAGGCCGGCCTCGAGACGCTCTCGAACGATCGCGGCACGACATTATATGGAGGCGCGATCGTGAGCGGGCAGCCGGCGCGCGCGACGATCACCGTCGAGGGCGCGACCGCGACCAACGTCGACGTGCTGGTCTCCGACGATCTCCAGCCCCAGGAAGACGGCGTGATCGGGCTCAGCTTCCTGTGGCACTTCGACTTCGGATCGGACGGCGCGACCTTGACGCTCGCGCCGCCGTCGAGCGATCTCGCGCAGCGCTGAGTCGGCCTAGACGAGACGCAGGGCTGCGAGCACGACCGCGCCGAGCTCGAACGTCAGCCGGCACGCGAGCGGCGCCGCGAGCCGCCGGCCCGCGCCGAGGAACAAGACCGCGCCGCCGAGCCCGAGCACGAACGCGCCGAGCCGCGTCGCGAGGTGCCCGGGCGTGACGATCGCTTCGGCGAGCGCGCTCGCGAGCGCGGCCGCGACGACGCCGCCGCGCGGCGCGACCTCGAGCACGCGCGGGATCAACCACCCGCGCAGCGCCATCTCGATCGCGATCGCCTGCGCGCCGACGATGATCGCGACGACGACGAAGTACTGCGCCGATCCGCGCACGATCGCGTACTGCGTCCACTCGACCATGCGCCCGGTCAAGGCGCCGATCGGCGACGACAACGCGAGCGCGATGCCGAGGGCGATCGCGCCGCACGCGACCCCGACCGGCACCAGCTCGATCGGCGCGGGCACCGGCGCGATCCATGATCGCCCACGCGCCCACAGCGACACGCTCGCGATCGCGAGCAGCCACGCCGCCGGCACCGGCACCGGCGCGATCGCCACGATCGCGAGCGCGGCGACCTCGAGGCTGAACCACGCGGCGCGAGGCACACCGAAGCGTAGCGCGCCCGCGCTATGATGATCGGGCGGTGGCCGCCGAACCCGAACCGCGCTTGCGCGTCGAAGGCTTGCGCGTCGCGTTGCCCGACGGGCGCGTCCTGATCGACGGCGCGTCGCTCGCGATCGCGCCGGGCGAGGTCGTCGTCTTGCTCGGCGGCTCGGGCGCCGGCAAGTCCACCTTCGCGCGCGTCCTGTTCGAGCGCGACGCGCTCGAGCACGCGGGCTTCGAGGTCGTCGCCGAAAAGGTGAGCTTCGATCGCGGCGAGCTCGGGCTGGTCCCGCAGCGCGGCGCGCTGTTCGATCACCTCGACGTGCGCGGCAACCTCGACCTGGCGCTGCGCTATCGCTCCGACGAAGACACCCGCGACGCGCCCGACGAAGATCCGGCGAGCTGGCTGGAGCGCGTGGGCCTCGATCGCGAGCTCGCCGCGCCGGGCACGCCGGTCACGCGCCTCTCCGGCGGGCAAGCGCAGCGCGTCGCGGTCGCGCGCGTCCTCGCATCGAGAAGAAGACTGCTGTTCCTCGACGAGCCGTCGGTCGGCCTCGATCCGCTGCGCGTGCGCCAGCTCGCGCGCTTGATCCGCGAGCAGGTGAAGACGCTCGGCGTCAGCGCGATCGTCGTCACGCACGACGTCGCGCTCGCGGCCGGCGTCGCCGATCGCCTGTTCCTCTTGTCGCTCGAGGATCGCAAGCTCGAGCCGCTCTTCGACGACACCTGGCCGGGCGCGATGGAGGATCGCGACGAGGCCGAGCGCGCGCGCTGGCTGATCGAGCTCGAGAAGACGCTCGTCGATCACCTCGCCGCGCACGGCGATCGCGCGCCGCCGAGGACGACGATCCGCGCGCGCGCGTTCGCGGCGCTGCTGCGCAGGCTGACGCCGCTCGCCGCGCCGTTCCAGGTCGCGGCGACCGCGCTCGCGTTCACGCCGTCGCAGCTCGCGCGCCGCACGCGCGACTTCGCGATCGTCGGCGCGCGCGTGCTCGCGCAGGCGTTCGTGCGCCCGCTCGTGTTCTATTCGATCGTCAGCGTGCTGATCGGCTACACGGTCCTGTACGTGATCAGCAAGGTCGGCGGCGCGGGCGTGCGCCCCGACGCGCTGATCCACCAGATCGGCGGCTCGTACGTGATCGCGCTCGCCCCCGCGCTCAGCGCGATCTTGTTCGTCGCCGCGTCGGGCAGCGCGACCAACGCGTGGCTCGGCGCGATGGGGCTCACCCGCCAGACGCTCGCGCTCGAGGCGCTCGGCGTCGATCGCCGTCGTTACTTGTGGGCGCCGGCGTGGACCGCGCTCGGCGTCGCGTACCTGCTCGTCGCGAGCCTCTTCGCGCTCGGCATGTTGTTCGGCGGATGGCTCGTGTGCCGCCAGTACGGCGTGCCCGACGCGTGGGCGTTGCTCACGGGCGACGTCGTCGATCCGCGGCCCGAGCGCGTGCGCTACACGGTGCGCGCCGCGTTCCTGATCTGGATGTACGCGTGGGGGATCGCGTCGGACGTGATCGCGAAGGGCGGCGCCGAGAAGCCGGAGGCGGACGCGGTCACGCGCGGGATGACCGCGAGCGTGGTCGCGTGCACGCTGTGGGTCGTCGCGTGGGAGCTCGCAACGGTCGTGGTGATCTTGTGAAGGCGGCGCTCGCGGGGCTCGCGATCGTCGTCGCGCACGCGCTCGCGCTGCCGTGGTTGATCGATCACTTCGCGCGCGCCGAGCTGATCGTCGTCGACGGCAACGCGCCCGCGGAGCTGATCCCGCGCCTCACGATCGACGACGACGGCGCGCGCGGCCCCGGCCTCCACCATCGACGTTGGACCGTGCGCTATCGCGGCGGCGTCACGCGCTCGGTCGGCGCGGCGACGCTCGAAGGTCCGTTCCAGGATCCGTTGCAAGCTGCGTGCAGCGCGCGCGTCGTCGTCGGCCAGCGCTTCCTCGACGACGGCGCCGCCTCGCCCGGCACCGTCGCGCACACCGTGGTCGCCGCGATCACCGGGCAGATGCGCGATTACCACCACTGGACGATCGGATCGTTCGAGCGCGTCACCGACGTCCATGTCGCGTGGGCGCAGCTCGCCGGCCGCCCCGACGACATGTTCCTCTTGCGCGCGCACGACGCGCCCTCGTACGTGCGCGCGACCGCGACGATCGAGTTCGATCGCGTGTCGGTGCCGATCACGGTCTTGCTGGTGCCCGCGCTGCGCGATCACGCGCTGCGCTTCGACGTGCGCGTGCGCGCGCGCCTCGATTTCGGCAATCGCCTGTTCGATTGGATCAGCGATCACCTCGACGGCGATCGCTTCGCGACCGATCTCGCGCGCCAGGAGATCGGCGAGGGCTTGATCGACGCGCTCGGTCCGCCGCCGCCGCTGCCGCTCGGCGGCGGGCGCACGCTGCGCTTCGACTACTGCGGCCGCCCGCCCGAGGTCGTCGACGGCGCGTACGCGTCGCTGCCGCTGTCGGTCTCGATCACCGGCGCGGGCGGCGTCCTGCCGCCGATGCTCGGCGACGTCGCGTTCCCCGCGCCGCCGCGCGACGGGACGGTGACGCTCGATCTCGGCCTCGACGCGGTCAACGCGATCCTCTACGAGACGTGGCGCACCGGCTTCCTCGACGAGGAGCTCGCGCGCGCGGGCCTCGATCGCCGCTTCAACGATGATCCGTCGGTGCAGGAGCTGCTCACGATCCGGTTGTCGCCGCTGCGGCTCGCGCTGCCGCCGTTCGTGCGCGCGTCGGGAGATCGTCTCCGTCTCGAAGCCGAAGCGCTCGTCAACATCGGCGACGGCGCGCACGCGACGCTCGGCCGCGTGTGGGGCGGCCTCGACTTCCGCTTCGCGAACGGCCGCGACACGAGCAAGGTCGGCGTCGACGTCACGCTCGGCGCGCTCGAGCTGACGTGCGAGCCCGCGCCGCACACGCTCGTGCCTTGCTACGCGGATCTCGTCGCCGCGCTGCGCGATCGCGCCGGCGATCTGCACGGCGCGCTGACCGAGACGTTCGCCTCGATCCTCACCGATCTGTTCGTCGGGCGCCGCGTCGGCACCGACGGCGTGCCCGCGCAGCTCGAGATCCGCGGCGTGCACGCGACCGCCGCGTCGTCGGGCGACAACGCCGTCCTGCGGCTCGCCCTCGACGCGTCGGTCCTCGAGTGACTAGTTCGTCAGGCGCTTCTGTTCTTGCCGGACGATCCGGCGCGCGACCGTCAATTGGTACATCACGATCATCGTTCCGACCGTCATCTCCACGACGGCCGCCGGCAGCTTCCATAGTCGTTCCATAAAGACCCCCATCGCGAGCGGCGTCGTTCAGACTGCGCTACTCGCATTCACTCATCAAGAGCGATCGTGTTCCGTGTCGTCGGAAACATCGATCGTCGTCGGCGTGGCGCAGGCGCACACTCTTCGTCGGAGACGAGCCAACTGCGCGCGTGTCGGCTACGCTTCAGGGTGATGACAACAGACGTGCTCCGTGAAGCGCTGCTTTCCATCATGGAGCGAAAAGTTCACTGGGCCTGGCCGGCGTTCACCTCCGGACGCGTTTCTCGTGACCGCCTGCACATCCACTTCGAGCAGGAATACGCGACATACGTGCGCGACTTCCCCGTGCTGATCGCGTGGGCGTTCGTTCAGTGCCCCGACGCCGCGGTGCGGCGGGAGTTGGCGGAGAACCTCTACGAAGAAGAGACCGGCGGATTGGTCGCGGGTCGGCCGCACCCGGAGCTCTTCCTCGAGTACCCGAAGGGGCTCGGCATGGACGTGAGACGCTTCGATCGCATCGAGCTGTTGCCCGGCGCGCGCAGATATCGCGCGCTGCTCGACGAGCTGACGCGCGATCGCGGCTGGGAGGTCGCCGCCGCGGTGACGACGATCTTCATCGAGGGCACGCCGTACGAGCGCGGCGAGATCGACGAGCGCGCGCCCAAGCGTCCCGCGCCGCCGCTCGAGCAACACCCGCTCGTCGTGCACTACGGGCTGTCGCTCGACGCGCTCGCGCTGACCAAGGCGCATCGCGCGGTCGAAGGCAACCATCGCGCGAGCGCGTGGCGCATCCTGCTCGATCACGTCGACGCGGCGCGCGCCGGCGACGCGGTGGTCGCGGCGATGGAGGAAGCGCTCGCCGCGTGGCAGGCCTATCGCGACGACGTGGCCGCCGCGTGCGGAGTCGATCGCGAATCCTGATACGATGTTCCCCGATGCGGGGGACACGGATCACGTTCGTCATCGTTTCGTTGCTCGCTGCGTGTGGCGGTAAGTCGCCGCCGCCGCCGACGCCACCGGTCGCGAAGGCGCCGCCGAAGCCGCCGCCGCCGCCGCCGCCCGCGTGCGTGAAGGCGGGCGAGGAGCAGTCGGCGATCGGCAGCGCCGGCGCCGACGCCGACCACGCGCGCTTCTGCGTCTCCGACGGCACCGACACCAATCAATGCTTCACGGTCGCGCTCGCCGACGGCAAGCTCGAGAAGGCGGGCGCGCCCGAGCCGCCGCAGAACGCCGCGCTCGGCGACGCGCACGCGCGCGTCGAGACGACCGCGACCGAAGTGAAGGTGTGCGTCACGCCCGACGACTGCAAGACGATCAAGCCGAGCGTGCCGAAGAACGCGCAGAACCCGATCGACGCCGCGGTGAACGCGCAGGGCACGATCGCGGTCGTGATGCTCGGCGACGCCGAGAAGGGCAAGGGCACCGCCGAGGTGTGGGACGTCGCGAAGAACAAGAAGCTGTCGTCGATCAAGTACGCGAAGGCCGACTTCAAGTGCGGGCACGCGCGCGTGCTCGGCGACACCGTGTTCGTCTCCGCCGACGTGTGCTCGGGGCCGGCGGCGCACGCGATGCTGTACACGACGAAGGGCAAGAAGCTCGCCGACGTCGGCGGCAAGGAGTTCGGCACGTACGGCACCGAGCCGCTGCAGGTGAAGGACGACACGTGGGCGTTCCTCGAGGAGAACGGCGCGGCGATCGCGATGCAGGACGTGAAGACCGGGAAGATCGCGAAGACGATCGACGTCGGCGCGGTGTGGGCGCCGGAGGTCGCGGCGGAACCTGTTGCTGCGGCGCCTCCGACGGCAGGTGAAGGTGAGAAGGCCGCGAAGAAGCCGGAGGCTCCCGCGGGCGATCAACCGCCGACCGCGGGCGAGCCCGCCGCGCCGCCGATGGGCAACCCCGGTGAGTCGGTGCTCGTGCGCGGCGTCGAGGGCAAGCTCGTCGTGATCACCGGCGGCCCGTCGCCGGGCAACGTCGCGGTCGTCGACGTGGAGAGCGGCGAGGCGAAGGTGTTCCACGCGCGGGCGTGTCAATGAAGCGGCTCGTCTTCGCCGCGTTCGTCGGCGCGTGCGCGCTCGCGTGCTCCGGCGGCCGTACGAACGAGAAGCCCGCCCTGAATCCGTTCGACGACTTTGCCGCGATCGCGCCGAAGGTCGGCGAGCAGGCGCCGGCGTTCGAGCTGCGCGATCTCGACGGCGCGACCGTGCGGCTTTCGGATGCGACCGCGCGCGGGCCGGTCGTGATCGTGTTCGGCTCGTTCAGTTGACCCCCCTTCCGGATGAAAGCTCCTCGGTTCGAGGAGCTCGCGCGACGATGGGCCGGGAAGGCGGAGATCTTCTACGTCTTCTCGGAGGAGGCGCATCCGCACGCGGAGAACGCGCAGCGGCTCGAGATGTTCGCGTCGCGCGTGCAGTCGCTCGATCGCGATCACGACGGCACCGTGACGCCGGCCGAGTACGCGGCGATGGGGCCGATGGCGCCGCAGTCGATGTTCGACGCCTTCGACGTCGATCACGACGGCGTGATCCGCTCGTACGAGCTCCTCGCCGCGCGCCGCGTTTCGCAGTTCTCGACGGTCGAGGAGCCGAAGACGATCGAAGCGCGCATCGCGCTCGCGAAGCGCTTCCGCGCCGAGGTGCCGGGATCGATCCGGATCTTGATCGACGGGATCGATAACCGAACCTCCGCGGCATATGGTTCGTTACCGAACAGCGTGTTCGTTATCGAACATGGTGGCCGGGTCTCGATGAAGCGCGCGTGGGCGGCGTCGCGCGACGTCGACGTCGAGCTCGCGCGCCTCACCGGCGCGCCGCCGCCCGCACCGGAGCCGCCGCCCGATCTCGCGCCGATCGCCGCGACGCTCGCCGCCGCGAAGGCGAGCGGCAAGCGCGTCCTGGTCGACTTCGTCGCTCCCGGCTGCGAGGCGTGCGCGAAGATGGACGCGACCACGCTCGCGGACCTCTCGGTGCGCGATGCGATGAACGGCTACGAGGTCGTGCGCCTCGGCGTCGAGCGCGACGACGCCTGGCGCTTGTTCGAGTCGCTCGATCTCGCCGCGACGCCCGGCTTCGCGATCCTCGCGCCCGACGGCGGCGTGATCGATCGCCGGCAGGGCTATCAGGATCGCGATCACTTCGTCTCGTTCCTGTCGCGCTAATTGGCGAACCCGCCCAGCGCCGCGCCCGCGCCGATCGCCGCCGCCGACTGCGAGAAGACCTGGAACGCGCGTCGGATCTCCTGCGCGCTGTTGCCCGGCGTCAGGATCCACCGATCGGGGATGCCCATGTCGCGGAAGACCTGCGTGAAGTCGGTCGAACCGTCCGAGATGCCCATCGCCGCGACGACGTGACACTCCTGCGCGAGGAGATCGCGCACGAGCGTCCGAACATCGGACGGTCCGCACCGCGTCGATCCGCAGTCCGCGCCGTCGGTGATCAGCAGCGTGACGGTCCGGACCGGCACGCCCGCCTGCGCGAACTCCTGCGACTTCGCGAGCACGGTGCCGAGCAGGACGACCGTCTGATCGTAGAGCGGCGTGCCCTTGTCGGCCTTGTAGTTGTGAGCGTCCATGCGCGGCGCGTTGGCGAGCGGCGCGTACGGCGTGAGCACGTGCCCGTTCAAGTAGCGCGTGTGCACGAAGACCTCGCCGGCCTGCTTCGACTTGCCGAGCGCGTCGAGCACGAGGTTGTGGCCGTCGCGCACCGCGGGGACGTTGCCGGCCGCCGAGATCGATCCCGAATCGTCGGGCATCATCGTGACGAGCACGACCTCGCTCGCGGTGACGTCGTCGACGGCGACGCCGAGCCCGGCTTGGATCTGCGCGCCGAGATCGACCACGTCGAGCGTCGCGAGGCTCGTCGTCGAGAGCGTGCCGGTCTTGTGCGCGTCGTCGAGCAGCTTCTTGGTCTTGTCGCTCATGAGGTTCTCCTAGAGGCCCGGCCATTGCGTGATCGGGGTGGTGGATTGCACGAGGTGCATGCCGGCGGCCGCGAAGCGCGCGAGCGCGCGATCCGCCTCGGCGGTGAAGTCGGCGACGAAGCCGCCGCGCCCGTCGGGCACCGTCACCGACGACATGCAGTCGGTGACGAGGTAGACCTTCTTCGCGAGCGCCGGATCCTGCGCGACGATCTCGTCGAGCAGATCGTCGATCGACGACTTCACGCAGTGGCTCGCGGCTTGCCCCGCGATCACGACGGCGTCGGCGGCGAGCAGGGTCTTGATGAACTGCGTGTTGCGCTGCGCGAGCGGCGCGCCGTCGAAGCGCGTCAGCACCTCGGGGCGCAGGACCGAGTAGTTCTCGGTCAGCGGGTTGCCGCCCTTCACCTCGCACCACGACTGCGCGTTGCGCGCGAACGCGTGGAACATGCGCGCCTCCTGGACGACGCCGGCGAGCGCGTGCCCGTCGCTGCCGAGCAGGCAGTGCGGCGGCCACAGGTAGAGCTGGTACTTGCCCGCCTTCTCGAGCGCCTCGCAGTACGACTGCACCTGCTTGCACAGCCACGCGTAGTTGCCGTTGCACAGCCACTTCGCGATCGCCGGGTTCGGACGCACTTCGCCCTTCGCGATCTGATCCGCGGTGATCACCCGGTGCGCGGTCAACATGTCGCCCGCCGCGTCGATCCAGAACGACGGGAAGAAGATCTGATACGCGAAGTGGGTGTCGAGCGTCGTCGTGATGTCCGTGATCGCGGCGAGGTTGCGATAGATCATCTCGGCGATGCGGCGCGAGTCGTCGACGGCGCCGGTGCCGCTCCGGCCCGCGACGTAGAGCGATCCTTCCGGGAAGCAGAAGTCCTTCTGCACGTCGATCAACAGCAGGTGCACGCGGCGCTCGTCGGCGGCGCTCGGCTTGAGCGCGTGCTGCTTGCGCCAGTCGGCGGCGCTGGTCGCGAGCGCGGCGGCGTCGGGGCGATGGCTCCAGTCCGCGGCCCTGCGCGCGTCGAAGAATCTCGGGATCGGGGTGGTGGTCATGGTGGCTCCTTTCGTCACAGCTCGAGACGGAACGCGCCGTCCGGCTTTCGGACATCGAGGCCGCGGGGACCGATCGACAGCTCGTCCGCGGCGGAGACGAGCTCGGCGGTGTCGGGGAACGTGCGGGTGATCGCGACGTCGCGCGCGATCGCTTCGACGCGGACGATGCCGGCGTCGGTGGGCGCGAACAGATGCGCGCCGATCGCGACGGCGCCGCGCGC
>DATJIA010000368.1:0-11234 GCA_035493675.1 Kofleriaceae bacterium | reverse complement strand
TCGATCGCGATCAGCGCGCCGCCGGTGCCGAGCGCGGCGAGCGCGCCGGCGCCGAAGACCCACTTGAGCTTGTGCATCGCGCTCGGGCGCTGACCGATCACGCGGCGCGTGCGCACGGGCGCGGGCTCGGTGGTGATGATGCCGGTCGCGTCGACCTTGTCGCCCGCGGTCAGCGCGGCGAGCTTCTCGAGCGTCGACGGCGGCGGCGACACCGGCTCGATCTGGACCGCGCCGTAGATCTTGTTCTGCGACTCGGTCGCGATCGCGTACGCGACGATCGAGCGGCGTCCCTCGACGGTCTGGATCGACAGGACGACCACGCGCTTGGCCGCGAGCGCGCGCGCGATCCGCACCGCGGCGTCGAGCGACAGGCCGGCGCCGCGCGGCGCTTCGAGCCCGACGTAGCCGGCGCGCGTGCGCAGGACGCCGTCGATCTCCCACGCGACGTCGACCGAGGCGTGGCCCTTCGCGGGCACCTCGATCTCGCGCACGCGGCCGGGCGCGTCGCCCTTCGCGACGTACACGCGATAACGGCCGGGCATGATGCCGTCGAGCTTCGCGGCGCCGGTGCCGACGAAGCGCTCGTCGACGAAGATCACCGCGGTCGGATCGTCGACCTTGATCTCGAGCGTCGCCGCGCCCTGCCGCACGAGCTCGTCCTTCACCTTGCGGTAGAGCGTCTTCACCGACGGATCGAACTCGGTCGGGTTGACCGGGCGATCCGGAATCGTGCGGATCGCCTCCGCCATGGAGCGGAAGGCATCCTCGCCGTTGCCGAGCACCTCCGACGAGCGCGCGGTGACGAGCAGCGCCTTCCACTGCAGATCGCGCAGCGCGCTCTCCTTCGCGAGCGTCGCCGGCGCCGAGGCGTAGAGCGTGAGCGCGCGCTGCTCGGCGTCGATCGCCTTCTGGTAATCGCCGTTGATGAAGTCGTCGTAGCCCTGCGCGACCAGCTTCTGCGCGTCGGCGGACTGGCTCGCGCCGAGCGTGCCGGCTGGTCGGGAGATCGTCTGGTCGATCGCGGCGCCGAGCGTGTCGCCGGCGAGGAAGCCGCGCTTCGCGAGCTCGCCGTAGACCGGTTGCAGGAGCGCGGCGGCGTCGGCGGGGCGATCGCCGTCGTACGACTCGACGACGATGGAGGCGGGCTCGGCGGCGGCGCGCGCCGAGATCAACAGGAAGACGAGGGCGAGCTTGCGCATGCGGATCTCCGTCACGGGATGCGGCGCGGCGCGATCAGCGCCCGCACGATGGGGAGGCTATCGGCCGGGTCCGCGCCCGGTTTCGTGGCGGGGCGACGAACCTTGCCGACCTTCACCCAGTAATAGACGCCGCGCTTCAGCTGCCAGCGCTCGTCGGGCTGGCGCAGGTCGTGACCGCCGTAGCTGGGCCGCTCGCCGGGCAAGACGAGCCGCGCGACCGGCGGATCGCCGATCTCGTTCGCGATCGTCCAGCCGTCGCCGTCTTGGCGCGGCGGCGACATGATCTGGAAGACGATCGCGCCGTTGCCGTCGGCGAGGCGCGCGGCCGCGCGCGCGTCGGCGGGCGCGGGCGCTAGGGCGATCACGTGGCCGGGCGGCGCAGGCTCGCTCGGCGGCGGATGATCGGGCAAGGGCGTGACGGTGTCGGCGCGCCAGTACCAATGACGATCGTCATCGAGCGCCCATGCGCCGGTGACCGCGACGCGCGCGTCGACTTTCGGCGCGGCGTCCTCGAAGTCGACGCGGATCGCGAGGCAGCCGTCGGCCTCGGTGTCGTCGATCAGCCACGTATACGTCGGACCTGCGGGCGGTGCACCGCCATCGACCACCGGTGCAGGAGGATTGATCGCAGGACCGACGCGGCCCTCGACGACGCCCTTGTCGTTGCGCCGCGCGAGGTATCGATCGCGATCGACGACCGCCTGCCACGCCGAGGTCGCGCTCTTCGCGAGCGCCTCGGCGTCGTCGGGAGAATCGCCGCCGTTCGCGATCTCGGGCGTCTCGCTCGACGACGAGCCGCTGCCGGAGCCGCTGCCCGCTTCGTCGCCGGCGTCGATCTCGATCGGCGCGATCGCGATCGATGCGTCGATCGGTTTCGGTTCGGGCGGCGCGGGCGCAGGTGTCTCGCTCTGGCCCTGACACGCCGCCGCCGCCGCCGCCATCACGAGCGCGATCGCGATCCGCTTCATGACGACTTCGGGAGATCGGGAGGCACGCCGCCCGACAGCTCGAGCAGGCGACGGTTCAAGCGCACGTACGAGCAGAACGCGAACGGATCCTCGCGCCGGGTCGCGCGGCGCAGGATGCGCGCGCGCGCCGTCGAGAGCACGACCTGGCGCGCCGGCTCGGCCGCGGGCAAGACCTCGGCGGCGGCGAGCGCGTGCATCGACTGCGCGCTCGGATCGCCGCGATCGGCGCACTTGCGCGCGCGCTCGAGCTCGATGCGCGCGGCGGCGTCCTGGCCCTCGCGCGCCAGCGCGCGCGCGATCGCCGCGTACAACATCGTGAGCCGGTTGTCGGCGGAGGCCGCGATCGCGGCCTCGAGCGCCGGCTCGGCGATCTCCCGCGCGCGCCGCGCGTCGCCCGACGCGCCGCGCTCGAGCAGCCAGTACGCGTGCACGCTCGCCGCGTCGATGACCGCGAAGCGGTTCGTGTTCGCGATCCGCATCGCGTCGAGCCGCGCGAGCGCCTCGTCGGGATCGCCGGCCTCGGCGGTCGCGATCGCGACGTAGACGGTCGCCATCGCGTGGATCGCGACGTGCCCGGTCTGCTCGCCGAGCTGCAGCGCGACCTCGGCGCACGCCTTCGCCTCGGCGGGGCAGCCGAGCTCGAGGTACGTCTCGGCGAGGTTGTTCGACTCGTTGGCGACGTCGACGTCGGAGCCGAGCTCGCGCGCGAGCGCGCGCGACTTCATCGACAGCTCGAGGTTCGCCTCGAGCTCGCCGACCGCGCTGGCCGCGAACATGCGCGCGCGCAGCGCGTAGAACTGCGCCGCCTTCGACTGCGTCTCGATCGAGCCCGCGCGATCCGCGAACAAGCGGGCGCGCCGCGCGTCGCCGCGCCGATACGCCGCGAACGCCGCGTGCGAGAGCGCGCGCGCCGCGGCCTCGTGATCGCCGAGCCCGAGCGCGGTCGTGATCGCCTCGTCGCACAGCTCGAGCACGCGCGCCGAATCGAGGAGCCGCAGCACGCCGAGCCGCGCGACCAGGAGCGGCACGCGCGCGCTCGCGCCGTCGACGCCGTCGATCTTGCGATCGATCCAGGCGAGCACCTCGTCGTGACGCGACAGGTGTCGCGCGGCCTGCGCGAACGCGGCGGCGAGCCGATGCAGGAGCGCGCCGTCGGTGGGCAGCGCGGACGCCCTCGCGAGGACCTCGTAGGCCTTTTCGGGCTCACCGCGCGCGAGGGCGTTCTCGCCGGCCGCGATCAGGCCAGCAGCCCCATCGGCGTTCTCGTCGGCTGCCGACACCTCGGGTCGAGGCTACCACGAGAGCGTGGCGAGCAGATCGCACACCGGGGCGAGGCCCGCCGCGTCGGCGTCGTCGAAGGCGGCGGGCTCGTAGCTGTCGACGTCGAGGACCGCGACCACGCGGCCGCCGACGACGATCGGCACGACGATCTCGGAGCGCGAGCCCGCATCGCACGCGATGTGGCCCGGGAACCGATCGACGTCGGGCACGACGAGCGTGCGCCGCTCCGCCGCCGCGGTCCCGCACACGCCGCGCCCGAGCGCGATCCGCACGCACGCGACCTTGCCCTGGAACGGCCCGAGCACGAGCTCGCCGCCGCGCATGACGTAGAAGCCGATCCACGACGCCGCAGTGATGCACTCGCGCAGCGCGGCGGCGGTGTTCGCGAGGTTCGCGATCAGATCCGGCTCGCCGTCGAGGAGCGCGCGCAGCTGCGGCATCAGCTCGTCGTAGCGCGCGGCCTTGTCGGTCGCGCCGATCGCGAGCGACTCGCCGCTCACGACGTCAAAGCGCGCGCCGCGTTCAGCGCGCGCGGGAAGCCGAGCGGCGTCGCGCGGACCTGGATCAAGAGGAGGTCGCCGTCCGTCGACAAGCCGCTCACGTTCACGACCGGCGTCAGCGTCTCGAGCACGCGGCGCACCTTGTCGTTCTGGCGGATCTTCGGGTTCTTCATGAGGTCGAGGACGATCGTGTCGTCCTTCGCCATCACGAGCACGTCGGGCTTCTTCGGCATGAAGTTGGCCAGATTGCCCGGCTTGCTGAGATCGAGCGCGCCGCTCTTGATCAGGCCGGCGACCGGCGTGAACGACTCGCCGAGGACCTTGAGGTTCACGTCGGCGAGGCGGAGCTGCACGCGCAGCTGCTCGGGCCCGATCTCGATCGTGTCGATCCGGATCGCCGCCGACGCGCGCACCGGCGTGCCCATCAGATCGACGGTCGCGCCGAGCACGACCGCCGGCGGCTTCGAGCTGATCGTCACGTCCTGCGGCGCCTTCTTCGACGGCGGCGTGTTCGCGATGAACCAGCGCAGCGAATCGAGCGGGATCGCGATGCGCATGCCCAGCGCGTGGCGCGCCATGCTCAGCATCGTCGTCGGGTGGGAGAACGCGAAACGGCTGGCCGAGCGCAGCGCAGCACGGAGGGGAAGAGCCATCGGTGCGATCGTATAGCAGGCGCAGCGATTAAAAGGTGACCACCGCGAGCGGATGTGAGAGGACGGCGCCGGAGACCGGTTTCCCGTCGACGACCGTCGAGAAGACGAGGCCGGGCACCGAGCGGTCCGGCAACGTGAAGAGGCCGCGCAAAGCGCCCTTCACGGGCTCGACCAGCGCGACGTGGCGCAGCACGGGCCCGTACGCGACGGGCAGATCCGCCCCGCGGCTGCGCCCGCGCGCGCCGAGCTGCCAGTCCGGTTCGACCGTCAGCGCGGTGCGGAAGCGCGCGACGCCGTCGGTGCCGAACCCCGCGACCCGCCACTCCCGCAGCGCCGCATCCTTGGTCGCGACGACGACGAGGTCGCCGCCGCCGGGCGCGCGCCAACCTTCGCTCCATCCGCCGGCCGCGCGCGCCGCGCCCGTCGCCGGATCGATCAGGTAGAGCTCGCCGTCGCCGAGCATGATCGCGACGCGATCGCCCGCGAGCGCGATCGACGTGACCGCGCCGCGCACGCGCACGGCCCAGCGCGGCAAGAGCGTCGCGAGGTCGCGGCCGACGACCGCGCCGCGCTCGGCGTCGATCAAGACGTGATCGGTCAGCGCGAGCCGCGGCATCCAGCCGTCGTCGGCGCCGAAGCGCTCGCGCTCGCGGCCGGTCGCGGCGTCGAGCAGGATCACGCGGCTCGCGCTGACGATCGCGATCGTGTCGCCGCCGCCGGCGATCGCGTCGACGGGGCCGCGCCAATCCCAGAGCGGCGCGCCGTCGGCGCGGCGGGTCGCGCGTACGCCCGAGTTGCCCGCGGAGGCGCGCGCGGCGCACGCGACCGCGTCGCCGTTCGGCGCGATCGCGATCGCGATCGGCGTGCCGGGCGGGCACGCGTCGGGCCGATGCCACAGCCATCGGCGCGCGCGCAGATCGAGCGCGGCGACGCCGGCACCGAGCGTCTGCGTCGGTCGCTGCTCCATCGGCAGCGCGTACAAGCGCGACGCATCCGAAGGATCGAGCGTCGCGGTCGCGACGTGATAGGTGCCGACGTTGGTCCACGCGATCGCGGCGGCTTCGTCGATCTTCGTCTCGGGCGGCAGATCGGGGTGGTCGTAGCGGGTCGGATCGTCGACGGGGATCGGCGCGGTCGACGTTTGCTCTTCGTGGGTGATGCGCGGGATCCCGTAGCGGCGGAGCGTGTCGCGATCGGTGCGGATGCCGCGCCACGGGCCGCTGACGATGAAGTGATCGCCGAGCACCGCGCGTCCGACCCCGAGCGGCGCGGCGATCGGCGTCGCGGTGTCGTGATCGATCAAGACCAGGCCGCCGCCGCGCGCGCGCACGAGCCGGCGCTCGCCGCGCGACGCGACGAACGCGCCGACCTTCGCGTCGGAGATCATCTGCGGATCGGCGAGCGCGCGCGTGCGGCGCTCGATGCCGCGATCGATCGCGAGCTCGATCGCGCCGGTGCCGTCGCGCGCGGGCCAGTGGCCGTACGCCGGCGTCGGGCCGCCCTTCACCGCGCCCGAGATCCGATCGAGCGCGATCAGCGATTCGTCCGTCTGCGCGCCCGGCGTCGTGATGACGACGAGCGCGTCGCACGCTTCCTCTCCCGCGTCGAACCCGAGCGGCTCGCCGACGACGACGGTCCACGCGACCTTCGCCGGCGCGCCCGGCGCGATCGCGATGCGCCGCACCGGCGACGCCGCGCCCCACGTGTAGACATCGAAGCCGCCGCCGTCGCGGCACACGGCGCGCGGTAGATCCTCGCCCAGGTCCGGCACGGTCGCGCGCGCGAGCTCGTGACCGTCGCGCGCGTCGTCGACGACGACCGCGCCGCCGTCGAGCCCGACGACCAGCCCGCCGTTCGCGCCGGTCACCGCCGCGTTCGAGCGCCAGCGCTCGCGCCCGCTGTCGAGCGCGAGCGCGACCGCGTGCACCGCGTCGCTGCACACGACCACGTCGCCGGTGACGTGCACGACCGGCGCGCCGCAATGCGCGAGATCGCGCCAGCGCACCAGCCCGGCGTCGACGTCGACGCGCTCGACGCCCCATTGATCGCCGTGATACCCGCTCGCGATCGCGATCGCCTCGCCGGGCACGCCGGCGATCGTCTCGACGTCGAACGGCTCGTCGGCCCACACGCGATGCCCGGCCGCGAGCCCGGCGGGCACCGGCATCGCGGCGCGCGGCCCGCGCCCGATCTCGCCGGTGACGGGCGCCGGCGGCCACAGCGCGAGGTCGGGCTCGTACACCCACGGCGGCGCCGCGTGCGGCGCGGCGCCCCGCTCGGGGCAGCCCGCGATGACGAGCACCCCCGCGACCAGGAGCTTCAAACGCGCTCGATGATCGTCGCGATGCCCATGCCGCCGCCGATGCACAGCGTGATCAGCGCGGTCGACTTCCCGGTGCGCTCGAGCTCGTCGAGCGCCGTGCCGAGGAGGATCGCGCCGGTCGCGCCGAGCGGATGGCCGAGCGCGATCGCGCCGCCGTTCACGTTGACGCGATCCGGATCGATCCCGAGCGCCTTGATCGTCTGCAGCGGGACGACCGCGAACGCCTCGTTGATCTCCCACAGGTCGATGTCCTTGACCGACATGCCGGCCTTCTTCAAGGCCTTCGCCGACGCCGGCGCCGGCGCGGTCAGCATGATCACGGGCTCGGCGCCCGCGGTCGCCATCGCGCGGATGCGCGCGCGCGGCTTCAGGCCCGCGCGCTGGCCGAACTCCGCCGAGCCCATCAAGACCGCGGCCGCGCCGTCGACGATGCCCGACGAGTTGCCCGCGGTGTGGATGTGATCGATCGCCTTGGTGTCGGGGTAGCGCTTGAGCGCGAGCTGATCGACGGTCTCGCCGTTCGGGCCCATCGGCATCGCGCCCATCTGCACGAAGCTCGCCTGCAGCGCGCCGAGCGACTCGAGCGTGGTGTCGGGGCGCGGGTGCTCGTCCTTGTCGAGCGCGACCTTGCCGTCATCGTTCCGCACTGCAAAGACGCCGCGATCGAAGCGGCGCTCCTCGACGGCGCGCGCCGCCTTCTGCTGCGAGCGCAGCGCGAACGCGTCGACGTCGTTGCGCGTGAAGCCTTCCCGCGTCGCGATCAAGTCGGCCGAGATGCCCTGCGGCACCATGTAGAGCCGCTTGCGCATCTTCTCGTTGAGGCCGTCGATCATCGCGCCGTCCGAGCCCATCGGCACGCGCGACATCGACTCGACGCCGCCGCCGATGCCGGCGTCGATGAAGCCGGCGCCGACCTTGGCCGCGATCCCGTTGACCGCCTCGAGGCCGGAGCCGCAGAAACGATTGACCGTGTGACCGGTGACGTCGTCGGGCCACTCGGCGGCGATGATCGCGTTGCGCGCGATGCAGGCGCCCTGCTCCTTGACCTGGCTGACGCAACCGACCGCCATGTCCTCGACGAGGTTCTTGTCGAGCTTCACGCGCGCGGCGAGCTCGTTGATCGTCTGCGCGAACAGCTCCTGCGGGTGAAGGTGCGAGAGCCCGCCCTTACCGGCCTTGCCGCGACCGCGCGGCGTGCGGAGCGCGTCATAGATGAGAACGTCAGCCATGGGATCCTCCGAGGGCGCACTGTGCCAACTCGGAGGCCCGGCGGCAAGAGCTGCAGACGCGCAGGGCCTTACTGCAACTTCGCAGTGACGACGAAGTCGGTCGGGGTGTCGACCGGCGCCTCCAGGAGCACGTAGACACGTCCCGGCGCGCCGCACGGCAGGGGCAGCGCGACGCCGCCCTCGACGGAGATCGTGTAGCGGCCGTCGGCGGGCACGTCGAAGATGACGGTGCGTCGCGCGGTCGGTGGGCTCCCGAGCGCGCGGCTCTCGTGCGGTCCGACCCCCGTGTCGCAATCGACCCGGACCTCCGCGCGCGCGGTGTCGCCGATCCACGGGACCGAGGGGCCCATGCACGCGGGGACGCCCAACACCCGCGGCTGCGCGAGCGCGCGCTCCGCGACCGCGTCGTCGAGATCTTCGGCGTACACGTCGGCGAACGCCGCGCGGATCGTCGCGGCGCTGTCGCCTCGACGGGTCGCGCGCAGGAGCGCGAGCCAGCGCTCGGGCCCGCGCGTGTCGATCAGATACGACGCGAAGTCGCCCGCGGACGCGTAGGCGTCGAACGGGATCGGCGTCGCCGCGAGCCACGCGTCGGTCGGCGCGGCGATCAGCCCGCCCTGATCGGCGTCGAGCGCGACCGCGTTGCCCTCGTCGAAGAAGCTGGGCGCGCGGACGCCGTTCATGCCGAGCACCGCGTGCGCGAGCTCGTGCGCCATGTCGGGATACAGCGCGCGGATCGCGACGCGATCTTCGTCGGTGCAGCCGCCGGCGCCGGGCGGACAGCCGAGCTCGTCGGGCTGCCACGCGTAGTCGATGCGACGCGTGACGGTCAGGCCGAGCGCGCCCGCTTGCGCCTCCGCGACGTCGTCGAGCCACGGCACCGTCCCGCCGCAGACGACCCGATCACCGGGCGCGGTGAAGTAGACGTGCCTGCCGAGGATTGCCTGCGCGGGGGTGTGATGGGTCGGCGCGGGCGGCTGGGTGCCGCACGCCGCGATCGCGAGCGCTACGGCGCCGGCGCCTCGCATATCTGCGGCATGTAGCGGAGCCGATCGAGCGGACCGGCGACGCGGATGTACATGCGTCCATCGTCGCCCTTCGGCGCGCCCGTGAGCATGAAGATGTTGTGAAGCTTCTCGTCGCGCGCGAGCAGGCGCTCGGCGGGACGGAACGCGAGGCACCCGACGACCGCGCGCGACGCGAGCATGACGTCGGCCTTGACGTCGAGATCGACGTCGCCGCGCCAGTGGCCGGTGATCGCGATCTTGCCGCCGCCGAAGACCGCGCGCGTGGTCGCGTCGTCCCACGAGATGTGTCCGAAGTGCAGGTCGCCGCCGAACGGGCCGTTGCTGTGCAGCACGGCATGATCGTCGCCGAGCACGCAGCCGCCGCAGTCGAGCGTGACCGTGCCGGTCACCTTCGACCAGTCGGTGATCGCGTCCGGATCCTGCGAGAGATCGACCGTGAGCGTGCCGCCGTCGAGCGGCAGGCCGCCGAGGAACTGCGCGAGGTGCAGCTCGGACAGCTTGTACTCGCGCTTGTGCGAAGCCGACGACGACGAGCTGCACGCCGCCAACACCACCAACCACGCTGCCTTCATGCGTGCGCCTCCTCGCGCGGGACGATCAGCCGCAAGACGCGCGGCGCGACCTCGATCTCGTAGCGATCACCGGCGGGGATCGTCTCGCCGTCGATCTGCGCCGCCGGCCGCGCGCCGTCGACGTGGATCGTCAGCTCGAACTTCCGCCCCGGCACCGGCGGCGCGAGATCGAAGCCGAGGTTGCGCAGATCGCCTTCGCTGATCGGCGACGCGCGGAAGGTCGAGAGCAGCTTCTGCGTGAAGTCGCGGCGGCCGGTCACCGGGATCAGCTCGAAGACGCCGTCGTCGGCCTCGGCGCGCGGATCGAGCACCCATTCGCCGCCGAAGATCCGCGTGTTCTTGACGATGATGTCGAGCACGTCCGCGAACCGATACGGCGAGCCGTCGATCGTCGCGCTGACGTCGAACTTGATGTCGACGACGTAGCTCTCGAGCCATCGTTGCAAGAGCGCGCCCGCGTACACGAGGTTGTTGCGATAAACGATGCCGAGCCCGGGGATCTTCCCGACCAGCTCGCGATCGCGGTTGCGCGTCGCGAGCGTCGCCGCGCCGAGCCCGACGGAGAACGAGTCGAAGAACAGATCGCGCTGCGGCGCCGGCGTCTCGCCGCTGATCGTGATCATGCCGACGTCGATCGACAGCGCCGCGCCCGCCGCGATCACCTCGACGTTGCGCGCGATCGCGCCCGGGCCGGCCGCGAGCCCGAACGACTTGCCCTGATCGTTGGCGGTGCCGGTCGGCAGCATGCCCATCGCGCAGCGCTTGGCTTCCAAGCTCGCGAGCACGCCCTTCGCGACCTCGGCGAACGTGCCGTCGCCGCCCATGTAGATCACGACGCGGTGGCCGTCGTCGTCGATCGCCCTGCGCACCAGCTCGACGGTTCCGCCGGCCGGCGCGGTCGCCTCGAAGCGGTGCGGGATGCCGGCGGCGTCGAGGTGCGCGCGCGCGGTCTTGATCCAATCGGCGGCCTGGCCCGATTGCGCGGTCGGGTTGGCGAACAGGACCGCGGGTTTCCCGTTCAGCCAGCGCTCGATGCTCACGACGCGGACTGTACCCCGGCGTGTGGTAGAACGCCGCTCATGATCCCGTCGGCGCTGGCCGTGACGCTGTACGACCCGAGCGAAGAGCACGCGATGCTCCGGCAAACCGTGCGCGACTTCGCGCGCGACGTGGTCGAGCCGCAGGCGATGGAGCACGACGAGAACGGCACGCTCAACGTCGGGCTCATGCGCAAGCTCGGCGAGCTCGGCCTGCTCGGCGTGACGATTCCGGACAGCGACGGAGGCGCGGGCCTCGACGCGACCGCGAGCGTGATCGTGCACGAGGAGCTCGCGTACGCCGATCCCGGCTTCACGTTGGCGTACCTCGCGCACGCGCTCTTGTTCGTGAACAACTTCTATTACGCGGGATCGCCGGCGCAACGCGCGCGCTATCTCCCGCGCGTCTTGTCGGGCGAGTGGATCGGCGGCATGGGCATGACC
>DATJIA010000367.1:0-3851 GCA_035493675.1 Kofleriaceae bacterium | reverse complement strand
ACGCCCTCGACGAAGCGCGGGTCGACGACGCCGTCGATCGCGCCGAGCATGTCGGCGAGCTCCACGAGCCACGCGTCGACGAGCGAGGCCGCGACCTCCCGAGCGGGCAGCCCCGCCTTGGCGAGCAGCGACGCGACCTGCGCCTGCGCGCGCAGCCGCGACGGCTCGTCGATCCGCACGACGCCGTCGGGCCCGCGCTCGCACAGCGCGCGGAACTTCTCGAGCTCCGCTTGCTCGAGCGCCGCAGCGCTGAGCTCGCCGCCGATCGCCGCGCGGACGATCGCCGTGCGCGCGTGATCGTCGAGCGCCGCGCGCGGCTCCGGCATCGTGCTCATCGCGATCAGATCCACGCCGAGCCCCTCGACCAGCGTGACGCGCACCGCGAGCCGCGTGAGCATCTCGGCGGCGCGCCGCAGATCCGCGACCGACTCGAACGGCCGCGCGCCCGCTTCCGGCGCTGCGGGAGCCGCGGCGCCGAAAGGTTCATTGACACGGGGGGGAGGCGTGTCGATCGCGCGCGCGAGCATCGGCCACGGCGCGCGCAACGCGCCGACGACCTCGACCGCGGGCGAGCCGGCGGTCGCCGCGCGCACCGACAGCCCGTCGGCGAGCTTGCGCAGCTTGCGGAGGGCCGTGTAGCCGGCGCGGAACAGGCGCGTGAGCGCGACCGTGCGCAGCGCCTGCTCGGCGCGCGCGGTGTCGCCGCGCGCGATCGTCTCGAGCCCGAGCGACGTCGTCGCCATCGCGTACTCCGACGCGCGCGCGGTCGCCACCTGATCGCCCGGCTTCACGCGCGCGGCCGCGAGCACGCGATTGACCAGGACGATCAGCGCCTGCTCGACGCGCTCGGCCTCCGACGCCTCGAGCCGCGCGTACGCGCGCGCGAAGAAGCTGCGGGTGACGACCTGCTCCGCGATCGCGACCGGCAGCGATCGCGCGCCGTCCTCGATCACGAAGCGCTCGTGCGTGCCCTCGCCGATCTGCACCTTGTCGGGCTCGAGCGGCTGGAAGATGTCGAGCGCCTCGAAGAAGTCGACGTAGCCGAGATCCGCCATGCGGCCCTTGCGCCAGCGATAGCTCATCTCCTCGAGCTCCGCCGACGGCTCCGACCGCGCCGCCATGATCGTGTGGCGCGCGAGATCCGCGTCGGCGCGGTAGAGATCGTCGATGATCTCGTGCGTGATCCGCTGGGTGTCGTCGTCGCCGAGCAGCGCGAGCATGAAGAAGCCGTCGACGGTCGGGTAGAGCGGGCGCTCCTCGTCCTCGGGGATTTCTTCCCCGATCGAGAGGTCGTAGACGAACGTGTTGCGCTGCACCCACAGCGCGCGCAGCTCGGGGTCGAGCCGCTCCCAGGTCGCGCCGAGCTTCTCGAAGCCCGCGCCCGCGACCGCGGACAGCCACGGCTTCATCGCGTCGGTGAGCACGTGATCGCCGTCCCACGCGTCGATGTCGAGGCAGCCGCGGATCTGCTCGGGCGTCGCGAGGTGGATCAGATCGATCGCGTCCTCGAAGCCGACCTGGTGCACGAGCTCGAACACCTCGCCGGGTGACAGCGCCGCGACCGCGGCGGCCGCGTCGTCCTGGCTGAGGAGCGCGTCGATCTTGCGGTAGCCGCGCGGCCCCGCCAGCACTTCGCGCAGCCGTTCCAGCGATCGCCCGGGCGTGTGCTCTCGATCCATTCGCGCGCAACGTGGACGCCCGCGGGCCCGCTGTCAACTGTAAGGTCAGGTCGTGATCGATCGAGCGATCCGGACCGCGCTCGCGGATCTGCCCGAGGGCGCGCGCGTCGGCGTCGCGCTGTCGGGCGGCGCCGACTCGATGACGCTCGCCGACGCGACGATCGACGTCCTCGGCCCCGCGCGCGTGCTGCTCTTGCACATCGATCATCAGCTGCGCGGCCCCGACGCTGCCGCGCGCGATCGCGACGTCGTGATCGCCTTCGCGCAGCGGCGCGACACGCGGATCGAGATCCGATCGGTGCGCGTCGAGGGCACCGGCGAGGCCGCCGCGCGCCGCGCCCGCTACGCCGCGCTCGCCGCGCTCGCCGACGAGCACGAGCTCGCGCGCGTCCTCACCGGGCACACGGCGAGCGATCAAGCCGAGACCGTGCTCATGCGGATCCTGCGCGGCACCGGCCCGGCCGGCCTCGCCGGGATCGCGCCGCGCCGCGGCCGCTACGTCCGGCCCTTGCTCGCCACCACCCGCAACGAGATCGAAGCGTACGTGCGCGCTCGCGCGCTCGCCTTCGCGCACGATCACACCAACGACGATCCGCGCTTCTTCCGCAATCGTATCCGCCACACGATCATGCCGGCGCTCGCCCGCGAGAACCCGCAGCTCGAGCGCGCGCTCTGCCGACTCGCCGCCTCGACCCGCGCGTGGCGAGCCGCGCTCACCACCGACGCGCGCGCGCTGCTCGCCGCCGCCGCGCGCGACCGGGATCTCCACGCGCCGACGCTCGCGCGCGCGCCCGACGCGGTCCTCGGCCTCGCGCTGTCCTCGCTGGCCCCGCTCGACGCCCCGCACGTCCGCGCGCTGATCGAGCTGATCCGCGCCCCGGTCTCCGGCACCAAGACGCTCGATCTCCCGTCGACGCGCGCGGTTCGCGAGTACGAGCTGCTCCGGTTCGACCCCGCGGACCCCGAGCCCGCGGCGCTCTCGGTCGACTACCCCGAGCCGTTCACGATCCGATTGGCCCGACCGGGAGATCGCATGCGCCCGGCGCGCCTGCGCGGCCGCTCCCGGAAGCTCTCCGATCTCTACATCGACGCCCGCGTCCCGCGCCGGCTCCGATCCTCATCGCGCGTCGTCGTCCGAGATCGCGACTCGGTGATCCTGTGGGCAGAGCATCTCGGCCCCGCGTTCGACGTCGAAATCCGAGTCGCTCCTGCCTGAAAGGACGGTGGCTTCACCCCCTTTCGTGGGTATACTCGGGATCACCTCTAACCGCGCGGTACTGCTTTGCGCCAATCTCACAAGACCATCCTCATCTGGGTCATCTTGATCCTGATGTTCGTGAGCATCTATTCGATGTTCACGGACTCCAGCGGCAAGGAGGTGGAGAAGGACGTCACCACCTTCAAGGCCGAGCTCGCCGACAAGTCGAAGGCGTCGCAGATCGAGTCCGTGAAGGTGCAGCCGGGGCAGCGGCACGAGGCGAAGTACGTCATCACGTACAAGGCGACCGGCACGAAGACCGTCGTCTACGGCGAGTACCCCGACAACCTGACCCAGGCGATGTCGAACGCCGGCATCCAGTACGAGGTGAAGCCGAAGGACGACTCGTCGATCTGGCCGCAGATCCTGCTCTCGTGGCTGCCGATGATCTTCCTCTTCGGCATCTTCTTCTTCTTCATGCGCCAGCTCCAGGCGGGCGGCGGCAAGGCGATGAGCTTCGGCAAGTCGAAGGCGAAGCTGCTCACCGATCACCAGAACCGCGTGACGTTCAAGGACGTCGCCGGCGTCGAGGAAGCGAAGGACGAGGTCGAGGAGATCATCGCCTTCCTCAAGGACCCGAAGAAGTTCACGCGCCTCGGCGGCCGCATCCCGAAGGGCGTCCTGATGATGGGCCCGCCGGGCACCGGCAAGACGCTGCTCGCGCGCGCGATCGCCGGCGAGGCGGGCGTGCCGTTCTTCTCGATCAGCGGCTCCGACTTCGTCGAGATGTTCGTCGGCGTCGGCGCGTCGCGCGTCCGCGACCTGTTCGAGCAGGGCAAGAAGAACGCGCCGTGCATCATCTTCATCGACGAGATCGACGCGGTCGGCCGCCACCGCGGCGCCGGCCTCGGCGGCGGTCACGACGAGCGCGAGCAGACGCTCAACCAGCTGCTCGTCGAGATGGACGGCTTCGA
>DATJIA010000366.1:0-11469 GCA_035493675.1 Kofleriaceae bacterium | reverse complement strand
TCGATCTTCGCGATCGACTTCGCGGCCTTCGCGATCGCCTCGTCGCCGCCCTTCTTGCGGTACTCGCCCGTCTTCGGGTCGAGCGTCATGACGTCGGGGCCGACCTTCTTGTAGAAGCCGCCCTTGGTCTTGTCGCCGAGCTGGCCCTTCTCGATCATCGCCGTGATGTACGGCGGGGTCGCGAAGACCTGCCGGTCCTCGTCGTTCACGAGCACCTCGTAGCAGTTCTTGACGACGTGCCCGAGCGTGTCGAGGCCGACGAGATCGCCGGTGCGGAACGTCGCCGACTTCGGGTGGCCCATCGGCACGCCGGTGATCGCGTCGATGTCCTCGGGCGCGAGGTTCATGTCGAGCATCAGGTGGATCACCGTCATCAGCGACTGCGTGCCGATGCGGTTGCCGACGAAGTTCGGCGTGTCCTTCGCCCACACGATGCCCTTGCCGAGCGCGTCCTTGCCCCAGTGCTCGACGCGCGCCTTGCACTCGGCGCTGGTCTCCGGCCCCGCGACGAGCTCGAGCAGCTTCATGTAGCGCGGCGGGTTGAAGAAGTGGGTGACCAGGAAGTGCTGCTTGAAGCGATCGCTGCGGCCGACCAGCATGTCGGCGATCCGCAGGCCCGACGTGTTCGACGCGATGATCGTGTCGCCGCCGACGATCTTCTCGAGCTTCTCGAAGAGGTCGTGCTTGATCTCGAGCTTCTCGATGATCGCCTCGACGATCAGATCGCAGTCCTTCACCTTCGCGAGGTCGTCGTCGAAGTTGCCGATCGTGATCAGCTGCTGGTTCCGCGGGTGCGTGAACGCCGCGGGCTTCGACTTGAGGAGCTTCGCGAGCGCGCCGGCCGCGAAGCCGTCGCGCGCCGCCTTGCTCTTCTTCTCGGCGTCGGAAAGTTTGGGGGGAACGATGTCGAGGAGGAGCACCGGGATGCCTGCGTTGGCGCAGTGAGCCGCGATGCCGCTGCCCATGACGCCCGCGCCCAGGACGGCGACGCGTCGGATCGGTCTGGTCATGCGGCGGACCTTACCGCAACACCCTTTGTTGATCGCGCGAGAACGCGTTTCACCGGGGGCTGCGTGAATGCAAGGTAGGCGCAGCACTTTCGCAGTCCGGATCTCCCCGCCGCCGCGCAAAGTGGACGACCGGATCCGTCGCTGATACGGATGATCGAGATGACGTTGGTGAATCCCGCCGCGGCGGCCGTGCCGTGCCTGCGGTTGGGGACCGAAACCATATTCGTGGGGAGCGAAGAGGTCCGGGCGGCGGCGCTGCGGCTCGACTTCGAGGTCGCGGGGTTGCGCCTGCGCGCGACCGGCGCTCGGTGGGAAGCGGAGGCGCGGCGCGTGCTCGAGGCGCTCGGCGCGATCGAGATCGACGCGCTCGACGACTGCGCGGTCGCGCCCGGCGTCGCGGTCGACTACGTCTTGCGCTTGGACGGCGACGTCCACGCGCTGTGTGCGTTCAGCGCGTACGCGGTCCCGCAGCTGACCCGGCTCGGCTGGAAGATCGAGATCGATCAGGACTATCCGTGGCAGGTCGTCGACGCCGGCGCGCCGTTGTACGCGGACGTCGCGCCCGACGAGAAGCGGCCCGATTGGTTCGGCCTCGAGCTCGGCGTGGAGATCGACGGATGTCGCGTCGATCTGTTGCCGGCGATGTTGGATCTCTTGGAGGCGACGCCGAGCCTGGAAGCGCTCGGGCGGTTGCCGCGCAAGTGCATCGCGGTGCGCGTCGACGAGCGGCGCTGGCTGCCGGTGCCTCCCGAGCGGTTGAAGCTGGTGCTGCAGGTCTTGCGCGAGCTGTATCGCGGCGGCGCGAAGACGCTCTTGCCGGCGCGATCGGCGGTGCAGCTCGCGCACCTCGGCGCGGCGTTGCACGGCGCGGGGCGCGCGGTCCGGTGGACCGGCGATCGATCGATCCGCGACACGGGGTACGCGCTCGCGCTCGGGCCGCGCGCTTCCTCTATTTGTGCGCCGCCGGTCGGGCTGCAGGCGGACCTCCGGCCGTACCAGGTCGAGGGCGTGGCGTGGCTCGCGCACCTGCGATCGCACGACGCCGGCGGCGTGCTCGCCGACGACATGGGCCTCGGCAAGACGCTCCAGACGATCGCGCACCTGTTGGCCGAGAAGGAGGCGGGGCGGCTGGATCGTCCGGCGTTGATCGTGACGTTGACCTCGTGCGCGGGGAACTGGTCGCGCGAGCTCGCGCGCTTCGCGCCGTCGCTTCGCGTGGTGGCGTTGCGCGGACCCGGGCGCGCCGCGCGCTTGGCGCAGATCGACGATCACGACGTCGCGATCACGACCTTCCCGCTGCTCGTGCGCGATCGCGAGGAGCTCGTCGCGCGCGAGTACAGCGTGCTCGTCCTCGACGAGGCGCACACGATCAAGAACCATCACGGCCAAGCGCACGACGCCGCGCGCGCTTTGAAGGCGGCGCAGCGGATCGCGCTGACCGGCACGCCGATCGAGAACCACCTCGGCGAGCTGTGGTCGGTGATGGAGTTCCTGAACCCGGGCTTGCTCGGCGATCTGCAGCGCTTCACCGCCGAGTTCCGGCAGCCGATCGAGCAGATGGGCGACCTGCCGCGCTTGAACGCGCTGCGCGAGCGCGTGCGGCCGTTCATCCTGCGTCGCACCAAGGACGCGGTCGCGAAGGAGCTGCCGCCGAAGACCGAGATCGTGCGCGCGGTCGAGCTGTCCGGCGCGCAGCGCGAGCTGTACGAATCGATCCGCGTCGCCGCGCACGCCGACGTGCGCGCGCAGATCAAGCAGCGCGGCATCGGCGGCGCGCAGATCGCGATCCTCGACGCGCTCTTGAAGCTGCGGCAGGTCTGCTGCGATCCGCGCCTGGTCAACGTCGAAGCCGCGCGATCGGTCGAGCGATCCGAGAAGCTCGAGCTCGCGCTGGAGCTGATCGCGCAGCTCGTCGGCGAGGGCCGCAAGATCCTGCTCTTCTCGCAGTTCGCGCGCATGCTCGCGCTGATCAGCGAGGGCCTGCTCGCGCGCGGCATCGGCCACGTCGCGCTGACCGGCTCGACGCCGGATCGCCAGAAGCCGATCGACGCCTTCCAAGCCGGACGCGCGCCGGTCTTCTTGATCTCGCTGCGCGCCGGCGGCACCGGGCTCAACCTCACCGCCGCCGACACCGTGATCCACTACGATCCATGGTGGAACCCGGCCGTGCAGGCGCAGGCGACCGATCGCGCCTATCGCATCGGGCAGACCAAGCCCGTGTTCGTCTACAACCTGATCGCGGCCGGCTCGGTCGAAGAGCGCATGCTCGCGCTCCAGCAGCACAAGCGCCGCCTCGCCGACGCGATCCTCGCCGCCGGCGGCACCGCCGGCGCCGCGCTCACCGAGCGCGACGTCGACGATCTGCTCTCGCCGCTGGAGTAGCGCTCAGCGCGCCCAGAGGATCGCGAGATCGAGCTCGATCGCATCGAAGGGTTCGGCGCGCACCTTGTCTTCGCCACCCGCGGTCATCGCAATGCGGTACGTGTCGCCATCGAGGCGCAGCACCTCGAGCGTCTGTGACAGCGGGTCGATGATCCAGACATGCGTCACGCGCTCGCGCGCGTAGACGCCGAGCTTCTTGGTCCGATCGAGCTTTGCGGTCGACGGCGCGAGCACCTCACACACCCAGTTGGGCGCGATGCCATCGTCGTCACACCACGCCGCGAGGTCGGCGACGACGATGTCGTCACCGAGCTGCAACTCGCACCGCATCAGCATCTGCCAGGTCGAGCGTGTCGGTGGTCCGAGCACCTCGATCAGTGCGATCTTGGCCAACGCTCCGATGGGCGGCAACAATGGTGAGACGTAGAGCGTTCCGGCGATGACCTCGCCGACCCGATGGCGAGGTAGGCCAATCCCTTCGCTGTACGGTGCTTGCGCCACGGGTCGATGATACCAATCGGCATGCGCTATCTGCACACGATGGTCCGCGTGCTCGACCTGCCGGCGGCGCTGCGGTTCTTCTGCGAGGGGCTCGGGTTGCGCGAGATCCGGAGGCGCGACCACGAGCAGGGCAGGTTCACGTTGGTGTTCCTCGGCGAGCGCGAGGGCGGTGACTCGCCGCAGATCGAGCTGACGCACAACTGGGATCAGACCGAGGCGTACAGCGGCGGCCGCAACTTCGGGCACGTCGCGTACGAGGTCGACGACATCTATGCCGCGTGTCAGCGGTTCGTCGATCTCGGCTACACGATCAGCCGGCCGCCGCGCGACGGGCGCATGGCGTTCGTCCGATCGCCGGACAGGATCAGCGTCGAGCTGTTGCAGGCGGGCGAGGCGCTGCCGAAGCAGGAGCCGTGGGCCTCGATGCCGAACGTCGGCGAGTGGTGACCGCGCTGCAAGGATGGCGCGCGGGCGGCGAGCCGTTCGCGTGGCGCGGGCACGAGATCTTCGCGCGGGTCGACGGCACCGGAGCGCCGCTGCTCTTGATCCACGGCTTCCCGACCGCGAGCTACGACTGGGCGCCGATCGTGCCCGCGCTCGTCGGCGCCGGGTTCCAGACGATCACGCTCGATCTGATCGGCTTCGGCTTCTCCGCCAAGCCGAAGTCATTCGACTACAGCGTGATGGCGTACGCGGATCTGTGCGCGGCGTTCGTCGCGCATCGCGGGATCTCGCGCCTGAAGGTCCTCGCGCACGATCTCGGCGACACCGTCGCGCAGGAGCTGCTCGCGCGCCAACGCGGCGGCGCGCTGCCGTTCACGATCGAGCGGCTGTGCTTGTTGAACGGCGGCTTGTTCCCGGAGACGCATCGCGCGCGGCCGGTGCAGAAGCTGCTCGCGTCGCGGCTCGGCCCGCTGCTCGCGAAGCGCACGACCGAGGCGCGCTTCGCCGCGAGCATGCAGCGCATCTGCGCGCGCGAGCTCGCCGCCGACGAGACGCACGCGATGTGGAAGCTCGTCACCGAGCACGACGGCCTCGCGATCATGCCGGCCTTGATCCGCTACATGGAGGAGCGGCGCGTGAACCGTGCGCGCTGGGTCGGCGCGATCGTCGATCCGCAGATCCCCGTGCGCGTGATCGACGGCACGGACGATCCGGTCTCCGGCGCGCACATGATCGCGCGCTACCGCGAGCTCGTCCGAGATCCGGACATCGTCGAGCTCGACGGCGTCGGACACTATCCGCAGGTCGAGGCGCCCGCGCGCGTGAGCGCGCCCGCGATCGCGTTCCTCACCGGAGCGTCATAGCGGGCACGGCCCGCTCTTGCCGCAGCAGATCGAGCCGCAGCCGTCGGACGTGCCGGGGCCTGCCGACGCGCACGAGTCGCCGTCGATGCAGCCGGCGTGATCGCCGCACAGGCACGCGCCGTTCACGCAGTGCTCGCCCGCGTTGCAGATCGTGTCGCCGCAGGTGAGCGCGCCGCACGCGTTCGGGCCGGCGTCGGCGCATCCGATCAACGTGCACGCCGCCTGGCCCTCGAGGCACTGACAGGTGTTGCAGCCGTCGCCCGCGGGGAAGCGCTCGTCGTCGGTGTGGTGCTTGCCCTTGTAGTCGCAGCCACCCGCGGGTTGCGAATAGACGCTACACGCGCTGAGCGCGCCGAGCGCGATCGCGATCGCGAGGACCAGCCTCATGGATCGAAGCTACCACCGGCTGCGGCGCGCGGAGCTCGTAATCGCTCCAGTCGACGCGGCGCGTGCGGCGCCAGTAGTCGAACGTGAAACCGGGCCAGGTGACGAGCCCGCCGTTCGGCGTGCGGTACCAGCTCGAGCACCCCGACGCCCACACGGTCTGCGAGTTCTTGCGCTCGAGCTCGTCGGTGAACGCGGCCTGCGCCTCGGGGCGGACATCCATGTACGCGACGCCGCTGCGCGCGAGCGCCGCGATCGACTGCGCCGCGTAGCGCGCCTGCGCCTCGATCATGAAGATCATCGAGTTGTGGCCGAGGCCGGTGCCGGGGCCCATGAGCAGGAACAGGTTCGGGAAGCCGGCGACCGTGATGCCGAGATAGGTCGCGAGCTGATCGCGCCAGACGTCGTTGAGCTCGCGGCCGCCGCGGCCGACGATGCGCACGGGCGACAGGTAGTCGGCGACGCGGAAGCCGGTGCCGAGGATGATCGCATCGACCTCGCGCAGCGCGCCGTCCTTCGTCCGAATTCCGGACGCTTCGATCCGCTCGATGCCGTCGGTGACGAGCTCGACGTTGGCGCGCGCCAGCGTCGGATACCAATCGTTCGAGAGCAGCACGCGCTTGCAGCCGAGGCGGTAGTCGGGCGTGACCTTCGCGCGCAGCGCCGGATCCGCGATCTGCTCGGCGATGAACTTCTTCGCGATGTTCTCGGCGAACGCGCTGATACGCGGCGCGTCGTGGATCAGCGGATACGCGCGGCTCTCGAGCCGCCAGTAGAGCCCGGTGCGGCGCGCCCAGTGCGCGCCCGGGATGTGCTCCATCGCCCAACGCTCGGCGCGCTTCATCGGACGATCCGGCTTCGGCATGATCCACGGCGGCGTGCGCTGGAAGACGTGCGTCGTCTTCGAAGCGGGCGCGATCTGCGGCACGAACTGGATCGCGCTCGCGCCGGTGCCGATCACGCCGATCTTCTTGTGCGCGGGATCGAACGAATGATCCCACTGCGCGGAGTGGAAGACGGGGCCTTTGAACTCGCGCAGGCCTTCGATCTCGGGATACGCGGGCAGGTGCAGCGCGCCGTTGCCGAGCACGAGCGCGCGCGCCGGCAGATCACCGCCGGTCGTGTGCACGGTCCACAGGCCGCGCGCCTCGTCGAAGTCGGCGCCGGTCACCGCGGTGTCGAACCGGCAGTGCGGGGTGAGCCCGTACTTCTCGGCGCAGCGCTCGAGGTACGCGAGGATCTCCTGCTGCGGTCCGTACGAGCGCGACCACCGCGGGTTGGGCTCGAACGAGAACGAATAGAGGTGACTCTGCACGTCGCAGGCGGCGCCGGGATACGTGTTCGCGCGCCAGGTGCCGCCGACGCCGGGCAGCTTCTCGACGATCGTGAAGCTGTCGACGCCGGCCTTCTTGAGCAGGATGCCCGCGGCGAGCCCCGAGAAGCCGGCGCCGACGATCACGACGGGGAAGTCCATGCTCCAGAGCATGGAGCCTTATTGACCAAAGGTCAATAGCGATTGTGCTGGCCGGGCCCGGCGCTCGCGACCCGGCGCTCGAAGTGGCCGGGGATCCAGACCCACCGGCGACGATTCTTCTGCCAGTGGCCGTCGACCCAGACGAAGCCGCGGCGCTCGCGGTGCTTCTCGAACTTCGGCGGCGGCGCGCGATCGAAGTCGCGGTCGTTGCGCGCGACCTGATCGCCTTGGCGGTGATCGCGCTGGGTCGTGGTGTCGGGGGTGCGCCAGTCGTTGTCGGCAGCCGCGACGCCACCCGAGAGCAGCGCGCCGGCGAGGATGAGCTTGCTGAAGATCCGCATCGTCGTAACTCCTTCGCCCTGGCTTCATTGCAGCGCGCGTGCCGCGCGCGTGCGCCAACGCGCGTGCGGAGTTGCAGGATCGAGGCTGCAGCTCCCGCAGATCGAGCTGCGGGATCCGCAGCTACTCGACGCCGTACTTCTTCAGCTTGTCGTACAGCGTGCGCTCGCCGATGCCGAGCAGCTCGGCGGCCTTGCGCCGGTTGCCGCCGACCTGCGCGAGCGCGCGCAAGACGGCGTCCTTCTCGAGCTCGGCGAGCGACTTGAGCTCTCCCGAGGAAACGCCGGCGTCTTCGATCCACAGGTGCGCGTCGTCGATGATGTCGCCGTCGGCGAGGATCGCGGCGCGCTCGAGCGCGTTGGCGAGCGCGCGCACGTTGCCGCGCCAGCTCGACGACGCGAGCCGCTTCTCGGCGGCGGTCGTGAGCCGCGGCGTCGTGCGGCCGAGGTCGCGCGCGATCCGCGCGAGCAACGCGCGCGCGATCGGCAGCAGATCGGCGGGGCGATCGCGCAGCGGCGGCAGCTTGATCGGGAAGACCGCGAGGCGATGATAGAGATCTTCGCGGAACGCGCCGCGATCGATCATCGCGCGCAGATCGCGGTTGGTCGCCGCGATCCAGCGCACGTCGACCTCGAGCGTGCGGGTGCCGCCGACGCGCTCGAAGCGGCGCTCTTGCAAGACGCGCAGGAGCTTCGCCTGCAGCTCGGGCTTCAGCTCGCCGACCTCGTCGAGGAAGAAGGTGCCGCCGTCGGCGAGCTCGATGCGCCCGCGTCGCCGGTCGGTCGCGCCGGTGAACGCGCCCTTCTCGTGACCGAAGAGCTCGCTCTCGAGCAGCGTCTCGCTGAGCGCGGCGCAGTTGACCGCGAGGAACGGCTTCGCGGCGCGCGGCGACTGCGCGTGGATCGCGCGCGCGGCGACCTCCTTGCCGGTGCCGCTCTCGCCGAGGAGCAAGACGGTCGCGTTGGTCTTGGCGACCTTGTCGATCGCGTCGACGACCGGCTTCATCGCGGGATCGCCGTAGGAGAGCGGCGGGCCGGTGGGCTCGCGCGCGGCGCCGTCGACGCGATCGCGCAGGCCGCGCCGCTCGAGCGCGCGCGCGGCGACCAGGCGCAGCTCGTCGGGGCCGCTGAGCGGCTTCTGCAGATACTCGAACGCGCCGAGCTTCATCGCCTCGACCGCGGTGTCGACGGTGCCGTGCGCGGTCAAGACGATCACCTCGACCTCGGGCTGCTCGGCGCGCAGCTTGCGGAGCAGCGCGAGCCCGTCCATCCCCGGCATGCGGAGATCGGTGATCACGAGATCGAAGCCGCGCTCGTCGGCGATCTTGGCGGCCTGCTTGCCATCGGCGGCTGCGACGACCGTGTGCTCGTCGAGCGCGAGCGCGTCGGCGACGAACTCGCGGATGCCGGGCTCGTCGTCGGCGATCAGGATGCGCGCCATGGGCTGGCCTTCATGATCGCACGTCGCGCGGCAAGGTCACGCGGAAGCGCGCGCCGGCGTTGGGCGCGCGATCGACCGCGATCGTGCCGCCGTGTTGCTCGACGACGCGCTTGGCGACCGCGAGCCCGAGGCCGGTGCCGCTCGTCTTCTTGGTGAAGAACGGCTCGAAGATGCGCTCGGCGTCGTCGGCGGCGACGCCGGGGCCGTGATCGATGATCTCGAAGACGAGCGTGTCGCGGTCGGTTCGCGCGATCGCGCGCACCGGCGCGCCGGCGGCGACCGCGTTCTCGATCAGGTTGATCAAGACCTGGCGCAGCCGCGCTTCGTCGAGCGACCAGCGCTCCGGTGCGGCGCTCGTGTCGAGCTCGAGCTCCGGCGAGGACGACACCGCGGCGGCGCTGTCGCGCAAGAGCGCGCTCGGATCGATCGGCGCGCGCCGCAGCTCGCCGGTGCGCACGAACTCGAGCAGCTCGTTGGTGAGCGTCTCGAGACGCACGGCCTCGTCGACGACGCGCGCGGCCTTCGCCTTCGGCTTGTCGTCGGAGATCATCGACGCGAGCAGCTGCGCGTTGCCCTTGAGCGACGCGAGCGGGTTGCGGATCTCGTGCGCGAGCACGGCGCTGAGCTCACCGAGCGACGCGAGCCGCCGTTCGCGCTCGCGCTCGCGCTCGCGCTCGGCGGCGCGCAGCACCCAGCGGAACAGGAACGCCGCGACCACGAGCAAGATCGCCGCCGCCGCGACGCCGATGCCGAGCGTGCGCGTCGCCGCCGCGTCGAGCGCGCCGGCCTCGACGTCGTCGAGCTCGATCACGACCCGCGCGCCGTGGCGGCGCCGCGCGCGGATCTCGATCCGTTGGCGCGACGGCGACGACGCGCCGGCCTCCGCGATCGGCCGCGCGCCGTTGTAGATCGCGATGTAGCGCAGCCCCGCGTCCTTCTCGGCGTCGAGCACCGCCGCGAGATCCGCGGCGGTCGGCGGCCCGTCGAGCTCGGCGAGATCGGCGCGCACCGCCTGCTCGAGCGCGGCGCGCTCGCCGCGGATCAGCGTATCGCGCGCGTCGCGCACGCTGGTGCGCGTGGTCCACGCGGTCACGATCAACGCGGCGCCCATCAAGGCGACCGCGGCGGCGACCGACCAGCGCGCCAGCGGCGCGACGCGCGTGCTCGCCATCGGCCCCAGCTTACCGCGTACCGCCGCCGCCCTGGCCGCGCGACCGGCCGAAGCCGTGGCGACCGAAGCGGTGGTGATGGCCGTGGCCCTTCATCAGCTTCGCGCCGGCCTTGAACTCGGCGAGGCTGATCTGGCCGTTGCCGTCGGTGTCGAGCTTCGCGAAGCGCGCGGTCATCAGGTCGTCGCGCATCACGAGGCGCTCGTTCTGGTCGAGCTTGCCGTCCTTGTTGGTGTCGTACTTCGCGAGCATCTCCTGCTTCTTCGCCTCGCGCTTCGCCTTCCACTGCTCGCGCATCGCCTGGCGATCCGCGTTGCCGTCGTTGTCGTCGCCGGACGGCTGCGCGGTCGCGATCGAGCCCGCGGTGGCGAGCGCGACGATGAGGGCAGCGAATCCGATCTTCTTCTTGGTGATGGACATCGTGATCTCCTTCGCCGAGACCCATGAGCAACCGTTGTGCCGCCTGCAACCTCGCGATCGCACGCGATCCGGCAAACCGTGTCCTGCGGAACCTGCAGCGCGGGGCTGCGGCTTCGGCAGTTCACAGTGCGCAACGCGGCGTTCACGAAATCTTCCGATCTGAAGACCACGCTCGACGCATGCGTCCAATCTGGTTCTTCGTCCTCGTCCTCGGCCTCGGCGCGTGCGCGGCGACTCCTCACTACGCGACGGTCGCGCCGGATCAAGTCACCGACCTCGACCTCGAGCTCGTCGGCGGTGGCGCGCAGTACTGCCCAGCGGGTCCGGAGGTGCAGCTGCGCGCCGGCGTGCACACCGACGACGGCCGCACCCTCGCGACCTGGTCGTACGGGCGCGGCGGCGTCGCCAACCGCGAAGGCCAGCTCGACTTCGCGACCTTCACGTGGACCGCGACCGCGGGCCGCGTGCTCGACGACGGTCGCTACCAGCCGCCCGGCGATCTGCTCGCGTCGATCGATCGCGCGATCGGCGTCGAGGCGGCGGTGCGCGGGCGCCCCGACCTGCGCGCGCACGTCGAGCTGTCGCCGCGCTACGACTGCGAGGTCGTCGTCGAGCGCGACGGCGGCGGCGGCGGCGACGGCATGTCGGGCAACGACGGCGGCAACGGCAGCGACGGCAGCGACGGCGATCCGCCCGGCAGCGGCGCGAACGGCGGCGACGGCGAAGACGGCGGCACGGGTGGCGACGGCGGCGACGCCGGCACGATCGAGGTCGCGCTCGCGTACGTCGACGGCGCGCACGGGCGCCACGTGATCGCGCGCGTGCGCGACGCGAGCGGCGCGCGGTACGCGATCCTCGATCCGCAAGGCGCGCCGCTGAGCGTGATCGCGCGCGGCGGCGACGGCGGCGCGGGCGGCGGGGGCGGGCGCGGCGGCCGCGGCGGCGACGGCGGCAAGGGCACCGACGGCAGCTACGGCTCGAGCGGGACCGGCGGTCGCGACGGCGGCCGCGGCGCGGGCGGCGACGGCGGCGACGGCGGCACG
>DATJIA010000365.1:0-4463 GCA_035493675.1 Kofleriaceae bacterium | reverse complement strand
GAAGCAGTAGTCGGTGTCCGGGTGCGGCGCGACGGTGCCGCCGTTGCCGTCGGAGAGCGCCCAGTCGGCGGGCGGCACGTCGACCTCGCCGGGCGCGTACGCGCCGCTCGCGACGAGGCGGCCGAAGTAGTTATCGAACGAGCGATTCTCCTGCATGATCACGATGACGTGATCGATCGGGATGTCGTCGCCGATCGGCAGCTCCTTGCCGATCGTCTGCGCGGCGGTCGCGCCCGCCTTGAAGGTGCACGCGTCGCGCTGCGGCGCGAGGACGCTCTCCGGATCCGTCCGAGGCGGCGGTGAGCTCGAACACGCGGCGACGAGGATCACGGCGGCGGCAAATCTCATCGGGGAAGGAGTCTATGCGCGACGGGTGTTACGATGCTGCCGCGAAATGATCGACGACGATGACACCGTGGCGAGCCCGGCCACCGTCGACGATTCAGTTGATGCGACCGCGCCGGCGTCGCCGACCGGCACCACCGTCGCTGCGGAGGGCACCGTGGCCGCCCCCGATTCGCAGCTCCGCCCCGGCGACGCGATCGGCCGCTACGAGATCGTCAAGATGCTCGGCCAGGGCGGCATGGGCATGGTCTACCTCGCGTACGATCCGACCCTCGATCGTCCGGTCGCGCTCAAGCTCTTGCGCCCCGAGCTGCGCTCCGCGCAAGCGCGCCTGCTGCGCGAAGGCCAGTCCGTCGCGCGGCTCGCTCACCCTAACGTCGTCAGGGTGTACGACGTCGGCGCGAACAAGGACGATCTCTTCATCGCGATGGAGTACGTCGACGGCGCGACCTTGCGCCGCTGGCTGCGCGAGGAGAAGCGATCGCCGCGCGCGATCCTCGAGCTGTTCGGCGCGGCGGGCCGCGGCCTGGTCGCCGCGCACGAGGCCGGGCTCGTCCACCGCGACTTCAAGCCCGACAACGTGCTCGTCGGTCGTGACGGACGCGTGGTCGTCACCGACTTCGGCCTCGCGCGCCTCGACGCCGATGACGTCACCGCGCCGGGCGGCGCGGCGCGCGCCCTGCCGCTCACGATGACGCTCACGCGCACGGGCAGCCTGCTCGGCACGCCCGCGTACATGTCTCCCGAGCAGTTGCGCGGCGAGGTCGCCGATGCGCGCTCGGATCAGTGGAGCTTCTGCGTCGCGTGTTGGGAGGCGCTGTTCGGCGCGCGTCCGTTCACGCTGCCCGAGCGCGCTTCGCTCGACGACGTGCGCGTCGCCGTCGAGGGCGGCATCACCGCGCCCGCGAACGTCACGACCGCGCTCGCGCCCGTCGAGCGCGCGCTGCGCCGCGGCCTCTCGGTCGATCCGCGCGATCGCTTCCCGGATCTCGCCTCGCTCTTGGCTGCGCTCACGCCCGCGCGCTCGCGCGACGCGATCCCGATCGCAGTCGAGGGCGAGCGCATCGCGCACTTCCGCGTGATCGAGCGCCTCGGCCAAGGCGGCATGGGCATCGTCTATCGCGCGCGCGACGAGAAGCTCTCGCGCGACGTCGCGCTCAAGGTCTTGCCCGCGGACGTCCTCGCGCGCGCCGATCGCCGCGAGCGCTTCTTCCGCGAGGCGCGCGCCGCCGCCGCGGTCGTGCACCCCGCGATCGCGACCGTCTTCGAGGTCGGCACCGACGGCGACGTCCCCTTCATCGCGATGGAGCTGGTCACCGGCCGCACGCTGCGCGAGTCCCTCGCGCGCGGGCCTGTGGATGTGGTGCCGCTGATCCGCACCGCGATCCCGATCGCCGACGCGCTCGCGCGCGCGCACAAGGCCGGCATCGTGCATCGCGATCTCAAGCCCGAGAACGTCATGCTCGATGCGGAGGGCGCGCCGAAGATCCTCGACTTCGGCGTCGCGCGCATCTTCGAGACCGCGCCGACCTCCGACAGCGCCGACACGATCGCGTCGGTCGTCACCTCCGAGGGCGTCGTGCTCGGCACCCCGGCCTATATGTCTCCCGAGCAAGCGCGCGGCCGCGCCGTCGACGGGCGCTCGGATCTCTTCGCCTTCGGCACCATGCTCTTCGAGCTCCTCACCGGCGCCCCGCCCTTCCGCGGCGCGTCCACGATGGACATCGCCACCGCGATCATCCGCGACGATCCTCCGCCGCCCTCCAAGACCTCGCCCAAGACGCCGCTCGAGCTCGATCGCATCGTCCTCAAGTGCCTCGAGAAGGATCCCGCCGATCGCTACCAAGACGCCGCCGAGCTCGTCGTCGACCTCCGCCGCCTGCTCCGCCAGACCGAGAGCGGCATCGCGATCACGAGCGCGACGCTTCCCCCAGCCAGACCTCGGCGACGAGTGCTACTCGCCGCGCTCGGCCTCGGCTTCGTGATCGCCGGCGGAGGCACCGCTTTCTGGCTCGCTACTCGGCACTCACTCGAAGCGCCCCTGGCCGCGGCAGCGCCACCGCGCTTCGTCGAGCATCAACTCACCGCGACTGGCGCGCTCGATGTCGACTCCGCTTCTCTCTCACCGGACGGGAAGACGCTCGCCCTCGCGCGAAACGGTCGCCTCATCTTGCAAGACGTATCCTCCGGAACGACACACGACGTCCCGGCGCCGACGAACCGCGTCGCGTGGGTCGGTTGGTTCCCCGACAATCGACGATTGCTCGTTGCGGAACAGTCGGGCCCAACACAGCTGGACATCGTCATCACACCGATCGACGGAGGACCCAAACAAACACTGCCGTTCCGCGCGTGGGGCGCCGTGATCTCGCCCGATGGCACGCACGTCGCAACCTTCGATGAAGGTGGCATTCGTGTGCGCAACCTCGACGGCTCGGGTGTCCGCGTCCTCGTGGGGACCCGAGAGGAAGCCGAATTCGGATGGCCAAGCTGGTCACCCGATGGCAGGTGGATCGGCTACGCGCTGCGCGGCAAGGATCTCCGGCCCGCGATCCGCGCTGCCTCCGTCGACGGCAACTCCGACGTCTTGCTCGTCGACGACCCGGCGCTCGCCTCCACGTCAGGCCTGCCTAGCTACCACTGGCTCGGCGACGATCGTCTCATCTACGTGACGTACGCCGGCTCCGCGAGCACGATCCACGGCGTCTCCGTGGATCGCGTGAGTGCCAAGCGCGTGGGAGATCCAATCGTCATCGCTTCCTACAGCGACCACATCGGCCTCGGCAACGCGAGCTTCGACGGCAAACGCATCCTGTTCAATCGCAGCCAGAGCGCGGTCACACACGATCGCGCCCCGATCCATGGAACAGACGCCCTGACCCCACGCAGAGACGATCACGGCGATTGGGAGCTGCTCGGTCAATCGCCAGATCGAAAGACCGCGTTCTACATCGCGCCCAGCGGAAGCAATCGCCACGAGTTCCTCGCGCTCGACGCCGACGGTCGCAGTCGCGTGATCGGTGCTGTTACTGGCCTCGTCTTCTCCCCTCAGCTGACGCCTGACGCCGCATCGATCCTATTCCTTCACGTGGCGAACGACGAGAAGGCCCTCACGATGGAACGACTCGACATGCAAGCTGCGAGCGCAGTGGTCGTCGAGACGTTGCCTTACGCGCCGAGTACTCCAGCCTCGTTCACGGACCAGCTCGTCGCGCAGTTGTCATGCCCGCGTGCCGCTTCGTCACGTTGCGTCCTCGGCGCGACGGAGGGCCAAGAGCAAGCGTTCTACGAGGTCGATCCCGCAAAGGGACGCGGTCGTCGGATCGGCGCACTACCCGGCGTGCCGCCATGGTCCTGGGCGGTTTCGCCCGACGGTGAACATATCTCCGTCGCGAATCGACAGGAGTCGATCAAGACGATGGATGCGAGACGATGGACGCAGCGCAGGGAGATCCCGAACCCCGATGCGATCGTGCATGACGTCGCTTGGCTCGATTCGCAGTCGTTCGTCCTGATCGGAGATCAGGTCGGCACATCGCTGATCTTCCGGATCGATCCAGGGCGCGCGCCGGTTCCACTTTGGACGACCGCGACGGAGTTTCCGACGCGACCACTCTCACTCGACAACGGCGCGACCCTGTACTTCAGGACGGGATGGTGGACACGAACTTTCTGGATGCTGGAGGCCGAGTAGATCAGAGACCCTTCGGCACGCAGGTCTTGCCCATGTCGCACGTGTCGTCTACGCAGCGGCGGCCACCCTGGACATCCGGCAAGTACGTTGCGCTCAGGAAGCGGATTGCTTGTTGGCTCAGCTGGAGCGGCTTCTTGTTCGTCTTTCTCACGCTCGTACTACATCCACTCGACCGCGAAGAAGCAAGACGTAGGATCGGTAACCGCCTTCACGTTGCGGTCTAGCCTGCGATGATCGTTCGCGCTTCGGTTCCTGGGTAAGGGATGGCAAACCTAGACCGCACTTTCGATCGGTTTGTTACGACGTACGCGGACGCGATCGTGGGCGTGCGCTACCGCGACTTGACCGTTCTGCAGCCGCCGCCGCACTCGAACCTCGCGCACGGCGCCGGCGGAACTGCCTACGCGATCTGGCGTATCGGCCG
>DATJIA010000364.1:0-7061 GCA_035493675.1 Kofleriaceae bacterium | reverse complement strand
GCTTCGGCTTCGGCTTCGGCTTCGGCTTCGGCTTCGGCTTCGGCTTCGGCTTCGGCTTCGGCTTCGGTTGCGGCTTCGGATTCGGTTGCGGCTTCGGCTTCGGATTCGGTTGCGGCTTCGGGTTCGGCTTCGGGTTCCGCTTCGGGTTCGGTTGCGGCTCCGGTCCCCGAACATCATCACCATCACGATCGAAACGCCGGCTCCGCCTCCGGCTCGGGCACAGGCTCGGGCTCCGATCAAGACTCCCCACCGGTCGCGGTGACGGCGAAGTCGTTGTACAAGGAGGGCCTGCAGGACTTCGTCGCGGGAGACATGAACAAGGCGATCGATCGCTTCCGCCAGGCGTTGGCGCGCGATCCGTCGTACGCGCCTGCGTATCGCGGCATGGGCATGGCCTACGAACGCAACGGCGACGCGCCGCACGCGGTCGCCGCGTACAAGAAGTATCTGGCGCTCGCCGGCGACGCCGCCGACGCCGCGCAGATCCGCGCGCGCCTCGAGGGCCTGCAGTGAAGCGCGCGCTCGCGACCGCGGCGATCGCCTTCGCGATCGCGGTGCCAAGGCTCGCCGCCGCGACCGACCTACAACCGCGCGTGTTGGTGCTGCCGTCGGAGGGCAAGGCGCCGACCGCGATGCCGAAGCTACCGGCCGAGATCGCCGATGCGCTCGCGCGCGGCGCGGCGAAGACGACCGGCCACGTCGCGCGCGCCGACGCGAGCTTCAGCGACACCGCCGTGATCGTCGGCTGCGATCCGTCCACCAACGCGTGCCTCGACGCGGTCGCCGCCGCGCTCAACGTCGATCAGGTCGTCTTCGCGAAGATCACGGCGAAGGACAAGGACGCGCAGGTCGAGGTCATCGCGGTCACGCGCGACAGCGAGCCGCAGGCGCACACCTTCTTGATCCGCGCGGCCTCGCACGACGCCGATCTCGCGTCGCTCGAGCCCGCCGTCGTCGAGATGCTCGAGAGCGGCGAGGCGCGCCGATCGAAGGAGCACCACGACACCACGCAACCGCAACAGCTGCCGCCGCCGCCGCCGAAGATCGTCGAGGTCGAGGAGGCGCGTCCGTCGTGGCCGGTGGTCGTCACCGTCGGCGGCGCCGCGCTCGTGATCACCGGCGCGAGCTTCTGGGCGCTGGCGTCGTCGAAGCAGTCCGACATCGATCACGCGCCGACCTCGACCGCGGCCGATCTCGACAAGCTCGCCGATCTCGAGTCGACCGCGAAGCACGACGCGACGATCGGCAACGTCATGTTCGTCGGCGGCGCGGTGATCGCGGTCACCGGCGCCGCGCTGTGGTGGCGATCGTGGCGCGGCGATCACGGCGTCGCGATCGCGCCGTCGGTCGGGCCCGATCACGCGGCCGTGATGATCGGAGGCGTCTGGTGATCCGCGCGATGCTGCTCTCGCTCGCCGCGATGGCGATCGGCTGGAGCTGCTCGATCGAGACGCGGTCCGGCGCGTTCCGCTGCGACAACGGCGCCTGCCCGACCGGCCGCACCTGCGAGGCGGGCTGGTGCGTGTCGAACGGCACGCCCGACGCGCCCGGCGGCGCCGACGGTAACGGCAACGCCGACGCGTTCGTGTGCCCGCCCGCGTGCTCGTCGTGCAACGGCAACACGTGCGTGATCACGTGCGACACCGCCGGCTCGTGCGCGAGCCAGGTCGTCTGCCCCGCGGGCTTCGCGTGCATGGTCGACTGCGCGGGCATGAATTCGTGCGCGGGCGGCGTCGATTGCAGCACGTCGTCGTCGTGCTCCGTCTCGTGCGGCGGCGACATGAGCTGCGCCGGCGCGACGACCTGCGGCGCCGGCGCGTGCAACGTCTCGTGCGGCGGACCGAACAGCTGCGGCGGCGTGATCCAGTGCTCGTCCTCGTGCAAGTGCGACACGAGCTGCGGCGGCGCGGGCTCGTGCAAGCAGACGCCGCTCTGCCCCGCGCCGACGTCGCAGTGCAAGAGCGGGAAGATCTGCACGTCGGCGCCGAACGTCTGCCACACCTGCTGATCGATCGGGAGAGCTCGCATCAGCGAGCGCGTCCGCCACACGTGCTCGTCGGCGCTCGCCGGTGATCCCTCACACGACGCGCCCTGCCGTCAGAATCACGCGCTCGCAGGTTCGCGCACTGCGTGGCACGACGTCTGCACAAAGGCGCGACATGTCGTACGAACCCATCACGCAGCCGATCGTGGCACCTCGTCTCGATCGACGTCGCTTTCGGATCGTCGTCGGGCTGGATCTCTCGGAGTACGCCGAGATCGTGCTCGAGCACGCGCTCGATCAGGCCGCTCGACACGAGTGTCCGGATCTCCACTTCATCACCGTGCGGGAGAAGAACAAGCAGCAGGTGCACGAGCTGAAGTCCGGACTGTTCTCGCTCGTCACCGGCGGCATCGACGCGTTCAACATGGGCTCGGGCGACTGGCGCGCGCGTTTGCACGTGCGCTCCGGCAACCCCGCCGACGAGATCTCGATGCTCGCGGCCGACATCCTCGCCGACCTCGTCGTGGTCGGGCGTCACGGCGCCGGCGCGCACAAGGGTGATGGACGGATCGGCACCGTCGCCGATCGCACGATCGCGCTCGCGCCGTGCCCGACCTTGATCGTCGGGCTCACCGAGCACGAGGTGCAGACCTCGCCGCAGTGCCCGGCGTGCGCCGACGTGCGGGAGCAGACCCACGGCGACGTGATCTTCTGCCAGGCGCACTCGTCGTTCCCTCAAGATCGCGCAGATCTAGCGCCGCAGTACCTCGGCCGCGTGATGTGAGCCCGCCGGCCACGCCACCTTCGCGTGTCAGGGCTAGACTCGATGCATGACGAAGGTCGCGGGGTTCCAACCGGAAAGCATTCGCAACATCGTCCTCCTCGGTCACGCCGGATCGGGGAAGACGACCCTCGCCGAGGCGGTGCTGCATCGGTGCGGTGCGATCACACGCATGGGCTCGGTCGACGCGGCGACCACGATCAGCGACTTCGAGCCCGAAGCGAAGCAGCACCACCACTCCACCAACTCGACGTTGCTCTTCGCGACCTGTGAAGGTCGCGAGGTCAACATGATCGACACGCCCGGATCGCCCGAGCTCGTCGGTCACGCGTTGGCGGCCCTGCCCGCCGTCGAGACGGCGGTGATCGTGGTCAACGCGAGCGCGGGCGTCGAGCTCGGCACGCGCCGGCTCTTCCACGCCGCCGGCGAGGCCGGCCTCGCGCGCATGATCGTCGTCAATCGCATCGACGAGAACCTCGCGGGCCTGCCCGCGCTGGTCGAGTCGCTGCGCGCCGCGCTCGGCCCCGAGCTCCACTGCATCAACCTGCCGACGCGCAAGGGCGAGGACGTGATCGACTGCTTCGATCAAGACGCCGGCCCGTCGGACTTCGGCTCGGTCGCCGAGGTGCACAAGGAGATGCTCGAGTCGACGATCGAGGTCGACGACGCCACCCTCGAGCGCTACCTCGGCGGCGAGACGATCCGACTGCCCGAGCTGCGCCAGGACTTCGTCGTCGCGATGAACCGCGGCCACGTCGTGCCGATCCTCTTCACGTCCGCGACCAAAGAGGTCGGCATCGACGATCTCCTCCACATCCTCGTCGAGGAAGCGCCGTCGCCGCAGAGCGGCCGCCCGCGCCGCCTGCGCAAGGGCCAGGCCGGCGAGCTGATCGACGTCTCGTGCGACGCGAAGAAGCCGTTCCTCGCGCACGTCTTCAAGATCACGACCGACCCGTACCTCGGCAAGCTGTCGATGCTGCGCATCCTGCAGGGCTCGCTCGACGGCAACACGCAGTTCGTGTGCGGCCCGTCGAAGAAGGTGATGAAGGCCGGCCACATCTTGAAGGTCGAGGGCCGCGATCATCCCGAGCTGTCGACCACCGCGTTCGCCGGCGATCTCGTCGCGATCGCGAAGCTCGACGATCTCCACGTCGACATGATCCTCCGCGATCCGGCGGTGGACGACGACTGGGCGCCGGCGCGACCGCCGTACCCGACGCCCATGTACGCGCTCGCGGTGGATCTCAAGAACAAGGCCGACGAGGTGAAGCTCTCGTCGGCTTTGCAGCGTCTGGTCGAGGAAGATCCGACCTTGCGCGCGGTGCAGGATCCGCAGACGCACGAGCTCGTGCTCAGCGGCATCGGCGAGCTGCACCTGCGCGTCACGATGGAGAAGCTCAAGAACCGCTTCAACCTCGAGGTCGTCGCGCGCCAACCGACGATCGCGTACAAGGAGACGATCACCGGGCGCAGCGAGGGTCACTTCCGCCTGAAGAAGCAGACCGGCGGCGCGGGCCAGTTCGCCGAGGTCTTCCTGCGCGTCGAGCCGCTGCCGCGCGGCAACGGCTACGAGTTCGTCGACGAGGTCTACGGCGGCGCGATCCCGCACAACTTCATCCCGGCCTGCGACAAGGGCTGCCAGGACGCGCTCGAGCGCGGCGTCGTCGCCGGCTTCCCGGCCAACGACGTGCGCGTGACGCTCACCGACGGCAAGTCGCACTCGGTCGACTCGAAGGACGCCTCGTTCCGCACCGCCGCGAAGTTCGCGATGCGCGACGCGATGTCGCGCGCGAACCCGGTCCTGCTCGAGCCGATCGTCACGCTCGAGATCACGGTGCCCGAGCGTCACGTCGGCGACATCACCGGCGACCTCAAGAACAAGCGCGGCCACGTCGTCGGCGTCGAGGTCGGCGGCGCCGGCATGGTCGTCGTGCGCGCGCAGGCGCCGCTCGCCGAGCTCGGCCGCTACGCGGGCCAGCTGCGATCGTTCACCGGCGGTCAGGGCAGCTTCGTGATGGAGCTATCCCATTACGACGTCGTCCCGCACGCCGTGCAGCAGAAGGTGGCCGCGGAGCGCAAGCCGCACGCCGCAGCGGAAGAGTGAGCGTCTAGCCCGCTTCTTCGTTGGTGACGATCTCGATCGACAGCGCTGGATCGCTGTCGACGTGGATCATCATGTTGCCGATGTGGATGGTGGCGCGACCGGGGGCATTGATGTCCTCGGTGACACGGGTGACAGGCGCGACGTCGACGGTGCAGCGCGTGCGGCCGGAGCCGTCCTGCAGCACGGCCATGAGCCGTTGCTGCTGGGCCTCGACCGACACGCGCAGACAGTCCCCGTTGACACCTTCCACGATGAAGCGGGCATCGTGACCAGCACCCTCGACTCCCGACGCGCCGAGGATCTTCGCGAGACGGCGAACCGTGGTCTCCATGGATGAAAGGGTACCCCTGTCACCCGCGGCAGTCGACTGCCGCGAGCGGCATGCGCGTCGTCGCGCTCACGCAGCAAGTGCGCGCTTTCGCATCCGCGTGTGATGGGCACATCCGCTGCAAATGGCGCGCTCCATCAAAAGGAGACGCCCATGCAGGAATTCGCAGGAAAGTATTCTCGTCACTCGGTCTGGTTGTTCGCGCTCGGCGCGGTCGCGCTCGGGCTGGGATCGGCGGTCGCGCTCCAAGGAATGGGGCCCAAGGTGACGAGCGCGGTGTACGCCGCGATCGTCGGCGCGTTCGGGTTCGCCTCGACCTTCGCGACCCGCGCGCGCACGCGCGGCGCCGTGGGCGCGTTCCTGTTGGCCGCGACGATCGCGGCGGTCGCGTACTACGTGGTGGTCAGCTACGTCTTCAAGACGGTGACGACCGGGATGACCGACGCGATCTCCGGCGGCGCCGCGCACGAGGCGGGCGCGCAGGCCGGATCATTCTTCGGCAAGTTCTTCGGCGCGTTCGCGGCGGTGGTCGCGTTCCTCGAGACGTCGATCGTCGGGATCGGCGGCGCGATCGTCGGCTCGCGGGTGAAGGCGACCCAAGCGCCTGACGCGCGGGTGGCGCTGGCGTCATGACGCGAAACGCGGCGCGTTGATGATCGCAACGAGCCGCGCGCTCCTCGCGCGGAATCGTTGAGCTCGCGGCGTGGCACGGCGATTGAAGCGAAGGCTCGTCATGCCTCTAGCCGCTCTCGCTCTTGATGACCCGCCCTTGCGTCGCCCGTCGGAGCTGATCGCTTCGGCGGCGATCGCGATCCGCGCGGCCGCTGCGCCCCACGCGGCGAGCTTCGAGGACGTCGCGCTGTGGTGCGCCGAGTTCGGCGCGGTCGATCCGCGGTTGCAGGTCGCGGCGCTGCGCCAGGCGTACGAGGTCGTCGTGCGCGAGGCGCTGATCGCGGACCTGATCGCGTCTTTGCGCGCGCGCTTGCTCGTCGCGGGGCCGTACCTCGCGGTCTTGTCGTCGCGCGGCGACCTGCCGCGGCTCCTGGTCGCGCTCGGCCTCGACGACGCGGCGCCGCCCGACGGCGCGCTCGCCCGCGCCCTGCCCCCGCGGATCGCGCGGTTCTACTGGCAGCGGCTGCGCGCGTTCGTCGCGTGGACCGCGGCCCGCAACTGGACGACGTGACCCGTGTCCCGCGTGCATGCGGGGCATGTTGATCGTCGCGTCGATCGGATGTGTGGCCGCGCCGGCGCGCGCGGACTGGGACGAGGTCGTCACGATCGCGCGGATCGGCGACGACATGGGGCGACCCGCGATCGGCGTGCTCGCCGGGGCGGGGCTCGGTGACGGCGTCGCGCGCGACACCAGCGCCGGCGTGCGCGGGATCTTCTTCCCGGGCAGCGACCTCGTCGTCGGCGCCGAGCTCCGCGATCTGAACGGCTCGTCGCGCACCGCCGCCGCGTCGATCGATCTCGGCTATCGCGTCGCGGCCGGCAAGCTCACCGGCGGATCGCTCGTCTTCCGCTTCGACGTGATCGCCTCCGCCGGCGCCGGCGCGGTCTGGACCGACACCCGCACCGCCGACGACGCGCGCCACTGGAGCGGCACGCTCGGCCTCGCGACCCGCGTCCACCTGACCGACGACGTCGTGCTCGAGCTCGGCGTCCACGACGACGTCTATCGCGACGCGCCCGCGACGACCGGGCTCGCGCGCGCGATCGCGCCGCCGAGCTCGACGTGGGAGCAGGCGCTCGAGGCGCGCGCGTCCCTGTCGTGGATGTTCGACACGACGTACTTCCACTGCGAGTACCGCGTCGAGCCTCGCGGCCGCCGCAACCCGCTGGAGGGCCAGCCCGCGATCTGATC
>DATJIA010000363.1:0-6739 GCA_035493675.1 Kofleriaceae bacterium | reverse complement strand
AAGCTCGATCATCGCGCCGTCGACGTGCCGCCGGCGACCAACGGCAAGCCGCTCGACGGCGACTTCGGCCTGTCGATCGACATCACCAAGTACGACCTCGTCTTCGACGGCGTCTGGACCGCGCGCGCCACCGCGCGCGTGCGCTGGTTCGACATGCGCGGGCGCGAGATCGCCGATCGCGTCGTGCACACCGACACGCTGGTCGGCGCCAAGGACGAAGATCAGCGCGCGCTCGTGCGGCAGGCGAGCGCGCAGCTCGTCGACATCCTCGCGCCGCGCGTGATCGCGTGGTCGCGGAGCTCCCCTTGAAGATCGCGCTCGCCATGCTGCTGATCGCGGGCACCGCGGTCGCGCAGCCGAGCGTCACGACGCGCGATCCGTCCGCGGTGCTGCGCGCCGCCGACGCGGAAGGAGCCGCCGGTGATTGGGCGCGCGCGGGCGAGCTCGTCGCGACGCTCGAGCTCGATCACCTCGATCGCGCCGACCTCGCCGAGGCGCGGCGCCTGCGCGGCCTCGCCGCGTTCTTCGCCGTCGATCTCGATCGCGCCGATCACGAGCTCTACGCGTGGCTCCTCCTCGATCAAGACGCGCGGCTCGATCCCGCGGTCACGCCTCCGGAAGCGATCGGCTTCTTCGAGGGCGTGCGCACGCGCCACGCCGCCGAGCTCAAGGCGCACCGCAAGCCGGTGAAGCACGTCAGCCTGAACTTCCTGCCGCCCTGGGGTCAGTTCCAGAACGGCGACACGACCAAGGGCTGGATCATCGCGGGCACCGGCGCCGCGTTGATCGGCGCCGACCTCGGCAGCTACCTCTTGCTGCGCCACTGGTGCAACGCGGATCTCACGTGCGACGACAACGGCGATCGCACGAGCAGCGCGCGAACGCTTCGCACCGCGAACCTCGTCGCCGGCGGCGCGCTCGTCGCGCTGTACGCGTATGGCGTCGTCGACGGCTTGTGGAACTACCGCTCGCCACAGCGCGAGCTCATCCTGGTTCCTACAGGCGACGGGGCGCAGGTCATGTTCGTCGGGTCTTTCTGAGAGCCGCGCTTACATAACGGGGGCCACGACCCGCGGTGGTCGGGCCGCGACGACGATGTAGGTACATCGTCTGTCGCCCGAGCCCCACGGGCGGGAGACCGCGTTTAGGTTGTGATCGCGTTTCATGCGCTGTTACCATCGTTCACGCGGTGCGGCAGGCGATCCCGTTCGGCAAGTATCTCTTGCTCGACCGCATCAGCGTCGGCGGGATGGCGGAGGTCTTCAAGGCGAAGTCCTACGGTGTAGAGGGCTTCGAGAAGGTCATCGCGATCAAACGCATCCTGCCCTCGATGGGCGAGGACCGCGACTTCATCAAGATGTTCATCGATGAAGCGAAGATCGCCGGACAGCTCGCGCACGCGAACATCTGTCAGATCTTCGAGCTCGGCCGCATCGACGGCTCGCACTTCATCGCGATGGAGTACATCTGGGGCAAGGATCTGCTCCAGATCCAGAACCGGCTGCGCAAGCTGCGCCAGCCGATGCCGGTCGCGATGGCCTGCTTCGTCGTCGCGAAGGTGTGCGAGGGCCTCGACTACGCGCACCGCAAGCGCGATCCGCTCGGGCGCCCGCTCGACATCGTGCACCGCGACTGCTCGCCGCAGAACGTCCTGATCTCGTACGAGGGCGAGGTCAAGCTGATCGACTTCGGCATCGCGAAGGCCGCGTCGCGCAGCTCGCGCACGATGGCCGGCGTGCTCAAGGGCAAGTTCGGCTACATGAGCCCGGAGCAGGTGCGCGGCCTGCCGCTCGATCGACGCAGCGACATCTTCGCGCTCGGCACGATCCTCTACGAGTGCCTCACCGGCGAGAAGCTGTTCCAGGGCGAGACCGACTTCTCGACGCTCGAGAAGGTGCGCAACGTCGACATCCAGCCGCCGTCGCGCTTGAACCCGCGCATCCCCGCCGAGATCGAGCGCGTGATCATGAAGGCGCTCGCGCGCGATCCCGACGACCGCTACCAGTGGTGCAGCGAGCTGCACCAGGACCTGCAGCACCACTTGATGGGGCAGGAGCAGGTCTACACGCCGAAGTCGCTGTCGTCGTGGCTGAAGGACGCGTTCGCGAACGAGATCGATCGCGAGCGCACGCAGCTCGAGGACTACAAGCGCGTCGGCAAGGACGGGCTCATCCTGGGCATGCCGGCGGCCGAGGCGAAGCTCGACGTCGTCGAGCACCTCGGCGAGGCGGGCAAGGCCGAGGATCCGACGATGCTCGGCGCGCCGAGCTTCGACGACGTCGTCGGTGACGGTGTGGGGCCCGCGCTCGGCTCGCCGGCGGCGAGCGGCGCGTCGCGCGAGTCGTCGAAGGACTTCAGCGAAGAGGCGCCGACCGCGATCTTCGGCGAGCTCGACAACGCCGCGCAGGCGATGCTCGAGCAGGCGCGCGCGCAGGTCGCCGCGCAGCAGGCCGCGGCGCCCGCGGTCGTCGTCGGCAGGCAGACCGCGCCGGTGCCGGTCGTGCCGCCGCCGCGCGCGCAGACGCAACCGCCGCGCGCGCAGACGCAGCCGCCGGTCGCGCCGCAGTTCGTGCCCGGGCCGCCGCCGCCCGCGCCGCCGCTGCCCGCGCCTGCGGCGGCTCAATCGAAGACGCTGCTCGGCGTGCCGGCGCCGGTCATCCCGCAGTCCGGATCGAACGGCGGGCAGCCGCTGTCGCCGTACGTGCAGGGCTCGCAGCCGTTCCCCGCGGTCGGATCGCAACCGGGCTACGGCTATCAGCAGGCCGCGGCGCAGGGCTTCGGCAACATCATGGCGCCGGTGTCGCCGTCGCCGATGACGCCGGGCGCGGCGGCCGCCGCGGCGACGGTCGCGGGCGGGCCGGTGTTCACGCCGCCCGGTTACGGCGCGAACGGGATGCCGTTGCCGCTGCAGCCGGGGATTCCGTCGCCGCCGGGCATGCCCGCGTACCGCGACGACTACCCGAGCGGACCGCACACGCCGCTCGCGGTCGGTCACACCGTCGACGTCACCGCGATCCGCCGGCGCCCGGGCGTCGGCAAGGACGTGATGATCGGCATCGGCATCGCGGCCGTGGTGCTCGGCATCTTCGCGATCGTGAAGTTCGCGGTGCTCGACGGCTCGTCGTCGCCGGGCGCCGCTGCGCAAGCGGGCGCGCTCGTCGTCACGGTGAGCGATGACAAGCCGGCCGAGGTCTGGGTCAACGGCACGAAGCGCGGCATGGTCGAGAAGGGCACGTTCAAGCTCGAGAAGCTCGACGTCGGCAACTACAGCGTGAAGGTGGTGCGGAGCGGCGCGAAGGATTGCGAGCAGAAGGTCGACGTGGCGGCGAGCGGGTTGGGGATGGTGAGGTGCGAGTTCGTCGCGGCGGCGCCGACGCCTGTGCCTGTGCCGCCGCCGCCGCCGCCCGCGGGATCGAACGCGCTCGTCGCATCGGGATCGGGATCGGGATCGGGATCGGCAACGGGATCGGGATCGGGATCGGGATCGGCATCGGGATCGGGATCGGCAACGGCAACGGGATCGGGTTCGGGTTCGGCGTCGGGATCCGCGGTGCCGGCCAGCGGCAGCGGCAGCGGCTCGGCGAGCGGCAGCGGCTCGGCGGGCGGCAGCGGCACCGGCTCGGCGAGCGGCAGCGCTCATTCGACCACGACCGCGACCACGCCTACGACCACGACCACGTCCCAGACGGTCGTGAAGGCCGATGCGACGAAGACGACGACCAAGGTCGACACGACGAAGACCGACGCGACCAAGACGACCGTCGCGAAGACCGAAGAGCACCATCACCACGACACGACCAAGACCGACACGACCAAGACCGACACGACCAAGACCGACACCACGAAGACCGACACGACCAAGACCGACACGACCAAGACCCAGGTCGCGACCGCGCCCGCCACCGACGAGGGCTACCTCGTCGCGTACACGACGCCGTTCGCGCGCGTCGTCGTCGACGGTACCGACACCGGCAAGGCGACGCCGGTCGGGCCGCGCGCCAAGATCCACCTCAAGCCGGGCAAGCACAAGGTCAAGTTCGTCGTCGGCGATCAGTCCGAGAGCTTCACGATCCAGATCGACGCCGGCAAGACGACGACGCTCACCAGAGACCTGCAGATCGGCCAGTAGCGCTACGGCTCGTCGTCGACGGCCAAGAGGCGCTCGCGCACCTTCTCGTGCTGGCGCGCCTTGTACGCCTCGTGGCTGCACGCGCCCTGCTCGTTGCGCATCGCCGTGTCCTTGTCCGCGACCTGGAACTCGGTGAGCACGAAGATCACGTGGCTCATGTCCGGCGGGATCTCGGCGCGCGGCAGCAAGCGCTCCAGGCGCAGCGGCAGATCCGCGACGAAGTTGATGATGCGGTACTCGGGGCCCGAGAACTCGTTGATCGGGACGTGCTTGCCGTTGGTCGCGTCGTGCTGGAGGTGCTGGTTCACCTCGCGCAGGTGCGGCGTCGACTCGAGCATCTTGTTCAGATCGACGAGCTGGTTCACCGACTCGCCGGGCACGACGTAGTTGAACGGGATCAGCTGCCGCATCAGCATCGCGATCGTCGGCACGAGGTCGGTCGCCTGCGGCACGATCAAGCGGAAGCGCAGCTTGTCGTAGATGTTGGCGGCGAGCGTCGACTTCTTCGCGAGCAGCTTCGTGATCTGCGAGTCGCGCGGCTTTCGGCTCCACTCGAACTCCGCGATCGGCGCGCCCGCCGCGCGCAGCTCCTCGACGACCTTCACGACCTTCAGCTCGACCTCGTGGAAGATCGCGTCGTCGGAGACCGAGACCGACAACAGCGCCGCGCGGCCGGCGATGTGGTGGATGATGTGCATCACCTTCAGCACGACGCACGCGTGCCGCTGGTGCGGTCCCTGCCGCGACGCCATCAGGAACAGGTCGCGCGCGGCGACGTCCTCGGCGACCTCGTCGGGGATCGGCAGCTGGTAGACGCGCCCGAGGTACTCGACCGCGTCGAGGCGCAGGTCCTCGAGCCGGCCCATCTCCTCATCGGATTCCGGATCGAACTCGTTCAGGCGCAGGAAGCGGTCGACCTCGGCGTGGTCGGCGAAGGCGAGCTTGTGCCAGTCGATCACCGAGTCGCCGCGCAAGAGGAGGCGCACCGACTCGATGTCATCGAGGTCGAGCTCGTCGAGGGTCGGCGGGCGGCCGGCCCTCGGCAAGACGGTCGCGCGAGGCACGAGCCCAGGATACCCCGCGCGCGGGGCGAGTTGTCGCCGCTACTTCGACAAACGGATCGTCGCCGTGAACAGGGAGAACGCGAGTAGCCCGGCGACGAAGTTCCCGATCACGGCGATCATCGAGGAGTGATCGTAGGAAACGGTGCGAGAGACGTCAAAAAAACATCCTGAGCTTGTCGAAGGGTCAGCCGCCGTTCGCGAGCACCTGCAGGTGACCGAGCTCCAGCGGCTCCGTCGGTGAAGGCGGCCCCATCGCGCCCGTCGGGCGGTCGGCGTCGACGTAGTAGAGGAGGTACGAGCTCGCGGGAGCGCCGTCCTTGCGCAGCTGCACGACGCCGGGTGCGAGATCGTCTCGGTGATCCAGGAACGCGTCGACGCGATCGAACACCGGGCCGAACGGCCAGGGCACCAGCATCGAGGGCGCGTCGGGCGAGCCGCTCGCGTACCCGATCGAGTAGTTCGACGGGATCGGGACGATCTTGCCGAACTGCAGGCTGTCGGCGCTCTCGTGGCCGAACGCGCTGAAGTACACGCGCAGGCTCGGACCGTCGGCGCCGGTCGTGATCGTCGCGTGCGGCGAGGTGATCGCGACGACGTCGGTCCAGAACGGCGCGCCCGGATCGGTCATCGGGACGATCACGTCTTTCGGTGCGAGCACCGGGCCCTTCGACGTGAGCGCGCCGCCGGCCGGCCCGGTCGCGAGCGCGATCGCGGCGCCGTCGCCGATCTGGTAGTAGACCGCGACGCTGCCGTCGGGCAGCTCGACCGCGGAGGGCGCGCGCGCGGCCGAAGGCCCGGTGCCGCCCGCGAGCGCGGTCATCGGCGACGAGAACGTCACGCCGTCGGCGGAGCGCGCGACGCGGAGCTCGGCGCCGGCGTTGTACTCGTAATAGAGGAACCAGCCCTGCGCGGTGTGGATCACCGACGGCGCGCGGTCGTCGAGGCCGTCGTCGAGGATCGGGGTCGGCGGCGAGACCGTGAACAGGCGGCCGTCGGGGGACACCGCGCGATAGATGTGGCGGTGATCGAGCTGGAACTGATCGGCGATCTCGACGTAGAGGATCACCTGGTCGTCGGTGGCGATCGCGGTCGGCTCGAGCGCCTGGCGCGGCGTGCGCTGCACGTCGCATCGCTCGCCGCTCAAGCAGGTGCCGCTGTCGCTGCAGGCGGCGACCACGCAGAAGTTGAGCGAGTTGCACACCTCGCCGCCCTGGCAGTCTTCGTTCGCGCGGCAGCGCCCGCGGCAGGTCCCGTTGAAGCAGTCTTCCTTCGCGGCACACTCGTCGGTGATCGAGCACTTCGTGTCGCAGCGGTGCTCGCTGAACGAGCACACGCGGCCCCCGGCGCAGTCCGACGCCGCGCTGCAGTACGCGACCGAGCAGCGGCCGCACACGCACGACTCGCGCGAGCGACAGTCGCCGTCGGTCGCGCACGGCGTCTGCGGCTGCGTGATCGCTTCGCAGAAGCCGCCCGGCGGCGAGTCGGGCGGGCCGAGGAACTGATCGCCGAAGCAGACCTCGACCGGCCCGAGATCCCGCCAGGGCGC
>DATJIA010000362.1:0-41837 GCA_035493675.1 Kofleriaceae bacterium | reverse complement strand
ACAGCGCGGACGCCGAGCAGTGGGCGCAGAAGGGCGAGGAGGTCATCCTCGTCCGCACCGAGACGTCTCCGGAAGACATCCACGGCATGAAGGCCGCGGTCGGCATCCTGACCGCGCGCGGCGGCATGACGTCGCACGCATCGGTCGTCGCACGCGGCATGGGCAAATGCTGCGTGACCGCGTGCACCTCGCTGCGTGTCGACGTCGCGAAGAAGACCGCGGCGTTTGTCGGCGGCGGCAAGGAGCACAAGCTCAGAGAGGGCGACACGCTCACGCTCGACGGCTCGACGGGCGAAGTGTTCATCGGCACCGCGCCACTCGTGCCCGCGCAGCTCGGCAACGAGCTCGGCAAATTGATGGAGTGGGTCGACGAGCTGCGCACGCTAAAGGTGCGCACGAATGCCGATACGCCTACCGACGCGCGCACCGCGCGCAGCTTCGGCGCCGAAGGTATCGGCCTGTGCCGCACCGAGCACATGTTCTTTCAACCCGAGCGCATCCTCGCGGTGCGCGAGATGATCCTCGCGCCCGACGAGGCGGGCCGCCGACACGCGCTCGCCAAGATCCTGCCGATGCAGCGCGAGGACTTCCTCGCGATCTTCCGCGTGATGGACGGCCTGCCCGTCACGATCCGCCTGTTGGATCCGCCGCTGCACGAGTTCCTGCCGCACACGCAGCACGAGATCGAAGAGGTCGCCGCCGAGCTGAAGCAGACGCCCGAGGCGCTGAAGGCCAAGGTCGTCGAGCTGACCGAGGCGAACCCGATGCTCGGCCATCGCGGCTGCCGCCTCGCGATCACGTTCCCCGAGATCTACGAGACGCAGGCGCAGGCGATCGCGGAGGCCGCGGCCGAGGCGGCGAAGGGCGGGGCGAAGGTCGAGCCCGAGATCATGATCCCGTTCGTGTTCCTGCCGAAGGAGCTGGCGCGCCTGCGCGCGCAGGTCGAGGCGGTGGTCGCGCGCGTGCTGGGCGCCGCGGGGATCGAGATCCCGATCAAGATCGGCACGATGATCGAGCTGCCGCGCGCGTGCCTGGTCGCCGACAAGATCGCGCCCCACGCCGACTTCTTCTCGTTCGGCACCAACGACCTCACCCAGACCACGCTCGGGCTGTCGCGCGACGACGTCGCGACGTTCCTGCCCGCCTACCTCGAGACCGAGCTGCTCGCGAAGGATCCGTTCGTCGCCCTCGATCAAGAGGGCGTCGGCCAGCTGGTCTCGCTCGCGGTCGAGCGCGGCCGGTCGGTGAAGCCCGGCATGAAGGTGGGGATCTGCGGCGAGCACGGCGGCGAGCCGTCGTCGATCGCCTTCTGTCACCGCATCGGGCTCGACTACGTCTCTTGCTCACCGTTCCGCGTGCCGATCGCGCGGGTCTCCGCAGCGCGGGCCGCGCTCGAAGGGAAACGTTCGTGATCTTTCGCAAGCTTCAAGGAACCGCGCGGGCAACCCCCCACCGGGGGGCAGGGTCGAAGCTCTCGCCCATGCTGCGCGCCCCGGCGCTCTCCATCCTCATCGCGGGTTGCACCGCGTCGGCGGCGGACGTCATCCCGCCCAACGGCGACGTCGACTGCCACGTCGATCCGAACAATCCGAACAGCGCGTCCTGCGCGCAGCGCTTCTTCTGGCCGACCGGCATCGCGATCTCGCCCGACGAATCGGTCTTGTTCGTCGCCGACGCCAACTCCGACCTCACGTACAACTCGGGCCGCATCGACGTGCTCGATCTCACGAAGGTCGAGGAGGCGATCACGTCGTGGACCTCGGCGAGCCACACGCTCGGGACCGGCTGCACGAAGGATACGGACTTCTCCGAGACGATGATCTGTCCCGAGACGCCGTACCTGGATCGCCAGGCCTCGGTGCTCACCGGCAACTTCGCGACCGCGGTCGGCGTGCAGGCCAAGGACTCCGACGGCAACCTGCGCCTGGTCATCCCGGTCCGCGGCGATCCGTCGATCACCTGGATCGACTGGGTCAAGAGCGGCACCGATCGCTTCCTGCAGTGCAACGGCACCGAGGTCGGCACCTACGCCACCTGCGACGACGATCACAAGCTGACGCGCCTGCGCGACGACAGCGACCCGACCCAGCCCGGCATCACCGACGAGCCCTTCGACGTCTTCGTCGACTCGGTCAACGACTTCGCGATCGTCACGCACCTGGCGAGCGGCTCGGCGTCGCTCGTCGATCTGCCGAAGGACGGCCAGCCGTCGATCTCCGATGCGATCAGCGGCGTGTTCGGCGCCGATCCGCAGACGGGCGCGATCGGCGCGACCGCGGTCGCCGGCCGCGATCCGGGCAGCCCGGACGACATCGTGTACGTCGGCGCGCGCACCGAAGATCGCATCCAGACCTTCACGGTCGTGCGCCCGCGCGATCAACCCGCGCTGCTCCAGGCGGGCGACTTCTTCTTCTTGAACACGGTCGGCAGCCTCGCCGGCGGCTCGCGCGACACGCGCGGCCTCGCGTTCGGCTCGGGCGGCGATCGCATGTACCTGATCAACCGCCTGCCGCCGACCTTGCAGATCTACGACACGTCGCTCGGCCCGCAGGGCACGCCCAAGAACGAGGGCATGTCCGCGGTCGACATCTGCCGCGACGCCTCGCGCCTCGTCCTCGCCGACTCCGGCGACGGCGATCGCGTGTACATCGCCTGCTTCGACGACGGGCAGGTCTACGCGATCGATCCGCGCGACGGCGGCCGGGTCACCGACGTGATCTCGGTGGGCCGCGGTCCGTACGATCTCGTCGCGTCGCCGTCGAAGAAACGCCTCTATGTCTCGAACTACCTCGAGAACACGATCGCGGTGATCGATCTCGCGCCGGGCTCTCCGACGCGTAACCGCGTGGTGCTCCGCCTCGGGGAGCCGAAGAAGCCATGACGTTCCGCAAGCTCCTGCTCGCTGCGATTCCTCTCGCGTCGCTCGTCTCGTGCGGGACGACGTCCAGTACGCCCCCGTCGACGCTCGCGCTCGATCGCCCGATCGACGTCGCGTTCGCCTGCTTCGGCAGCTTGCGCATCACCGGCGGCGGCCGCATGGGCACGACCGCCGATCCGTTCGCGACCACCGCGACGCCGATCGAGGCGTGCAACGACTACGCGCTGGCGGCCGCCGGCGTGGTCGATCCCAACGATTCCAACAACAACCAGCCGATCGACAAGACCAAGTACCCGCTCGGGCAGGAAGACCTGCCGAACCCGGGGCAGCCGTCGACGGCGACGCTCAACTACTACGCGTTGATCCTTCAATCGGTGTCCGGCACCGTGGCGGTCGCGACCTGGCAGCCCTTGCCGCCCGTCAAGATGATCGCGGGCACGGTCCAGGTGATGGACGTCGATCCGCTCCAGCCGGGCGCGAGCGGCATCTCGATCGGCGATCTGCCGGTCGGGATCGTCACCGATCGCAACGGCTGCTTCGCGGTCACCGCGAACGCGGGCACGTGCGATCTGTCGACGCTCGACATCACGAGCGCGCTCGACACGCCGCCGAACCCGATCGTCGATCGCCTCGACGTCACGAACGGCAACGGGGACGTGATCCTCGCCAAGCCGGCGGCGATCGCGGGCGAGCCGACGTCCGGCGTGATCGGTATCGAATGCCAGAAGACGCCCGCCGGCATCCTCTATGTCGCGTACCCCGGCTGCCATCGGGTCGCCGCGATCGACGCCGCGACCGGCAAGATCCAGTCGAGCATCGTCTTCGACGCCGCGGGCACCGCGACGATCGATCCCGACCCCAACTTCACGTGCCCGGCCGAGTGCGGCGCCGGCGGCGCGGTCGTCGCGGGGACGCGTCCGAGCTCGCTCGATCTCGTCGACGATCTGCGCACGTATCTGCAGAAGCCGGCGCCGACGCGTCGGCTCGCGATCGGCGCCGACAACTCGAACAAGGTGACGGTCGTCGACCTCGACGAGCAGCACCTGCCGACGGCGATCACCCAGATCCCGCTCGAAGGCGCGATCGGCCTCACCGACGTCGCGCTGTCGCCGCAGATCCGCATGGGCGGGACCGCGGGCGACATCGAAGACGACTTCACGTTGTCGGACGCGAACGGCGGCCCGCTCGGCGGTCAATTCCAGTTCGTCTACGCGGTCGCGACCGACGGCACCGTGCGCGTCGCCGACACGATCAACGTGAAGCACGAGTGCGACACGCAGATCGATCCGCGGACGCTGACCGGGTTCACCGCGAATCCGGGCGACATCGCGTACCTGTCGTGCATCCCCGACAACGACAAGCCGCGGCGCGCGGGCGCGAAGGGCCCGGGCATCCAGCTGGTCGGCGACGCGCGCCCGACCGCGGTCACGATCGTGCACGCGGTGCCGACCAGCCTGATGACGCCGGCGAACCCGAGCGCCTTCATGGGCTACTTCGCGACGATCACCGCGACCAACGGCGGCGTGTTCGTCGTCAACGTCGACGACGACAACTACGCCGACGTCTACGATCCGACGCAGCCGCTGTCGACCTGGCTGCCGCTGGTGCTGCCGCACCAGCTGCGCGATCGCATCAAGAATCGCGACACCAAGGCCGAAGAGGTCATCCCCGAGGGCGACCACAGCACCACGGTCCCGGTCTGCAACGTGTCGGAGTCCGTCGGCGGCGCCGGCCCCGACGTGACGTCGCTCGACAGCCTCACCGACGGTCCGCACCTGTGGCCGATCGCCGGCCAAGAGGTCGCGGTCGCGCTCGGCAACGCGGCGATCGATCTGTCGCGCCGCCAGGAGCTGCCGACGATCCGCCAGGTGCTGTGCACCGGCATGGACGCGACCAAGCCGGTCTCCGAGCTCGCGTTCGCGGCGCCGCTCGCGAACCGTCTGGCCTCGTTCCCCGATCTGCGCGCGATGCACGTCGACGAGCAATGGATCCTCGCCTGGGAAGGCCCGCTCTCGAACGACAGCTCGACCGAGCACATCGACGGTCAGGTCGATCGCATCGGGCAGGTGATCGTCGACGGCACCGGCATGCGCGTCGTCGAGGGCGGCAAGCCCTTCTGCGAGATGGGCGTCGAGCCGTTCGACGAGGTGATCCTGAAAGGCTGCGATCCCAACGCGGGCGGCGTGTGCGGTTACGGCAACACGTGCTTCGTGCACCCCGATTCGCCGACCGGCGTCGGCTCGTGCATGCCCGCGAACGACGTCGGCGTGCTCAGCGATCCCTGCCGCGAGTTCTTGATCTCGCAGCGCCACTACGCGGCGACCACCGCGACCTCCGGCGAGCTGCGGCTGATCCCGCGCCGCCACGTGCTCCACTCGACGCCGATCACCGGCTGCGCCAGCGCCGATCAGTGCACGACGCTCGAGCAGCACGAGCGCCAGCTCAACGACGAGCCGCCGGCGAACGGCGCCGCGCTGCCCGATCCGAGCAGCGAGCCGCATCACGCGTGGGCGTGCGAGGCGGATCCGAGCCGCCCCGGTCCGAACCAGTGCATCATGCAGTGCACGAAGGACGAGGACTGCGGGGATCTCGACGACGCGGGCAAGTCGGTGGCGTCGGGCGCGGTCTGCGACGCCGGCCGGTGCGTCGAGGGCGTGATCCCGCCGCTCCAGTGCGTCGAGACGCTGCAGCGCTACGAGGTCCACGCGAGCCAGGCGTTCGTCATGATCGGCTCGCGCAGCGGGTATCTGCACCCGATCATCGCCGACGCCAACGGCACGTGCGTGAAGGATCCGAACGCGAGCCCGACGCTCGTCGGTCGCATCCCGCTCACCGCGCCCGCGTGCACGACCGGCGCGAACCCGTGCTCGCTGACGATCGACCAGACCGAGACCGAGCCGGCCTACGCGCCGACCACCGACAAGCCGTGCGAGCTGGCGGACCCGCCGTCGCAGATCGTGACGCGGCAAGCGCCGGCGATCCGCTTCTCCAATCCGACGATGACGTTCGAGCTGGTCGACCCGATCTATCCGGGCGACCAGACGTGCGTCGGCGATCGCAAGGGCGGCCTGATCGACGTGCCGACCGTGTTCCCCGGGTACGCGATGAGCGTTCGCATCGTGTCGGGCTTCCAGTCCTACGCGCTGCCGCTGGCCGGCGCGGCGTACCCGATCAACGTGGTGCGCGGACCGCAGGAGAGCATCTGGGTCGAGGACGAGGGCGACTTCCTGTCGACGACGTCGGTGTCGACGCGCGGCCGCGTGTACCGGGTCGAGGCGACCTTGCCCGGCACCATCAACACGCTGCAGTAAAGTTGCCCACCGCGCCCGGCGCGGTGATCGTCGGGCCATGCGCAGCGAGCCCGAGCTGTACAAGGACAAGATCGAGGTCAGCCTCGACGGGCGCCAGATCTTCTATCTCTTCTTCGGCGGCGCGGTGATCGCGTGTCTGGTGTTCGTCCTCGGCGTGTTGGTCGGCAAGCGCGTGGAAGCGCGCGCGCACACCGATCATCCGGGGACGAGCGCGGCGCGTGATCCGCTCGCGGCGCTCGATGCGCTCGACGCGACCAGCCACGCGACCACGCCGCAGCCGGCGCCGCCCGCCGGGCAGATGGAGCGCGCGGTCGCGGATCTCGAGGGCGCGCAGAAGCAGGCGCGCGCCGCGGCGGCGGCACCCGCGCCCGCGCCGGCGAAGCCGCCGGTCGTCGTCGCGGACGAGGATCCTGCGCCTGTCGCGAAGCCGGCGGACGACAAGAAGGAAGAGAAGAAGAAGGACGAGAAGAAGGCCGACGAGAAGAAGAAGAAGGACGACGACGCGGCGGAGCCTGCCGCGAAGCCGGTCGACGACAAGATCGCGAAGAAGGACGACGCCAAGAAGGACGTGAAGAGAAAGGCGCGCTACACGCTCCAGCTCTCGTCGTTCCAGGACAAGGGCGAGGCGCAGGCCTTCCTCGACAGCGTCAAGGGCGCCGGCTACGCGCCGTACCTCGTCGAAGCCGACGTCGACGGCAAGGGCACGTTCTACCGCGTCCGCCTCGGCACCTATCCCAGCTACGACGACGCCATCGACGCCAAGAGCGAGTTCGAGGCGAAGGTGAAGAAGGTCGCGTACGTGACGAAGCTGTAGCGTCAGACCGACGCGGTACGCCTCGTCCGTTGTGGCGCGCACCAAGCCCGCGGACACGCCGCTCATGCGGCAGTACCTGGACGTCAAGGAGCGCTATCCGGACGCGATCGTCTTCTTCCGGCTCGGCGACTTCTACGAGATGTTCTTCGAGGACGCGGTCCTCGCGGCCGGTCTGCTCGACCTGACGCTGACGACGCGCGACAAGGGCAAGGAAGACGCCGTGCCGATGTGCGGCGTCCCGCACCACGCGGCGCGCGGCTACGTCGCGCGGCTGACCGAGCTCGGCCACAAGGTCGTGATCTGCGAGCAGACCGAGGACGCGAAATTCGCGAAGGGGCTGGTGCGTCGCGAGGTCGTGCGCGTCGTGACGCCGGGCGTGATGCTCGACGACGAAGTGCTCGATCCGAAGAGCGCGCGCTATCTCGCGGGCGTCGCGCGCGCGGACAAGGAGTGGGGGCTCGCGTACCTCGACGTCACGACCGGCGAGTTCCGCGCGGCGGTGATCGCGGGCGAGGCGCAGCTCGCCGACGAGCTCGCGCGCGTCGCGCCGCGCGAGGTGCTCGCGGCGGATCTCGAGGCGTGCGCGGCGTTGCGCGCGCGGTGTCGCGTGCCGTGGACGCAGGTCGCGATGATCGCGGCCGCCGACGCGACCGATCTCCTCGACGATGAAGTGGGCGCCGGCCGCGAGCTCGCGGGCAGGGCGCCCGCGGCGATCGCGGCGGCGGCGGTGCTCGAGTACGCGCGCGCGACGCAACCCGCGGGCGCGCTGCCGGTGTCGCGGCTCGCGGTCTACGATCCGGCGGCGTCGGTCGTGCTCGACGAGACCGCGATCGCGAACCTCGAGCTGGTGCAGACGCTGATCGGCGCGCGCCGGCAGGGCTCGCTGTTGGCGGTGCTCGACGACACCGCGACCGCGCCGGGCGCGCGCCTCTTGCGCCGGTGGTTGCTCTATCCGCTGACCGACGTCGCGCACATCCGCCGCCGCCACGACGCGGTCGAGTGGCTCGTCCTGCGCCCGCACCTGCGCGCGGAGCTCCGCCGCGCGCTCGGATCGATCGGCGATCTCGAGCGGCTCGCCGGCAAGGCGACGCTCGGCGTCGCGACGCCGCGCGACATGGGGCGCCTGCGCGATTCGCTCGCGGCGGTGCCCGGACTGGTCGCGATGGTCGCGGAAGGGGGCGATGCGATCGACGCGGTGCCCGAGCTGCTCGATCTCGCGCCGCTGCGCGTCCCGGCGCTCGCGCGCATGCACGAGGCGCTCGCGGCGTCGCTCGTCGACGAGCCGCCGGCCTTGACGAAGGAGGGCGGCTTCATCCGCGACGGGCGCGACCGCACCGTCGACGATTGTCGCGCGCTCGCGGGAGGCGGCAAGGATCAGATCCTGCGGATCGAGTCGCGCGAAAAAGAGCGCACCCAGATCGCGAGCCTCAAGGTCCGCTACAACCGCGTGTTCGGCTACTACATCGAGATCACGAAGAGCCACCTCGGCCGCGTGCCCGACGACTACATCCGCAAGCAGACGATCGCGGGCGGCGAGCGGTTCGTGACGCCCGAGCTCGCCGAGCTCGAGCAGAAGGTGCTCACCGCCGAGGAGACGCTCCTCGCGCGCGAGGCGGAGCTGTTCCGCGCGCTCTGCGCCGACGTCGCGGCCGAGGCGCGCGCGCTCGCCGCCGCCGGCGCGGCGCTCGCGGTGCTCGACGTCGCGACCTCGCTCGCGGAGATCGCGCAGCGGCGCGGCTACGTGCGGCCGACCGTCGACGACGGGCTCGTCCTCGAGATCACCGACGGCCGCCACCCGGTGATCGAGGCGGCGCTCGCCGACGGCGCGTTCGTGCCCAACGACTGCCGGCTCGACGCCGCGCGCGAGCAGATCTTGCTCGTCACCGGGCCGAACATGGCCGGCAAGTCGACCTACATGCGCCAGGTCGCGCACATCGTGCTGCTCGCGCAGATGGGCGGGTTCGTGCCGGCGAAGGCCGCCCACGTCGGCGTGTGCGATCGCGTCTTCACGCGCGTCGGCGCCGCCGACGATCTCTCGCGCGGGGACTCGACGTTCATGGTCGAGATGCGCGAGACCGCGACGATCCTCGGCGGCGCGACGCGGCGATCGCTGGTCGTGCTCGACGAGGTCGGCCGCGGCACCTCGACCTTCGACGGCGTGTCGATCGCGTGGGCGGTCGCCGAGTACCTGCACGACGCGGTCGGCGCGCGCACGCTGTTCGCGACCCACTACCACGAGCTGTGCGCGCTCGCCGAGAGCCGCGCCCGGGTGCGCAACGTCTCGGCGGCCGTGCGCGAGCACAAGAACGAGATCGTGTTCCTGCGCCGCATCGTCGCCGGCGGCGCGCCCAAGTCGTACGGCATCGACGTCGCGCGGCTCGCGGGTCTGCCGCGCAGCGTGATCGCGCGCGCGCGCCAGATCCTCGGCAAGCTCGAGGGCGGCTCGCAGCTGGCGGCCTCGCCCCAGCTCTCGCTGGTCGGATTGGTTCCTACGGAGAAGACGCAGGCCTCGAGCTCGTCACCGGTGATCGACAAGCTCGCGACGCTCGACCTCGATCGCATGACGCCGCTCGAGGCGCTGACCGCGCTCGCCGAGCTGAAGACGCTCGCGCGCAGCTGATCCGCTTCTCGCCGCGCGCACGTGTTACCGTCGGAGAGCCGTGGCTTCGGACGAGACGAAACATCCGTCCACCGAGCTGCCGATGACCGATCTCTCGGCGGTACCCGGCACCAAGGACGCGCAGGATCCGCTGCTCGCCGCGATCGCAAAGGCGCCGCACGGCCCGCCGCCGCGCGAGCTCTCGCAGGGCACGATCATCGGGCACGGCTTCCGGATCGATCGCAAGCTCGGCGCGGGCGGCATGGGCGTCGTCTACCTCGCGCGCGACATGACGCTCGAGCGCGACGTCGCGCTCAAGGTGCACCGCGCGATCGCGGGGCTCGATCGCCTGCAGCGCGAGGCGGTCGCGATGGCGCGGCTCGCGCACCCGAACGTGATCACCGTGCACGAGATCGGGCGCGTCGGCGATCGCCTGTTCGTCGCGATGGAGTACGTCGCGGGGCAGACCTTGCGCGATTGGTTCGGCGATCCGCCGCGGCCGTGGCGCGAGGTCGTCGCGATGATGCGGCAGGTCGGCGAGGGCCTGTGCGCCGCGCACGACGCCGGCCTCGTCCATCGCGACTTCAAGCCGGAGAACGTGCTCGTCGGTCCCGACGGGCGCCCACGCGTCGGCGACTTCGGGCTCGTGCGCGTCGTCGGCGGCGCGCCGAGCCTCACGACCAGCGAGATCGAGCTCGCGCGCACGCCCGCGTACGCGGAGACGATCGACGGCACCCACGAGACGCAGATCGCCTCGGGCGCCGACACGATCGAGCAGACCCCCGACACCAAGCCGCCGGAGCCCGTCAAGAAGATCGTGACGCCGCCGTCGCGCGCGCGGCGCGGCCCCGACTCCAAGACGCTCGTGCCCGCCGAGATCTCGACCGAGGAGCCCGATCCCGATCGCCTCACCGCGACCGGCGCGGTGCTCGGCACGCCCGCGTACATGGCGCCCGAGCAGTTCGCCGGCGAGCGCGTCGACGCCAAGGCCGATCAGTTCGCGTTCTGCGTCGTGCTCTACGAGGGCCTCTACGGCCAGCGCCCGTTCGCGGGCCGCACGCCCGCCGAGATCCTGCGCTCGATCGAGCAGGAGCAGGTCCGCGTGCCGCCGCCCGGCCGTCGCGCGCCGCGCTGGCTGCGCCGCGTGATCGATCGCGGCCTCGCGCTCGAGCCGGCGGATCGGTTCGCGTCGATGCGCGCGCTGCTCGCCGAGCTCGATCGCGGCACGCGCCGCCGCGCGCGCATCGCCGCCGCCGCGGTGCTCGCCGGCGCCGTCGCGATCGCCGCCGCCGCGATCGCGCTCCGCCGCGCGCCGCCCGCGGGCACGCCGTGCGGCAGCGCCGGCGCCGAGCTCGATCAGATCTGGACCGCCGACGCGCGCAAGCAGCTCGCGCAGGCCGCGCTCGCGGTCGATCCCTCGCTCGGGCCGCGCATCACCGATCGCATCGGCGCGCGCCTCGACGGCTTCCGCGTCGCCTTCCGCGACGCCGCCGGCCGCGCGTGCACCGCGCGCGACGTCGATCAGACGTGGGACGACAACCTCTACCACCGCGCGCGCACGTGCCTCGACACCCAGCGCGAGCACGTCGAGCAGCTCCTCCGCCTGCCGCTCCACGATCGCCGCGATCTCGCGGCGGTGACGAAGGCGGTCGCGCAGCTGCCCGCGCCCGACGCGTGCACGCGCCCGGCCTCGCTCGCCGCCGGGCCGTCGTCGCGCGGCGGCCTCGTGATCGGCAGCCTCACCGACGCGGTCTGGCAGTCGGCGACCCGGATCCAGGTCTCGCTCGATCGGCTCGACGATCGCTTCGCGACGCTCGCGCGCCTCGACGAGATCGGCGCGAAGCTCGGCGACGCCGAGCTGTCCGCGCACCTCCTGTTCGTCCGCTCCGCGCTCGATCTGACCAAGTCCGATCTCCCGAAGGCGCAAACCGAGGCCGAGCAGGCGTTCGGCGGCCTGCGCGCCGCCGGCAACGACGCCGAGTCGCTCGAGGCGACCGTCGAGCTGGTCCGCATCCTCGGCGTCGATCAGGCGCGCTTCGACGCCGCGCGCCCGTGGCAGCTGCAGGCGATCGCCGACGCCGGCCGCACGTCGTTCGGCAACGAGGACGTCTACCTCGCGGTCGGCGCGCTCGAGGAGCACCAGAGCCACTTCACCGAGGCCGAAGCCGCGTTCCGCAAGGCGCTCGCGGTCCTCGAGGAGCGCGGCGACAACACCGGCCACACCGCGTTCGCGCTCGGCCAGCTCGCGACCGCGCTCGACGCCGCCGGCAAGAGCGACGACGCGATCCCCTACTACCGGCGCGCGATCGCGCTGCACGAGCAGCTCGGCGGCCCCGACGATCCCGATCTCATCGGCGACTACGGCGATCTCGCGCTCGCGCTGATGGCGACCGGCGATCTCGAGGGCGCGATCGACGCCGCGCGCCGCTCGCTCACGCTCGCCGAGCAATGGCACGGCGTCGCCGCCGAGGATCAGCTCGCGATCGCGTTCTTGAACCTCGGCGTCGCGCTGCAGGGCGACGGCGACGACTTCGCGGCCGAGATCGCGTTCCTGTCGGCGCGCCACTACTACGCGGCCTTGCCCGGCGATCACCGCGACATGCTCGCGACCGTGTCGCAGGACCTCGCGTTCGTCTACAACGACTTCGACGACTTCCCGAAAGCGCTGGCCGCCGCCGAGGACGCGATGAAGGACTACCAGGCCGCCGGCATGGGCGACACCGTCGAGTGGGTGAACACGCTCATGCAGCACGCGCGCATCCTCCATCGCGCGGGGCGCTGCGCGGAGGCGATCCCCGAGGGGTTGCGCGTGATCGAGGCCTTTCGGCGGCTCGCGCCCGATCGCGCCGAATGGACGATGGCCCTCGCCGAGGTCTCGCATTGCCGGCGCGAGCTGGGGCAGGGCGGGGTGATGCTCGCCGAGCTCGAGGAGGCGCGCGGCTTCGGCGAGACCCACGCCGGCCTCGCGCGGTACCGCGCGAACGTGCTGTACGAGCTCGCGCAGACTCTGCACAGCCTCGGCAAGGATCCGGCGCGCGCGCGGGCGCTCGCGCTCCAGGCCCGCAAGCTCTTCGTCGACGAGGATCCCGAGAGCTATGCCAAGTCGATCGACGAGATCGATCACACCCTCGCGTCGTGGCCCTGACGCGAGCTAAACTCTCGATATGTCCGAGCCCGAAGACGAACGCGCCGCCCTTCGCACCGCTGCGGAGCAGGAGGTGCGCACGCGGCTCGAGGCCGACGATCTGCACGGCGCGGCGACGATCGCGCTCGAGACGTACGGCCCGGAGCTGTACGGCTTCCTCCACGCGCTCGCGCGCGACGACGATCTGGCCGCCGAGGCGTTCTCGACGTTCAGCGAAGATCTGTGGCGCGGGCTCGCGAAGTTCCGGTGGGAGTCGTCGCTGCGCACGTGGGCGTACGCCCTCGCGCGCAACGCGCTCTGGCGGCTGCGCCGCGATCCGCGCCGGCGCGCCGATCACAACGTCGCGCTCGGCGAGCTCTCGCAGGTCGCCGAGCTCGCGGCGCACGTGCGCACGTCGACCTTGCCGTTCCTGCGCACCGAGGTGAAGGACGAGCTCGCGAAGCTGCGCGACGAGCTCGATCCCGACGACCACGCGCTCTTGATCCTCCGCATCGATCGCCGGCTGTCGTGGCGCGACATCGCGCGCGCGCTCCCCGGCGACGGCACCGACGAGATCGACAAGCGCGCGGCCACGCTCCGCAAGCGCTTCGAGCGCGCGAAGTCGCAGCTCCGCGAGCTCGCGTCCGCGCGCGGCATCATCCCGGCGACGGAAGACTGATTTCGTCCGATTCGGGGGCTCATGCCCCCGAATGCGCACCCCCGAGGGGGCATGCGCCCCGAGCCCCTCCCGCGCCAAACGCTCGCAATGAAACGCGAAAACGTGTGGCACGGTCGATGCTCATAGGTCCTCCGTCCGAACCAGGAGGCCCGCCGTGCAACGCATCAAACTGGGCATTGCCCTCACCCTCGCTCTCGCAACCGCCGCGCCCGGTTGCGGCGGGTCCAGCTCCGGTCCGCTGGACGGCGTCGACGCGCTCGTCTTCTTGCAGCGCCCCAAGCGCAACGAGATGGGCGACATCTTCCAATACACGTCGTACATCCCGACCGCGCACATCATGAAGCTCTCGCCGCCGACCGCGGACGGGAAGCTCACCCCGCTCTGCTGCGATCAGGCGGGCGCGGACTTCGCGAAGGTCGACATCTCGAGCTACGACCTCTCGTTCGACGCGACCGAGATCGTGTTCTCGGCGAAGTTGAACGACGCGCAGCACTACGGCCTGTTCCTCCTGACCTTGGCCGACGGCAAGGTCAACCAGCTGCCGACCGACCCGAACCGCGACTACGTCTATCCGCAGTTCGTGCCGGGCGACAAGATCGTCTTCATGTCGAACGCGGTCGTGGAGCCGGGCGCGCCCCAGCACCGCGACGAGTACGAGCGCGGCGAGACGATCCAGATCGGACGCATCAACAAGAACGGCACCGGCGAAGAGCTCGGCGCCCGCAACCTCTCGCACCGCGCGTTCCCGTCGATCATGAGCGACGGCCGCATGATCTTCACCGAGTGGCGCCACCTCGGTGACACCAACGAGGGCGACCTCGCGATCATCAACCCGGACATGTCGGCGGTCCGCGAAGGCTTCGGCCGCGAGGGCACCGGCGTGTCGAACTCGTACCTGAAGGCGCGCGAGATCTCGCCGGGCCGCATGATCGCGATCGCGACCTCGCGCGACCGCACGGTCCAGGCCGGCGCGCTCGTCGACATCCGCCTCGGCAAGACCTCGAACCACGACGGCGCGGTCTGGGCGAACGACGAGATGTCGGAAGCCAACTCGAGCTACCACATCCTCACGCCCGACGTGCCGCTCGATCGCGAGCCGGCGCCGCAGACCGTGGGCCGCTACTACGACGCGTGGGCGCTCGACGCCAAGGAGTACCCCGACCTGATCGTGTCGTGGGCGGACGGTCCCGTCGAGTCGGGCACGCTCGGCGCCGCGGGCCTCTCGGCGGACTTCGGCATCTACCTCTACGACTCGGAGAACAAGGCGCGTCACCCGATCTTCAACGACGAGGCGATGTGGGACGTGCAGGCGCGTCCGCTGATGCCGCGCTCGGCGCCGCCGGAGATCCAGTCGAACGGTTCGAACGGCTTCTCGGACAACGCGACCTTGATCGGCTCGATGGACGTCTCGGTCTCGACGCTCTTCACGCTCGACAAGAAGGACATCTACGGCGTGCGCGTGATGGAAGGCTTCTCGTCGGAAGAGGGCTTCCCCGAGATGTTCGGCTCGTCGCGCCAGGAAGGCCACGCGCAGCTGGCCGTCGCGCCGATGCGCGGTGACGGTTCGTGGGCGGCGCTGGTCCCCGCGAACATCCCGATCCACCTGCAGGCGATCGACAAGTTCGGCATGGCGCTCGCGACCGAGCCCGTCTGGTTCTCGGGTCGCCCCGGCGAGTCGCGCTTCTGCGGCGGCTGCCACGAGTCGCGCTCGGCGACCACCGTCATCCAGCCCGGCATCACCCAGGCGATCGCGATCGGCCCGACCCACGCGATGGAGAACGTCGCGCGCGTCGACCGCCAGTCGACCGACTACTCGAAGGACAAGATCGTCGGCGTGCCGTGGGACAAGGCGCTGCAGCCGCTGTTCGACGCGAAGTGCGTCGCGTGCCACGACGGCGTCGATCGCGGCGACGGCGCGAACCCGAGCTACACGCTGACCGATCCCGTCAGCGGCCAGACGGCGACGTGGACCTTCAACCTCAAGGGCGACGCGGTCTCGCTCCAGGTCGGCGACTTCATGATGGACGGCTACTCGGCGTCGTACCTGACCCTCGCCGGCCCCGACATGGAAGCGATCGACAAGGCGAACATCACCGTCACCGGCAACCTGACGATCTACGTGAAGCCGCTCGACGCGCGCAACTCGCCGCTCATGCAGAAGCTCAACCCGATCATGCAGTACCCGACCGCCGACGCCGGCGTCCGCGCCTGGTCGACGACGACCAACCCGCCGCACGCGCTGGCCAAGGGCGTCGAGCTCACGCCCGACGAGTACCTGAAGCTCATCCTGGCGGCCGACATGGGCGCGAACTTCTACTCGCGCGAGAACAAGACCGGCGCCTTCTACCCGAACTGAACCCCCGCCTACCAACGGAGATTCGTATGAGCACCAACTATTCAAAGCTCCTCATCGCGAGCATCCTGGTCCTGGGCGGGACCGCCCAGGCCGGCACCGGCGGCAGCGCGGGCCGCATCCGCGCCGCGGTTCAATCGGGATCGCAGGACGCGATCCTCGCCGAGGTCGAGCGCGCCGAGTACCTGATGTGCCCCGACTGCGTGAACGTGGTCACCGACCTCCTCGACGACGAGCGGCCCGCCGTTCGCGAGGTGGCGGCCTGGTGGTTCGCGCGCCGGCCGTCGGTCGCGCAGGGCTTCATCGATCGTTCGCTGCAGGACCTGCAGGGCTCGGACGTCAAGCACGCGCGCAACGGCGCCGACTTCATCGCCGTCTTCCGCAACGTGAAGTACATCCCGGCGCTGTCGACCGCGCTCGCGCGCACCGACCTCGGCGGCGAAGCGCGCGCGCACGCGGCGATCGCGCTCGGTCGCATCGGCGACAAGAGCGTCGACTCCGCGCTCGCGAACGCGATGAAGGACGGCGACGCGCAGGTCCGCCTCGCGGCGGTGCAGGCGTGGATCGCGGTCCGCTACCAGCAGGGCGCGGCGCCGGTCGTGCAGCTGGTCGGCGACAGCGACGCCAACGTCCGCGCGCAAGCGGCCGCCGCGCTCGGCGAGGAGCGCGAGGCGTCGGGGCGCACGAACCTCGAGGCCGCGCTCGCCACCGACACCGACGCCGTCGTGCGCCGCAACGCCGCCTGGGCGCTCGGCCGCATCGGCGACGCCGCGTCGCGCCCCGCGCTCGAGAAGGCCTCGACGGATCCTTCGCCGCTCGTCGCGATGACCGCAAAAGCCGCGCTGTCGTCCCTCCATTGAATTCGCACAGCCGGGAGACAACCGCGGCGGGCCCGTACGTGACGTACGGCGCTCGCCGCGCGCGTTTCTACTGGAGTACGATGATGACCATGCAACGAGGGCTCGCCGCGTGCGCGGTGCTTGTTGCCGCGTGCGGAAATCCTCCGCCCGGCAAGACGTTCTACGAGCGCAACATCGAGCCGATCTTGCAATCGTCCTGCGCGAAGGGCGCGGGCGGTTGTCATACGGCGAACGCCGATGATCCGTACCAGTTCGCGCTCGGCAACTTCGACGTGTCGAGCTTCGAGAACGTGCAGAAGCGCCGCGACCTGCTCGCGCCGTTCGGTCCGTACTCGATCCCGCCGCTCTTGATCAAGGCGACCGACTCGCAGGGCCTCGACTTCGCGTACGGCGGCGCGCAGGAGTTCCGCCCGCTCGAGATCCGCCACCAAGGCGGCGGCTCGATCAAGATCGGCGGCGAGGCGTACCTGACGCTCTTGCAATGGATGAACAACGGCGCGACCGAGAACGGGCTCGCGCCGCCGACGCCGCCGAAGACGGGGCAGGGCGCCTGCTCGACGACGATCCCGGCCGGCTTCGATCCCGCGCCGTACCAGACCAACGCCAACTCCGCCGAGTTCAAGACCAACGTCGAGCCGATCTTCGCCAACTGCAACTTCGGCAACTGCCACGGCGCGCCGCAGTCCGACTTCTACATGACGTGCGGCGCCGACGAGACGCAGCTCGCGTTCAACTTCAGCCAGGCGTGGGCGTTCGTCAACGCGACCACCGATCAGTCGCAGTTCCTCCGCGTCCCGCTCGCGGTCGCCGCCGGCGGCGGCCCGCACAGCGGCGGCGATCAGTTCACGAGCAAGGACGATCCCAAGTACAAGGCGCTGTCCGACTGGGCGACCCACGTCGGCGTGCTCGACTTCGCCGGCACCGACCCCGGCAAGAAGTTCTTCGCCGACAACGTGCAGCCGATCCTGATCGCGCGCGGCTGCTCGTTCCCCGCCTGCCACAGCCCCGAGGCCGCGAACGACTTCAAGCTGCGCGACGGCACCAACGGCTTCTACTCGGCGATCGCGCTCCAGAAGAACTACGACCTGCTCAAGAACGAGTTCATGGCGTTCGAGTTCCCCGACGCGCGCCGCGGCCGCGCCGTCGCGAAGACGATCCTGCCGCTCTTCCACGGCATCGCGCACCGCGGCTCGTTCGCGCTCGAGACGCCGGGCTCCGGCGGCAGCGATCCCGCGGTGTGCCCGGGCACCTTCGATCCGAAGACCGCGAGCGCGTTCTGCACGATCCAGAAGTGGGTCGAGACCGAGCGCGCGCCGCTGATCGCCGCCGGCAAGGTCGACGCGATGAACCCCGGCGACACCGTGCCGATCGTGTACGTCTCGCGGCAGGCGTCGCACGTCGCCGGGCCGCTCGAGTTCGACACGTATCAACCGAACAGCGATCTGCTGGTCGCCGACGGCACGCTCGGCGCGGCGCAGGCGTTCACCGGCGCCGGCGCGCCGCGCTCGCTGCTCGACAACTGCCCGGGCGCGTCGAACCGCGCGACCGTCGATGTCCGGTCTCCGGACGTTCGCTACGACGGCACGACGATCACGTTCGCGATGCGCACGAGCGCGAGCGAGCCGCTCGGCGTGTACACCGTCGACCTCAGCGGCGCGAACTGCAAGCGCGTGATGGCGGCGCAGCCCGACAAGGACGGCCTCAAGATCCACGACTTCGATCCGGCGTGGTCGCCCGACGGCGAGTGGATCGTGTTCGCGTCGACGCGCGGCGCGAACGGCCCGACGCGCTCGCGCAAGCTGTTCCTGCCGCAGTCGGACCTCTGGCGCGTGAACTACGCGACGCCGACCAACGTCGAGCAGGTGACGTTCCTGTCGAACTCCGAGATCTCGCCGCACATGATGCGCGAGGGCCGGATCACGATGACCACCGAGAAGGCGAGCGACGGCTTCTATCAACTCTCCGGCCGCCGCATCAACTGGGACCGCACCGACTACCACCCGCTGCTCGCGCAGCGCGCGACGTCGGCGTACGCGGATCTCACCGACCTCACGCAGACCAAGCCGTCGATCGGCTACGCGCAGGCGACCGACATCCGCGAGAGCTCCGACGGAGATTTCTTGCTCATCTTGAGCGACGCCGGCGCCAAGGGCGGCGCGGGCACGCTCGCGATCTTCAACCGCTCGCTCGGTCCCTTCGAGATGAACCGCAGCGATCCCGGCTACGCGAAGAGCGTGCGCATCATCGATCCGGCGGCGACCGGTCGCGTCGGCTCGCCGACGCAGGGCGCGTATCGCAACCCGTTCGGCTTGCCCGACGGGCGCATCTTGGTCAGCTACGCCGCGTACAACGGCGATCTCGCCGCGGCGTCGAGCCTCGACTGGGACATCGTCGCGATCGATCCCGAGACCGGCTCGCGCCAGAGCTTGATCGGCGGCGCCGGCGCGCAGGTCGACGCCGTGCTCGCGGTGAAGTACCCGCCGCGCGCGCTCTACTTCAACCGGCGCCAGCTCGTGTTCGGCGGCGCGTACAACCCGGATCTCGCGGCCGAGAACAAGGCGATCATCCACATGCCGGACGCGCCGATGGTCTTCACGCTCTTGACCGGCAACCTGCGCCGCGGCCGTCCGGTCGACGCGTTCCGCCACGCCGCGCAGCTCGCGATCTACGCCGAGGGCATGGCGACGCCGACGACGACGTCGGGCAACACGCCGTCGGGCATCTTCCAGAACCGCACGCTGCTCGGCACCGCGCCGCTCGCCTCCGACGGCTCGGTGAAGATCGAGGTGCCGGCGGGCCGCGGCATCGTGCTCGAGCTGCAGGACGGCAACGGCACGCCGATCGTCACGATGGGCGAGGAGCACCAGGTCGGGCCCGGCGAGCAGGTGTCGATGGGCGTCCGCCAGGAATTGTCGGATGCCGTGTGCGGCGGCTGCCACGGGTCGGTCACCGGCTCCGAGCTCGACGTCCACGTCACGCCGGATGCGCTGACCGGCGCGTCGCAGAGCGCCTCGGCGGCGTCAGACCCGAAGCCTATCGGCAACTAAGGCGCGCCGCCGATCGCTTGAATGCAGCGCGGAGCCCGATCGTCTATGCTCCGCAGCATGAGGCGCATCCTCTCGTCCGTCCTCGTCACGCTCCTCGCCACCACCGGCGTCGCCGCCGCGAAGGGCAAAGCCAAGCCCAAGCCGAAGGCTCCGACCGCCGAAAAGGTGAAGAAGCCGACGATGCCGCCGGTCAACGCCGAGCACAAGAAGTCGCTGCAGGAGCTCCTGGGCGCCTTCAAGTTCGGCATGACCAAGGACGAGGTCGTCGGCGTCTTGACCAAGCAGCTCGACGATCAGTACGCCGAGAAGATCACCGCGACCAACGACATCCACACGCAGGACAACCTGCGCGCGGAGAAGAAGGATCGCATCGCGGAGATCACGAAGACGTTCGTCGAGTTCAACGGCCAGAAGACCGGCTGGGACGTCTCGATCATCGACGATCAGTTCGCGCGCAACACGAACGAGTCGATGCTCGTGTACTGGGAGAACTCGGGCGGCAAGAACCAGCGCCGCTTCTTCTTCTTCTACGACGGGAAGCTCTGGAAGATGTTCCTCGCGCTCGACTCGAAGCAGATCGCCGAGGAGCAGCGCAACTTCGACGTCTTCCGCAAGTCGATGGAAGGCCGCTTCGGCCCGGGCATGGTGGATCCCACCGGCGAGGAATGGGCGACCTCCGACATCGACGTGAAGGCGGTCGATCGCCTCCGCTTCTACGACGCCTTCTGCCTGGTCGTCACCGATCCGAAGCGCGCCAAGGAAGTCGAAGCGACCCGCGCCGAGCACGCGCCTCCGCCCAAGCAAGACGACGCGATCATGAAGACCGTGATCTCGAAGGACCCGTCCGACAAGCCCTCGCTCGACGAGAACAAGGACGCGGTGAACGCGATCATCGGCAACGGGAAGCAGAAGCCCTGAGATCGTCGTCCGTCGTCCGTCTCCCGTCTTCCGTCACAGAAACAGAAAGGCCGCGAGAGATGATCTCGCGGCCTCTTGTCTTACGGACGACGGGAGACGGACGACGGACGACGGCTACAGGAAGAACGTGAACTTCTTGTCGCCGGTGTTCGCCTTCACCTTGAGCGCGTTGTTGAGGTCCTCGCCCTCCTTCTGGAGGTTCGCGATCATCGTCTGGATCGCCTCGACGCGGCGCTGGTAGATCTGCTCGGACGCCGACGGCGTCGCGCCCTTGACGAGGGTGTCGAGGACCGGCGTCGGCGAGAGGATCACGAGCTGGTTCAGCGAGAACGGCTGGCCCGCGGTCGCCTTCGCGACTTCGGCGCGATCCCAATGCGAGTCGCTGGTCGGGCCCGACGGCGCGAGGCGCACGCCGATGCCGGGCGGGCCGTCGGGGCACACGCCCTCCTTCGCGAACGACTTGTCGGCGCACATCAGCGGGCCGAGCTCGACGAGGTTCGCGCCGGTGCCGCCGATCATCTTGCCGTCCTTGTCGGGACCGTTCGACAAGACGATGCCGTACTTCAGCGTCTTCTGTCCGCCGATGTCGATCATCGCGCTGTCCGACGCCTGCGTGCCCTGCTGGATCGCGAGATCGTCGGTCTTCGCCGCGCGCACGTGATCGTCGATCATGATCGCGAGCTGCGTGACGTGCGCGTAGAACGCGACGACGCGGCCGGCGAGCGCGGGCTCCATCGAGCCCTGCGGGATGCGGAAGACCGCCGCGTTCTCGTCGGGCTCCTTCACGGTGTCGGGGCGCTCGTTGGTCGGCAGCTTGAAGCTCGGCTTCTGCAGCGCCGCCGACAGCACCTTCGTGATCGAAGGATCGACCTTGTTGCCGCCCGCCTTCTTCAGCGCGTCGCCGAGCTCCGACTGCAGATCGGACAGGTCCTTCTTCGCGCGCGCGACGTTGCCGAGGATCTTGCCGGCGGCGTCGATGCCCGAGTTGTAGACCGCGGCCGAGCGACCGATCGCGCCGATCTGCCAGCCGAGGATCAGCGGCACGAGCGCGATCGCGACGTACTTGCCGATCGTGGCGGCCTTGGTGCCGGTCGACACGCTCTCGACGGGCCTGCCGTCGTTCACGATGACGATCTCGGGAGCGCGTTGCGCGGTCCCGATCTGCGCCATCGCGTTCATGTTGCCGAATGGATCGTCGGACGCCGCCGGGATCACCGGCTGGGATTGGGTCGGGCGTCCGGGGACGGCGAGGCCGGGAGGCGGCGCGACGCCGCCCGATTGCTTGGCGGCCGCCGGCGCCTTCTCCGGCGCGGCCTTCTTCAGGCCGAGGCGAGCCTTCAGCTCGCTGATGTCCCGGGTGCCGGGCCGCTTCGGAGTCTGGCTCAAAGTCGTTCCTCCGTTCGCGCGGGACTGTACGGACCCGCGCTTTCGCGTGTCAAGCATAGCAAAGTAGTTGTGAGGATTTCGGCGCCATCTGAGGTCGGGCTCACACCGAGGATGCCGACGCGCGCGCTGCTGTTGCACCATCGCCACGCGCGCTGTGAAAATGCGTTCATAGCGGGCGGTCGAGGAGATCGTCGAGGACGACCTAACCTGTCGCGACGACACGAGGTCGAAGGGGGTACGATGAGCCGAGTCACTGGCCCGTCGAGTGCACGTAAACCGTCCGACTCGCTCGTGCGTCTCTGCAAGAGAGCGAAAGGATCCACGCCGTGAAGCTCCGCCTCCTCGCCGCTGCGTTCGCTGTCCCGCTTCTCACCGCCGGTACCGCGTCCGCGGGTGGCTTCCATGTCCACATCGGTGGCGGCGCCCATTGGGGCGGTCACTGGGGTGGCGGCTACCACTGGGGAGGCGGCTCGTACCGTGCGCCGCATGTCCACTGGCACACCGGAGGCTCGGTGGTCGTGCGCGGCGGCATCTGGGTCGGCGGCGGCTACTACGATCCGTACTACTACCCGACGTACACGACCTACGCGACGCCGCCTCCGGCGTGCGAGTGCGGTCCGAGCGCGTACTACCCGCCGGTCTATCCGGCGCCGTCGACCTACGCCGCGGCGGTCGCGCAGCCCGAGCCGATGCCGACCTTCGGCGTCGGTCTCTTCGCGGGCGGCACGTCGACCGCGACGACGCCCGACGGCAGCGACGTCGGCCTGTTCGCGAACCTGCGCATCTCGCGCGGCCTGCTCGTGCAGGGCGAGATGGGCAAGACCTCGATCGACAACGGCGCGCGCGTCGACCGTCGCTTCGAGGGCGCGCTGGTCTGGGAGATCGGCGCGGAGAACAACTGGGCGCCGTACATCCTCGGCGGCCTCGGCGTCGAGACCGCGGACACGAGCGACGTCTCCGCGACGCAGAACTTCGGCGAGCTCGGCGCCGGCATCCGCTGGGCGGTGTCGCGCGGCTTCCACCTGACGGCCGACATCCGCGCCGGCTCGCGCGAGACGATGACCGACAACGGCAACACGCGCACCGCGCCGGGCACGCTCGCCGCCGTCGCGCCGCCGCCCGCCGACAGCGGCCAGTCGGAAGACTTCACGCGCTTCCGCCTCGGCGCGATGATCTACTTCTGAGATCGGGCCTCGGGCCTCGGGCCTCGGGCCTCGGCCCAGAGCGAGAACGCGAGCTGAGGCTCGCGTTTTTGTTTTCGGATAAGATCGACAGACGAATGGTGCCGGGAGTCGAGCAGCGCCACGTGACGGCGCGCGACGGAACTCGCATCGGCTACCAGGTGCGCGGGACCGGGCCGGCGATCGTCTTCGCGAACGGCCTGGGCGGGACGTTCGAGGCGTTCCGTCATCTATATGCGGCGCTGCCCGCGAACGCGTATCGCGTCGTGTGCTGGGACTACCGCGGCCTCTACTCGAGCGGTCCGCCCGCGCAGGCGGGCGCGCTCGGGATGGATCATCACATCGATGATCTCGAGGACGTCCTGGCCGCCGAGAAGATCGAGAAGGCCGTGCACGTCGGCTGGTCGATGGGCGTGCAGGCGAACTTCGAGTTCGTGAAGCGTCACGCCGAGCGCGTCGTCGGGTTGTTCGCGATCAACGGCACGTACGGGCGCCCGTTCCGCACGGTCTTGAGCTCGCGGTTCGTCGAGCGCGTGATCCCCACGCTCTTGCGACTGGTGAAGGCGCAGGCCGAGCTGGTCGGGCGCGCGACCAAGGCGCTCGCGGGGAGCGATGCGTTGATCGGCGCGATGAAGCGGTTCGGCATGGTGTCCGACACGATCGACGTCGAGGTCTTCCGCGAGGTCGCCGCCGGCTTCAAGAGCGTCGACTGGCGCGTCTACTCGGATCTCTTGCACCGGCTCGGCGAGCACGACGCCGAGGACGCGCTGCCCCTCGTGAAGATGCCCGCCGCGATCGTCACCGGCGATCGCGACATCATGACGCCGCCGTTCACCGCCGAGCGGATGCACCGCGCGATCCCGGGCTCGACGCTGGTCGTGATCAAGGGCGGCACGCACTACACGCCGGTCGAATATCCGGCGATTCTCCAGGACGAGCTGAAGAAGCTCCTCGCCCGCGTGCCGGGCTGGAACTGAGATGGCGAGCCTCGACGAGAGCCAGATGCATTGCGGGTCGTGCGGCGCGGCCGTGCTCGACATCGACGTGAAGTGTCCGAAGTGCGGACACAACCTCGCGTCGACCGGCGCGCACCGCCTGCTCGGCACGACCGTGCTCTCGGTCTACGAGCTCGTCGACGTCCTCGGCCAGGGCGGCATGAGCGTCGTCTACAAGGGCCGCCACAAGATGACCGAGCAGGAGGTCGCGCTCAAGATCCTCCCGCCCGAGCTCGCCGCGCACGCGCAGGTGAAGTCGCGCTTCCTCGACGAAGCCAAGGCGCTCGCGCAGCTCGATCACCCGAACATCGTCCACCTCTACAACTTCGGCCAGGAGAACGGCTGCTTCGTCCTCGCGATGCAGTACGTCTCGGGCCGGACGTGGGAGCGCATGATCCTCGAGGCCGAGCGCCTCGACTGGATCGTCAGCGTGCGGATCACGATCGACGTGTTGCGCGCGCTCGAGTACGCGCACGGCCGCGGCGTCGTCCACCGCGACATGAAGCCGTCGAACGTGCTGGTGCGCGACGACGACGGCAGCGCCACCGTCATGGACTTCGGCATCGCGAAGATGACGACCTCGACGCGCCTCACCGCGACCGGTCAGACGATGGGCACGGTCCGCTACATGTCGCCCGAGCAGGTGCGCGGGCAAGAAGTCGATCTGCGCACCGACATCTACTCGCTGGGCGCGACGCTCTACGAGAGCCTGGTCGGCGACACCCCGTTCGACGGCAACACGCACTTCGAGATCATGACCAAGCACCTGAACGAGGCGCCCAAGCCTCCGTCGGTGCGCGGCATCCCGATCCCGATCGCGCTCGAGACGGCGCTCATGCGCTCGCTCGCGAAGAAGCCGGACGATCGCTTCCAGACCGCGCGCGAGTTCCGCAAGGAGCTCGAGCTCGCGGTCAAGGACGCCGACGTCGGCAAGGCCGAGACCTTGCGCATGTCGCGCGACGCGGTCGCGCAGGCGCGCACGCACAGCGGCGGGCAGCAGCGATCGCAGGCGGTGACCGCGCCGGAGCCCAAGGACAAGCCGGAGGTCGCGGAGGTTCGCGCCGAGTCGATCGCCGACGCGCTCGAGCCCGCCGCGTCCACCACCCGCGCGCGTCGATCCAAGACGCCGTGGCTCCTGATCGGCCTGGGCGGCGCGGTCGTCGTCGCCGGCGCGGTCGTCGCCGTCATGATGCTCGGCGGCGGCACGTCGCACGCGAAGAAGAAGCCGCCTCCCGAGGGCAGCGCCGGCAGCGCGGCCCACGGCCCCTTCCTCCCGCCCGAGATCACGTGGGCCGCCCAACAGACGTTCGCCGATCGCGGCCTCGACGTCCGCTGCGCCGGCTCGTGCGACACCGACGACATCGCCCGCGACGTCGACGACGCGTTCGCGCGCTTCCGCGCGTTCGCGGCGAAACGCAAGGCCGGCGAGACCGTCGCGGCGCAGCCTCTCACGCTCCTCGTGATCCCGGCACGCGTCTTGTGCGACGCGCGCGTGTACGAGACCGGTCACGCGCCCGACAACTGCGCACAGGAGTCGTATTACTATCGACCGCTGGAGCGCACGCTGCTCGTCGTCGACGACACGGCGCACCTGCGCGCGAACCTCTCGGCGGCGCTCGCCGAGGCGATCTGCGTGCACCAACCCAATCTCGCCGCGTGCGAGGCGATCGATCTATTCGCGAAGGAAAGCGCGGGCTCCTCGCATTGACACCCGTGTGACCCCAAACGAATAATCGCTCGTCGGCGCGCTCTTGGAGGCTACATGACCCGGTCGATCATCGGGGGGATCGTCGCGATCGTCATCGCGGCGTTGACCGTCACCGCGTATCTCGTCACGACGAATCGCCTGGAGGGCGACATTCGGTTGGACACCGAAGCGCGCGTGCAGCGCGCGCGCGGGCTCCTGGAGCGCACCGCCCAGCTCGAGGGTCTTGGTGTGCTCAAGAAGGCGGAGGCGCTCGCGGCGGATCCCCACCTGCTGGCTGCGCTCAAGGCGGACAACCCCGGCGATCGCGTGCGCGAGGCGAACCGCGCGTTCGGCCCGTTCAAGAGCGATCAGTCGGACTCGCCGCCGGACATCCTGGCGCTGGTCGACATCAACGGCGACATCCTCGCCGAGGACGGCGTGTCGAACCCGCTCGCCGGCGAGTGGAAGACCAACGGCTCGCCGAAGTTCGCCGCGCTCCAGTACCTGACGACGAAGCCGTACAAGCGCGTGATCATCAGCGAGATCTGGAACATGGGCAAAGGGCTCATGCGCGTCGGCGTCGCGCCGGTGATCGATCCGGAAGCGGTCGCGACCAAGGACAACCCCGACGCGGTGCTCGGCTTCGTGGTCACCGCGTATTCGCTGACCTCCGACGAGGCGCGCAAGCAGGAGCGCCTGCTCGGCACCGACGTCGCGTACTTCGACAACGGCCAGGTCTTCGCGACCAGCTTCAAGCGCGAGGGCAAGGACGAAGAGGACACCGCGATGCAGGGCGAGCTGTCGAAGCAGCTCGCGGCGAGCGGCCTCGGCAAGGCCGGCGCGTCGGGGCAGGTCGATCTCGGCGGCCACAACTTCGTCGCGACGTCGATCGGGCTCGCGCGGTTCCCGTCGAAGCCGCTGCCCGACACCTACGCGCCGCCCACGGCGGGCGCGGTCGTCTTGATGGCGCCCTCCGAGCAGGCGGGCCGCGTCGGCATCGTGAAGGTGTTCATCCTCGTGCTCGGCATCGGCGCGCTCGCGGTCGCGCTGTTCGGCATGTACATGTCGAACCATCGCATCCTGAACCAGGTCGATCAGATCGAGCTCGGGGTCGGCGAGATCATCAACGGCAACCTCGATCGCACGTTCCGTCCGGTCGGGGACGAGCTCGAGGGCCTGTCGAACGGCTTGAACGTGATGCTCGCGCGGCTCCTGGGTCGCCCCGAGCCCGGCGAGGAAGAGTTCGACGAGGACGGCAACCCGATCGTGCAGGGCCGCGTCGAGTTCGAGGAAGCCGACGAGGACGCGCAACCTGCCACAGCTCGGGCGGTCGCGCCCGATCCGGATCTCGCCGCGCTCGCGCAGGAGCCGGAGCCCGACTACTACAAGCGCGTCTTCACGGAGTACGTCGAGGGCCGCAAGTCGATCGGCAACCCCGACGAGGTCTCGTTCGAGAACTTCATCGCGAAGCTCCGCGTCAACGAGGGCAAGCTCAAGGGCCAGTACAACTGCAAGGCCGTGCGCTTCCGCGTCGTCGTCAAGGACGGCAAGGTCACGTTGAAGCCCGTCCCGATCTTCGCGTGATGATCGAGTCGGGCCTCGCGCGGATCGTCGCCGGCGGGGGCGGCGTGTTGCGCGGGAAGCGCGTCGGGCTGATCGCGAACCCGACCGCGGTCGACGCGGAGCTCCGGCACGCGATCGATCTGCTGCAGCCGATCGTGGATCTGCGCGCGCTGTTCGGGCCGGAGCACGGCGTGCGCGGCGACGCGCAGGACATGATCGGCGTCGACGCGGATCGCGACGCGAAGAGCGGGCTGCCGGTGCACTCGCTGTACGGGCACGACGCGGCGTCGCTGTCGCCGAAGCTCGAGTGGCTCGCGGACCTCGACGCCCTCGTCTTCGACGTGCAGGACGTCGGCGCGCGCTACTACACGTTCGTGTGGACGATGGTCCTCGCGATGCGCGCGTGCGCGCGCGCGAAGATCGCGTTCGTCGTGCTCGATCGTCCCAACCCGATCGGCGGCGCGCTGGTCGAGGGCGGCGCGATCCGCGACGGCTACGACTCGTTCGTCGGCCTGGTGTCGTGCCCGAACCGGCACGGCCTGACCGCGGGCGAGATCGCGCGATGGCGGGCCGCGGAGGAGCAGCTCGACGTCGAGCTGCACGTGATCGAGATGCGCGGCTGGACGCGCGACATGTACTTCGAGGACACCGGGCTGCCGTGGGTGATGCCGTCGCCGAACATGCCGACCCGCGACACCGCGCTCGTCTATCCCGGCATGTGCTTGGTCGAGGGCACGATGCTCTCCGAGGCGCGCGGCACGACGCGTCCGTTCGAGCTCTCCGGCGCGCCGTTCCTCGATCCGTACGCGCTGGCGTCGGAGCTTAGCCCGCTGCCGGGCGCGATCTTCCGGCCGTGCACGTTCATCCCGACCTTCCACAAGCACGCGGGCAAGCCGTGCGGCGCGGTGCAGATCCACGTGACCGATCGGGCGGCGTTCCGTCCGTACCTGACCGGCGTCGCGTTCCTGCGCGCGACGCGCGCGCTGGGCGGCGGCGACTTCGCGTGGCGCACGAAGGCGTACGAGTTCGTCGATCGCATCCCGGCGATCGATCTGTTGTGCGGCGGGCCGGAGATCCGCGAGGGCATCGACGCCGGCGCGACGCTCGAGGAGCTGGCGCTCACGTGGAAGCAGGCCGAAGACGAGTTCCGCGCGCGGCGCGCGCCGCACCTCATCTATCGATGAGCGATCAGCGTGAAGCCTTCGTCGGGCGACGGCTTCGAGATGTACGGCGTCACCATCGCGAACATCTCCTCCGCCACGTGCCCGTAGTACACGCCGTCGGGCTGCTCGTCGTTGCGGCGGCGGATGTTCGCGAGGCACTCGTCATCGGGGCGATCGATCACGTGCAGCGCGTGGTCGGCGCTCGCCGCCTCGAAGACGCCGCGCACCCACGCGCGGTGCGCGGGCGTGTTGCCGCCGAAGTCGAACGCGACCGACACGCCCAGCTCCAGCAGCTCGATCGCGAGCGGACCGATCACGCGGCGCACCTTCGCGATCGCGTCGCGGAGATCCTCGATCGATCGGATCTGGAAGCCGAGCTTCACGAACCACTCGTCCTCGCAGAACACGATCGCGGGCACCGTGCGCCCGAGCTCGCGCGCGAGCGTCGTCTTGCCCGCGCCCGGCTTGCCGTAGATGAAGTGAAGCGTGGCCATCTCGCGGTAGGCTAGCGCCGATGACCGCGCGCACGGTGGCACTCTTCGGCGGAAGCTTCAACCCGCCGCACGTCGCGCACCAGCTCGTCGCGCTGCTCGTGCTCGAGACGCAGGCGGTCGACGAGCTGTGGTTCCTGCCGACCTGGAAGCATCCGTTCGCGAAGGCGCTGGCGTCGTTCGACGATCGCGTCGCGATGACGGCGCTCGCCGCGGCGGCGCTCGGCGAGCGCGCGGGCGTGTCGCGGATCGAAGAAGAGCTCGCGCACCGGCCCGACTTCGTCGCGTCGCGCACGCTCGACACGGTCGTCGCGCTCGAGGCGGCGCATCCGGGCGCGCGGTTCCGGCTCGTGATCGGCGCTGACATCCTCGGCGAGACCGACAAGTGGTACCGGTGGGACGAGCTCGCGCAGCGCGCGCCGCCGATCGTGGTCGGGCGGCCCGGCTACGCGACGCCGCCGGGCGCGATCCCCGCGATCGTCGGCGTCAGCTCGACCGAGATCCGGACCGCGCTGGCCCACGGGGATGAGCCGATCGGGCTTTTGCCCCGCGCGGTCCTGCGCTATATCGCGGATCGAGGCCTCTACCGGTGACCGCACGCTCTCCCAACACGTTCGTCGTCGGCGCCGGACCCGCGGCGACCGCGCTCGCAGGCGCCTTGCGCCTCGCCGGCGTGCCCGTGCTCGGCTTGTGGGCGCGCCGCCCCGCCGCCGCCCGCGCGGCCGGCGCGATCGCCGGCGTCGCCGCGTTCAGCGCCGCGCCGCCCGATCTCTTGCTCGAAGCCGACGTCATCTTGGTCGGCGTCACCGACGCCGCGATCGGCGACGTCGCGAAGATGCTCGTCGGCACCGGGCTCGTCACCGCGAAGCACGTGCTCCTGCATTGCAGCGGCGCGCTGAGCGCGAGTGACGCGTTCGGTCCCGCGGCGTCGAAGGTCGGCGGCGTCGGCACGATGCACCCGCTGCGCGCGATCGCCGATCCGCGCACCGCGATGCGCGCGATGAAGGGCACGATCTTCGGCGTCGAGGGCGACGAGCGCGGCAAGGCGCACGCGCAGGCGCTCGTGCACGCGATGGGCGGCACCGCCCTCGAGCTCGACGGCAAGCACATGGCGAGCTATCACGCGGCCGCCGCGATCGCGTCGAACTACGCGGTCGCGCTGCTCGACGCGGCGGCCGCGGTCTTGTCGGGGATCGGCGTGCCGCCCGAGCAGGCGCTCGCCGCGCTCGTGCCGCTCGCGCAAGGCGCGATCGCGAACGTCGCCCAACGGGAGAAGGAGGGCATCGCCGCGATCGCGGCCGCGCTCACCGGCCCGATCCGCCGCGGCGACGCGCAGACGATCGAGCGTCACCTGTCGGCGCTCGCGAACGATCCCGAGGTCGCGGAGATCTACCGCGTGCTCGGCCGCCGCACCGCGGCGATCGCGGCGCGCCTCGAAGGCGACGGCGCGCCCGCGCCCGCGGATCTCGAGACGATCGAGCGCCTCCTCGCGCCTACATCCGGCGCCGCGGCGGCTCCCGCGTCGAACCCCACGCCCACGAACGGGAAGACGATCAGGAGTTAGCAGCGGCCAGCATTGTTGATGACTCGGGATTGAATGCCCGGGTACCATGCCTCCGTCCCTTCGCCGGAGGAGTCATGAGAAGGTCCGCGCTCGCCGTCCTCGCAACGTTCATCGTCCTCGGTCTGACTGCGTCCGCCATGGCGGACTCTCCCGAACGCGTCTTCGCGGGCAAGGTCCTGCTCTCGACCAAGCGCTTCCCGATGTCCGCGAAGAGCCCGAGCGCGTACATCTCGGCGCTCCGCAAGCAGTCCGCGACCAACTTCTTCGAGGACAAGGACAAGCACGAGTGGAAGATCAACTTCGCGGCGTTCTTCCGCGGCTCCCTCGATGACGTCGAGGTCCAGGTGAAGATCTACGACATCGGCTCGCACCCGCAGCAGATGATCTCGTCGTTCGATCAGTTCCTCGACCAGCGCGGCCAGAAGTCGTTCATCTCGTCGATGATCCTGCAGCGCAAGCAGTTCGGCGTGAACAAGCAGCTGATGATCACCCTCGAGAGTCACGGCAAGGTGCTCGCCGCAGGGAAGTTCAAGATCATCGGCGAGGCCGAGAAGCTGTCCGGCAAGGTCGACTTCTCCGACGACGACACCAAGGGCTCGGGCGACGACGAGCAATAGATAGATCCGATTGATCTGATCCCCCGGGTCGCGGTATTGCCCCGGCCTAGGGGATCCCATGAGAATCGTTCGCGTCGTGTTGGGGGCCGCGCTCGCGGCCGGGTTCGTGGCGCCGGCCATGGCGCAGGCGAAGGCCAAGCCTCCCGCGCCTCCCGCTGCGGCGAAAGATGCCGCGGCGAAGAGCAAGGTGAAGCCCGGGCCGGTCGGCCCGCTCGCGGCCGCGCTCGTCGGCGGTGACGTCGACGCGGCGGCGAAGGCCGCGGCGTCGCTGGGCGACGATCCGACGCCGGCCGCGCACGAGGCGCTGCTCGACGCGCTGTCCACCGGGCTCGCGCCCAAGGCCGCCGCGCCCGCGCTCGAGTCGCTCGCGAAGCACCCCGCGCCCGCCGATGTCGCGGTGCTGCTCGTCTACGCGGGCCATCGCGACGACGACGTCCGCGCCGCCGCGGTCGCCGCGCTCGGCGCGTATCCCGATCCGCTCGCGAAGAAGGCCGGCGTCGCCGCGCTCGGCGACGACACCGAGAAGGTCCGCGCCGCCGCCGCGTCGGCGGTCGCGAAGGGCAAGTGGCGCGAGGGCGTCGATCGCTTGATGGCGCTGCTCGACAAGGGCGACGCCGCGGCGCCGCCCGCGCTCGCCGCGCTCGCCGACGCCGATCTCGCGCACTCGATCGCCGAGCACCTCGGCAACGCGCCCGCGGCGACGCTCGCGGTGACGCTCGGCATGATCCTCAAGCGCGCCGACTTCCCCGAGCCCGCGAAGCTCGAGGTCGTTCGCGCGATCGCGAAGATCCCCGGCGCCGAGGCGACCGGCGCGCTCACCGATTACCTCGAGGCGACGCCGGAGAAGCCGCCGCGGAAGTCGCGCGCGGAGGCCGAGAAGATCGTCGAGGCGCGCTTGGCCGGCGGAGGTGCGCAATGAAGAAGATCGTGCTCCTCGCCGCGTTGTTGGCGGGCTGCGGCGGCAAGGCCGTGTTCGGCCTGTCGTCGTCGAACGACAACGATCCGCAGGCGCTCGCCAAGGCGCTCGACCTGCGGCAGATGTCGGCGGCGCCCAAGCCGATCGGCGGCAGCGCGCGCGCGTACGTCGTGACCAGCGGCAAGCCGCGCCACCTGATCGCGTTCGATCTCGCGGGCGAGAAGGCCGCGTGGAACGTCGCGGCCGACGTGCAGTCGCGCGTCGCGGTCGGCGGCGACTTCGTCGTCGCGCGCGAGGGCACCGACCTGGTCGCGCGCAGCGCCTCCGACGGCGCGGTGCGCTGGAAGATGCCGATCGACGGCCAGTTCGTCGGCGCCGCCGCCGACGACAAGCGCGCGTACGTCGTCACCCAGACCGGCACGGATCAGAAGCCGACCTGGTACCTGATCGCGCTCGACGGCGGCAGCGGCAAGCAGCTCTGGCGCACGCCGTCGACGGGCCAGCTGGGCGCGCCCGCGGCGCAGGGCGGGCTCGTGATGGCGCCGTTCCTGACCCAGTGGCTGTCGATCCTCGACGGCGCGACCGGTGCGCAGCTGACGCGCGTGCGCTCGACCGACGACGAGATCACGTTCGCGATGACGACCTCCGACGCCGCGTGGTTCGGATCGAAGCGCAGCGTGGTCCGCCTCGACGAGAAGGCGGCGACCGGCGCGCGCGGCACGTCGACCACCGGCATGGCGAAGATCCCCGCGCAGCTCGAGAAGGCGACCTACGCGCCCGACGGCTTCGACGCCGTGCAGGCCGGGTACTCCGCGTCGGATCGCGTCCGGATCCTGTGGCGCGCCGACGCGAAGGGCGACGCGTGGAAGTGGCAGGGCGGCGGCGTCGCCGTGCACTACTTCCGCTACGTGCTGGGGCTCGACGAAGCCGGCGCCGTGCGCTGGGCGTACAGCCACCCCAAGGTCGAGCTGGTCGCGTCCGCGCACACCGGCGCGGCGATCGCCGCGGTCTCCGCCGGCGGCGAGGTGATCGCGCTCGATCCCGCGACCGGCGCGGTCCGCGCGCACGCGCAGCTCGACACCGGCGGCGCGCCGGTGATCGGCGCGACCTTCGACGCCGACGGCTGGAGCCCGAGCGGCGCCGGCGAGCCGCCGTCGACGGTGCAGGCGCTGGTCGCGATCGCGCGCGATCGCGACGCGCGCTTCGAGGGCGTGAAGGAGCTCGCGGTCGGCACGCTCGCGAAGCTGCCCGGCGAGCAGGTCACGCGCGATCTGCTCGCGATGCTCGCCGACGAGCGCACCAGCGCGAAGCTCAAGGAGACCGTGATCGGCGTGCTCGCGTCGCGCGACGATCCCGCGGGCCTGCCCGCGCTGATCGAGGCGCTCGGCGTGAAGTCCGACGTGATCGCGGGCACCGAGCCGATCGCGGTCGGCGCGGTCGCGCGCGCGGTCGGCGCGCTCGCCAAGCAGCCGCTCGACGAGAAGCAGAAGGCGGCGGCGGTGGACGCGCTGATCGGCCAGCTGCGCGCGCCGTCGACGTCGGTCGGCGACGCGGTCGACGTCGTCCACGCGCTCGCCGCGCTCGGCGGCGCGGCCGCGAAGGCGCCGCTGCGCACCTACCTGCTCGTCTATCGCACCGACGCCGAGTTCGCGAAGGCCGACGCCCTGGTCGCCGCCACCGTCGACGCCACGCTCGCCGCGGGCGCGGACGATCGCGAGCTGGTGCGGTTTGTCGCAGACGACGCGCGCACGCAGCCCGCGGTCGCCGACTACGCGAAGAAAGCCCTCGCGCGCTGACCTACACCGGCTCCCGTTGACACGGGGGCCGGCCCCAGCCACGCTGGAGGGCGTTGTCTGGGCGTCGGTATCGGATCCTCGTCTGTCGCGGCCCCGAGTGCGGCGACCGGCGTGGCTCGCGCGCGATCTACGACGCGTTCCGCGCGCACCTCGACGAGGCGGGCCTCGCCGAGTCGTGCGAGCTCGGGTGGCAATCTTGCTTCGGCCGTTGCACGCAAGGCCCGAACTGTCTAGTCCGTGAGGTCGTTGCCCAGGCGCAGCCCTCCCGATTCATGTTTGCGCAGCTGCCGGGGCCTCGCGGGGCCACCGCGCTGTATAATCGTCTCGATGTCGTGAAAGTCGCCGAGGTGGTGAGCGAGCACGTAGCCCGTGGCGTCATCGTGCGGAGGTTCATCGAGCCGCCGCAGGCCGCGGTCGCGCCCGCCCCGAGCGAGCCATCCCGCGGAGAGCCTTGATCATGAGAAGAGCTTCTTTGATCGCCATCGCTGTTGCAGCGGCCACCGCCCTCGCAACTGGTTGTAAGGGCGAGACCGTCTACAAAGACAAGCAAGACACGCTCGACAAGCTCGATGCGCTCCAGAAACAGCTGGATGCGCAGAAGGCCGAGCTGACCCGCCTGCGCGACGAGAACGCGAAGTGCTCGATGAACGCGAACCCCGGCGAGATCGTCGTGACGATCGAAGGGGACATCGCGAAGATCAAGCCGGGCCATGGTGGAGGGGGCGGCGCGACCATCGACGACGCGACCACCGCCAAGCAATCGCAGGCCTTCCTGGACATGGTCCAGAAGTCTCGCGGCGCGATCCAGAAGTGCTACGAGCAGGCGCTCAAGAAGAACTCGGGCCTCCAGGCCCGCACGATCTCGCTCAAGCTGTCGGCGAAGTTCGCGGCCTCGGGCGACTTCACGGGCTCGGACTTCAACCCGTCGCTCGGGGACGTCTTCGACAGCTGCCTGCGGACGGTCGCCAGCCGCTGGAAGATGCCCGCGGCCCCGGCTTCGATGACGTTCCAGGCGAACGTAAGCCTGTCGCCGACGTGAGCTGATATCCTCGGTCTTCGGGGATGAGCGACAAGCGGCTGACCCGCGAGCTCGAGCGCGACCTGCGCAAGCAGCCGGATAACCTCCCGCTGCGCTTGCGATTGGCGGCGGCGTATCGCGCCGACCAACGGATCGCCGAGGCCGTGCAGCTCTATCGCTCGGTCGCCGTCGCGTACCACAGTCAGCGCCGGCTCGCGCAGGCGATCGCGGTCTGCAAGAGCGTGCTCGAGCTCGAGCCGGGCCAGCCCGAGACGATCGCGCTGCTCTCGGAGCTGGAGGCGATGCGGCCCGAAGGGCAAGCGGATGTTCCGCCGCCGACCGGGTACACCCCGGCGTTCGGGATGCAGGCGCTCGAGGAGTCGCAGTCGGCCGCGTTGCCGACCGCGCCGCCGACGCCGTCGGCGCCGCCGCACCAGACCTTGCCGCCGCCGATCCCGTCCGCGCAGCCGATCGGCACGCAGACGCCGCGCGCGGGCATCCGCATGATCGAGCAGGAGGTCGCGGTGCGCGATCTCCAACCGGTGCGCCGCGCGCCGGTCCGCCCGCTGATGATCCCGCAGTCGCCGCCGCCGGTGCCGCCGCCCTTGCCGCGTCCGTCGACGGCGAGCATGACGCCGACGCCCTTGCCGACGCCGATGCCGTACCACGAGGCCGGCGACGACAGCATGTCCGAGATCACCGTGCCGCCGACGACGATCCGGGCGACCGCGCCGTCCCCGGGCGACTGGGCGGCGCGCGGCGACGACGCGGAGACCCGCATCGCGTTGCCGCGCGCGCTCGACGAGGACGCCGAGACGCGCATCGCGGATCAATGGAAGCCGTCGCCGCCGGAGCCGCCGACGCCGCCGATGGCGCGCGCGTCGTCGACGCAGATCGACGTGAGCGCCGAGCTCGAGACGCGCCGGCGCGTGCGGCTCGATCCGCACGAGCTCGAGGTGCTCGGCGCGGTCTCGCCGATGACCGGGCCGGTCCCGCGCGTCGACGACACCCAGGACGAAGGCGAGCCGGTCGATCATCGCTCGGGCGATCAGACGCACGAGACGCAGTGGCCCGAGGAGGCGACCGATCCGCGCGATCGCGCGCGCGACACGCAGCGCAGCGCCTCGACCGTGACGGATCAGAGCCCGCAGGCGCCGGAGGTGCCGCCGGACGATCACGACGAGGTCCCGACCGGCGTCGGCGACGTCGCGCCGAGCCAGCTGTTCGAGCACTCGTTCGCGGAGACGCTCTCGCACCTCGCGCCCGACGGGCAGGCGCTCGAAGGGCCGGGCGCGGGCCTGCTCGCGGTCTTCACGCTGCTCCCCGATCACGCGCGCGCGGATCTCGAGCGCACGATGATCGTGCGGCACCCCGCGCCGGGCGAGACGATCATCCGCGAGGGCGATCGCGGCGACTCGTGCTTCGTGATCGGGCAGGGCGAGGTGCGCGTCTTGAAGTCGGATCCGCTCGGGCGCGCGGAGGGCGGCGGCGGCGCGCACGCCGAACCGATCGAGGTCGCGCGGCTCGGCGAAGGCTCGCTGTTCGGCGAGTTCGCGCTGCTCGCGGATCGCCGTCGTCACGCGACCGTCGAGGCGGTCGGCGCGTGCGAGCTGTACGAGATCCCGCGGCGCGCGCTGCGCGAGCTCGCCGCGACGTACCCCGAGGTCGGGCCCGCGCTCGAGCGCTTCTATCGCGAACGCCTGCTCGCGACGTTGCTCGCGACCGCGCCGTTCTTCCAGCCGCTGCCCGAGGATCAGCGCGCGCTCCTGCTCGCGCGCTTCGTGCCGCTGCGCGCCGACAGCGGCCACACGATCGTGCAAGAGGGCGAGCGCTCCGGCGGGCTCTACTTGATCGTGCTCGGCGCGGTCGAGATCGTGAAGCGCGGCGCCGACGGCCGCAACGTGCTGCTCGCGACCTTGCGCGAGGGCGCGTACGTCGGCGAGATGTCGCTCCTGCGCGGGCAGCCCGCGAACGCGTCGGTGCTCGCCGCCGGTCCCGTCGAGCTCGCGTTCCTGCCGCCGCGCGACTTCTACGAGGTCGTCGCCGGCAACCCGGCGCTCTGGGAGCAGATGCGCCGCGAAGCGACCGCGCGCACGCTCGAGAACGCGAAGATCCTCGCCGGCGACACGACCGCGGTGTGATCAGGCCTCAGGCCTCCGGCCTCGGCCAGATCGAGACGCGTCGTGATCGCGACCGGAGCGAAGCGACGGTCGCCTTCTGGGCCCGACGTCCGAGGCCCGAGGTCCGAGGCCCTAGACCGCGCGCTTCGTCTCCTTGAGGATCCGCTCGAGCGCCTGGCCGGTGGCGCGTGCGGCGATCGCGAGCTGCTCGTCGAAGGTGTGGCGATGGCGCGAGTCGCCATACGCGATGCCGACGACGCGGTCCTTGATCGCGACCGGCAGCGCGAGCATCTCGGTCGGCGACGACGCGAACGCGGCGGACAACAGGCGGCGGGTGGCGTCGTCGACGACGGGACCGCGGTAGGGCAGGCGCGTGCCGACGACGTCCTGGAACGTCGACGCGCGCGACAGGAGCAAGGTCGGCAGCGGGCCGGGCGGCTTCGGGCGCAGCGCGAGCGGCTGCAGCTCGCCGCCCTTCACCGCGAAGAAGCCGACGCGCGCGTGCGAGATCGCGAGGTGGCCGACGAGCAGCTCGATCGCGGCGTCGCGGGTCGCGGCCTTCTCGAGCTCGCGCAGGAGCTCGAGCAGCTTGGTCGCGGCCTCCTCGAGATCGCGCGCGAGATCCGCGGGCGACGGCGCCGGGTGCTTCGCGCCTTGCGTCGCGATCGGCGAGGTCGGCGGGCGCGGCGGCGCCGCCAAGAGCGTCGACGACGGCGGCGCGGTCGGCCGCTTCGGCGGCGCCGGCGTGTTCGCGCCGGTCGTCGGCGGTTGCGGCGCGCTCGCCGCCGGGATGGGCGGGATCGCGGTGGCGATCGTCTTCGACGGCTGCGTCTTGGGCGAGGGCACCGACGGCATCGACGGCGAGCCCTTCCCGACCGGAGTTCGTGCCGGCTGCGTGGGTCCGGTCGGCGCGGCCGACGTCGGCATGCGCGGCGCGGCAGGCGTCGGCCCCGTGCCGAGCGCCGCGGCTTCGGCGGCGCGCGCGGCGGCGTCGGCGAGCGGTCCGGTCGCCGGCTTCACCATCAGCGGGCCCGACCCCTCGTCGTCGACCGACGAGATCGGGATCTTCAAGCTCGGGTTGGTCTCCTCGGTGCCTTGCACCGCGCCGAGGAACGGCGGCGGGATCGTCGTGCCGGGCGGGCCCCAGCCGTCGTCGACCTCGCCGCCCGACTTCGACGGCCGCTTCTGCATCATCGCGGGCACGCCGACCGGATGCGTCTTGCGATCATCGTCGTCGTCGACGAACGCGCGCGGCACGCCGTCGGCGACCGGATCGCTGGTCCCCGCGGGCACGCCCGCGACGATCGGTCCGCTGGTCTGCGTGTCGTCATCGGGCGGCGCGTAGTCGACCGGCACGCGGATCGTGCGATCGCCCTCGGACGGGATCTCCGACGGCGCGGTCAAGACGACGGCGATGCCCGGCGAGGTCGCGTCGTCGACGGCGACCGCCGGCCGCGGCACCATCGCGCCGAGCGCGCCGATGCCGAGCTGCGTGCGCTTCTCGGTGCGGCGCGGCCGCGTCTTCGGTTGCGACAGCAAGACGACGTCGCTGTCGCTGTCCTCGCGACCGGGCGCCTCGGGCGCGGGGCGCGCCTGCACGGTCGTGTCGTCGTCGAGCGTGTCGGCGCGATCGTGGGTCGAGAGGCGCGCGTGCGCGGCCGGCGTCTCCGGCGCGGTCTCTTCGTCGCGCGGGACCGCGAAGTCCGGAATCGTGCGCTTGCGATCGAGGAGGATCGGCGCGGAGTCGGGATCGATCGGGCGATCGTGGACGACCGCGGGCGTCTCGTCGGTGATCTCGTCGCCGTCTTCGTCGCGCGCGAGCACCTCGAGCGTCGGACCGGTCGCGCCCTCGTCGGCGTCGTCGACCGGCGCCGGCTGCGAGCGCTCGCCCTCGGCGTCGATCACGACGACCGGCGCCGATTGCTCGAGCCGATCGACCGCGATCACGACCGCGGGCTCGTCCATGCGGATGCGCGCGGTCGGATCGCGCACGAGCATCTCGCCGACGCGCGCGGCGAGCTCGGGCGGATTCGGCGCCTGCATGCCCTTGCCGAGCGGGCCGGTCGGCTGCGTCGGCGGCATCGACACCGGCCCCGACGGGTAGTCGGCGATCTCGATCACCTCCTCGTCGGGCTCGGGCGCTTTCTCGGCCGCCTTGTCGATCGGCTTCTCGGCCGCCTTGTCGATCGGCTTCTCCGGCGGCGGTGGAGGCGGCGTCGCGACCGGCGCGCGCGCGGGCCGCTCGGCGATCGCCGCGGCGACCTCCTGCGCGGACACTTGCCCGGGCACGAGCGTCGTCGCGGTCGGCGAGATCGCCGGCACCGCCGCCGGGATGGGGATCGACGGCGGCGCGACCTGCTTGAGCGCCGCCGCAGGGATCGGCGGCGGCACCGACGCCGGCTTCTTCGTCGACGCGACGGGCGGAGCGACGGGCGCCGCCGGCAGCGCGACCTGCGCGTTCGGATCGAGCATCTTCGGATCCGGACGCGAATCGTTGATCGGCGGGCGCGTGATCGGCGCGAGCGCGCGGTGGCGCGACGCATCGACGCGGCCGGTGTCGCCGCGCGGGCGCGCGATCGGTTTCGGCGCGGCGGGCGCGGGCGCGGGCGCCGCCGCACCGTCGCCGGCCGCCGGTCGCAGGAGCCGCGTGCCGAGCTCGGTGATGTGCCCGTAGTAATGCGCGAGGCACCACGCGATCTGCATCTGCGTCGCGACCGCGCGCACGACGTACTTTCCGGTGAAGAACGCGATCTCGTCGACCGCGTGCCGGTTCGACGGATCGCTCATCGCGACGGTGAGGTTGCCTTCGCGATCCATCGAGACCGGGACGACGCGGAACTCGACCGCCATGTCGGCGGGCACCGAGGCGACGACCTCCTTCGACAGGCGCGCGAGGCTGTTCGGATTCACCTGCGGGACGAGCAGGCGACTGCGGTAGAACTCGGTCAGAGCGTCATCCGTGATCAGCCCCGCGCCGACCAGGTGCTCTCCGAGCGTGCCGCCGACCTGGGCGCATACCGCGCGGGCCGCGGCGAGATGCTCCGCCGCGATGAGACCCGATCGGACCAGCAAGGCACCCGCATCGTCAGCCAAGAGAGCTCCTCGGGGGTAAGGTGCCCACCCCGTTCGAGCGATCATACATGCGTATCTACCTGGATCACAACGCGACGGCGCCCTTGGCCTACGCGGCGCGGGAGGCGATGACCGCGGCGGCGGCAATCACGGGCAACCCATCGTCGATTCATGCGGAGGGCCGCGCGGCGCGGGGCGTGGTCGACCTGGCCCGCGCCAAGGTCGCGGCGCTCTTCGGCGGCGCCACCGACGAGATCGTGTTCACCAGCGGCGGGACCGAGGCCGACGTCCTCGGGATCGTCGGGCTCGCGCGGCTGCCGGGGCCGCGCCGCGTCATCACGACGGCGATCGAGCACCCCGCGGTGACCGGGGCGATCGCGTCGCTCTCGGGAGAATTCTCGATCGAGCACGTGCGCGTCGACGCCGCCGGCCGCATCGAGCTCGACGATCTCGCGCGCCGCGCGGCCGGCGGGGGATCGCTCGTCGCCGTGTCCGCCGCGAACCACGAGCTCGGGACGATCCAAGACGTCGCGGCGATCGCGGCGATCGCGCGCGCGCACGGCTGGCGTCTCTTCGTCGACGCGGTCCAGGCCGCGGGCCGCGCGCCGCTCGCGCCGCTCACCGCGCTCGCCGACGCGGTCGCGATCAGCGCGCACAAGCTCGGCGGTCCCGCCGGCGTCGGCGCGCTCTGGATCCGACGCGGCCTCGATCTCGCGCCGCTGTTCCCCTCGGGACACCAAGAGCGCGGCCGCCGCGCGGGCACGGAGAACGTGATCGGCATCGCCGGCTTCGGCGCGGTCGCGAGCTTCGAGCAACCACGCGCGGATCACGTGCGCGCGCTGACCGCGCGCTTCGAAGACGCGCTGGTCTCCCTCGGGCTCCACGTCCGCGCGCGCACCGCCCCGCGCATCGGCAACACGATCAACGTGCGCGCGCCCGGCGCGCTCGGCGAATCGATCGTGATCGCGCTCGACCTCGCCGGCATCGCCTGCTCGACGGGCGCCGCCTGCACCTCGGGCAGCGTCAAGCCCTCGCCCGTGCTGCTCGGCCTCGGCGAAGACGAGCGCACCGCGCGCGAAGCCGTGCGCTTCTCGCTCGGGCACGAGAACACGAGCGACGAGATCGATCGGGTCGTCGCCGTTCTGCCGGCGATCGTCGCCCGCGCGACACGTTGATCGACTTCCGTCCTCCGACTTCCGTCTTCCGGATCAGATCCGGATCCGATCCGGAAGACGGAGGTCGGAAGACGGAAGTCGAAACATCACTGCGTGGCAATCACCTCGCAGGGAAACTCCGGCGCCCCATTCATGCGAACGACGTCGGCAGGCGATCTCACGATCAGCGGCGCCAAGTCTGCGATCGGATCATCGGCCGCACCGCGCCACTCGAAGAGCTCGGCGTCGCCGAGCGCGGCGACCTGGCCGGCGGTGCCGAGGCGCGCGGGGCCGAGGCCGCCGGTGACGAGCACGGTGCCGTCGGCGAGGACCGTCATGCGGTGGCCGTAGCGCGCGATCTGCAGCGGCGCGATCTGCGCGCCGGCGCCGCCCGCCGCCGGATAGCGCCACGCCTGCGCGAGCGCGCACGCGCGGCCGCTCGCGTCCATGCACGTGCCGATGCCGTCGTCGGGATCGCCGCCGGTCGCGAGCACGTCGCCGTCGGGCAGCGTCACCGCCGCGACGTAGCCG
>DATJIA010000361.1:0-11182 GCA_035493675.1 Kofleriaceae bacterium | reverse complement strand
ATCGTGGCGCGCGTTGACGTGGGTCGACGGCGCGAGCACGCACGCGGTGCCGTCGCTCGCGCACGCCGAAGCCGGCGGCGCGCTGGTGGGCCGCTTCCACCGCGCCGTCGACGATCTCGTGCACGAGTACCGGTTCGTGCGTGCCGGCGTGCACGACACCCGCGCGCACCTCGCGCGGCTCGAGGCCGGCGCCAAGGCGGCCGACGACGGCGAAGCCAAGGCGCTCGCCTTCGAGATCCTGTCGACCCGGATCCCGCCGCTCCCCGAGCTCCCGCGCCGCCACGCGCACGGCGACCTGAAGATCTCGAACATCTTGTTCCGAAACGAACAGGCCATCGCGCTCGTCGATCTCGACACGCTCGGCCGCCAGACGATCGCGTTCGAGCTCGGCGACGCGATGCGCTCGTGGTGCAACCCGCACCCCGAGGACGCCGGCCGCGCGCGCTTCGCCCTCGACGTCTTCGCCGCCGCGATGCGCGGCTACCGCGACGCCGCCGGCCATCTCCTGACGAAGGCCGAGTGGCCCGCGATCGTCCTCGGCCTCGAGACGGTCTGCGTCGAGCTCGCCGCGCGCTTCTGCGCCGACGTCTTCGAGGATCGCTATTTCGGCTGGGATCCGGCGCGCTTCCCGTCGCGCAAGGCGCACAACCTCGTGCGCGCGCAGGGCCAGCTCGCGCTCGCGCGCGATGTCGCGGCGCATCGTGACGAAGCGCTCGCCGTCGTGATTCCCTAGGAGGATTTCCCGATACCGTTTCGCGCGGTTTCGGCGAAACTGGGCGGGATGCACGTTCGCACCGGCGTCCTCGCCGCCGTCCTCTTGATCGCGCCGGCCGCCCACGCGCTCGTCCCGCACCGCCTCGAACCGACCGATTGGACCGTGCCCGCCGCGCCGGTCCGCGTCGCGCCGCGCTACGACTGGAACCAGCCGCTGCGCCCCGCCGCGTGGCATCGCTTCACCGCGGCCGCGCCCGGCCGCTGGTACGCGAGCTGGGATCACGCGACCGCGATCCCGAACCGCATCTACGGCGAGGGCATCCCTGTCCCCGGCGCCGTCGCGGACGGCGCGATCGCCGAGCAGTTCGCGCGCGCGTTCCTCGCCGATCACCTCGATCTGCTCGCGCCCGGCGCCAGCGCGTCCGACTTCGTGATCGCCGCCAACGTCTCCGACGGCGAGATCCGATCGATCGGCTTCTTCCAGACCAAGCACGGCCTGCGCGTCGTCGGCGGGCAGGTCGCGTTCGAGTTCAAGCGCGATCGCTTGTTCGTGATCCACAGCGAGGCGCTGCCCGACGTGCAGGTGCCGGCGTTCGCGACCATGGCCGCGCAGCCGCTCGCCGCCAAGGCGCGCGCGCAGACGATCGCCGACACCGGCGTGGCCGACGCGATCGCCGGCGCGCCCGGCCCGATCGCGATCCTGCCGCTGATCGCCGACGATCGCGTGATCGGCTATCGCGTGGTCGCGCCGATCGACGTCGACGCCGGCGCCGACGGCCGCTGGACCGTCTATGCCGATGCGTCGAGCGGCACGACGATCGCGCGCCACCAGGAGCTCGCGTACTCGAGCGGCACGATCCAGTACGACGCGGTCGTCCGGTGGACCGGACGTCCACGCCAGCTCGTGCCCGCGCGCCGCATGCACGCGAACGTCGACGGCAACGCCGCGACCACCGACGACGCCGGCGTCGTGCAGTGGTCGGCGACCGCGCCGGTCTCGCTGACCGCCGGCACCGACGGCGATCTGGTCAAGGTCGTGAACGTCAACCAGGCGGCGCAGACGTTCCCGACCACGATCGCGCCCGGCGCCACGGTGACGTGGAGCGAGGCGACCGACCTCGACCTCGACGCCGAGATCAACGCGTTCGTCCACGTGCAGATCGTGAAGGCGTACGTGCGCGCGATCGATCCGGGCCTCGCGTTCCTCGACGAGACGCTGACCGCGAACGTCGATCTGCAGCAGACGTGCAACGCCTACTACTCGGCCGGCACGATCAACCTGTTCCACGCCGGCAACGGCTGCGGCAACACCGGCACGATCGCCGACGTCATCTATCACGAGTTCCAGCACGGCGTGCACGCGCACGAGATCATCCCCGGCGTCGGCCAGTTCGACGGCTCGTTCAGCGAAGGCCAGTCCGACTTCATCGCGGCGTCGATCACCGGCGACTCCGGCATGGGCCGCGGCTTCTACCAGAACGACGAGCCGCTGCGCGACATCGATCCGCCCGACAGCGAGGCGCGCTGGCCCGACAACGTCGGCGAGATCCACAAGCAGGGGCTGATCCTGTCGGGCGCGTTCTGGGATCTGCGCAAGGCGCTGATCGCGCAGCTCGGCGAGACCGACGCGGTGCCGCTCGTCAACAAGCTCTTCCTCGCCGCGATCCGCCGCAGCGCGACCATTCCCGATGCGCTCGTCGAGGTGCTCGCCGCCGACGACGACAACGGCGACATCGCCGACGGGACGCCGCACGAGTGCGCGATCCTCACGGCGTTCGGCCTGCACGGCATGCGGCCGTGGAACGCGGTCACCACGCAAGCGGGCTCGGTCGCGCCGCCCGCGGATCAGACGACCACGCCGATCGACGTCGATCTCGTCGGCCTCTCGACGCGGTGCCCGAGCGATCAGATCAGCTCGATCAAGCTGCGCTGGTTGCCGCGCTCCGGCTCGACGCCGAAGGCGGGCACGGTCGACATGACCGCCGGCGCCGACGCCGCGCACTGGCACGCCGAGCTGCCGCTGCCCGAGGAGGGCGGCATCGCGAGCTATCAGGTGCAGATCGCGTTCGCCGACGGATCGTCGACCAAGCTGCCCGAGAACTTCGTCGATCCGTACTACACGCTGTACCGCGGCCCGACGGTGACGCTGGCCTGCTTCGACTTCGAGACCGATCCGTTCGCGGACGGCTGGAAGCACACCGCGGTGTTCGGCAAGGACGACTGGACGTGGGCGGCGCCGGTCGCGAGCTCGAGCGGCGATCCGGGCGCGGCGTTCAGCGGCACGCACGTCGTCGGCACCACCGTCGGCGGCGACGGCACGTACAGCTCGAATTCGCTGATGCAGGTGACGATGCCGGAGATCGATTTCGGCAAGTACTCCGACGTGCACCTGCAGTACCGCCGCCACCTCGCGGTGCAGGACGGCCAGAACGATCAGGCGACGATCTACGCGAACGGCGACATCGTGTGGACGAACCCGGCGACGCCCGAGAGCCGCGGCGAGCAGTTCCACTACCTCGACAAGGAGTGGATCTTCGACGACCTGCCGCTCAGCGGCCACGTCTTGAGCGGCACCAAGGTGCAGGTCACGTTCGAGCTGCACACCGACGGTGGCTACGAGCTCGGCGGCTGGAACATCGACGACGTGTGCGTCGTCGCCAACGCGAACGCGTTCTGCGGCGACGGCGTCAAGCAGGGCACCGAGCAGTGCGACATGGGCGCGGCGAACTCGGACGCGCCCGACAGCCCATGCCGCACGTACTGCCGGCTCGCGACCTGCGGCGACCAGATCCTCGACAGCAACGAGGAGTGCGACGACGGCAACCGCACCGACGGCGACGGCTGCACGTCGAAGTGCTCGAACGAGCCCAAGCCGCCGACCGGCTGCTGCGACGCGAGCGATTCGCCCGGCGGCGGCGCGATCCTGATGTCGTTCGGCGTCGGCGCGCTCCTGCTACTGCGCCGGCGGCGCGAGCGGCATCCGGCGCGGGCCTGACGCAGGCACGATGATCTCGGCGGGCTCGATCCAGCCGTCTCCGTTGCGATCGAACCGGCGCAGGCGCTCCGCGAGCCGCGGCGGCACCTCGCCGGGCCCGAGCCGGCCGTCGCGATCGAGATCGAAGCGGCGCACCAAGCGCGCGTAGATGTACGCGCGCCTCGCGATCCGCTCCGGCGCGTCGATGCGGCCGTCGCGGTTGATGTCGAAGCGCGCGCGGGCGGCGGCGCGCCGGTGCATGGGATCGGCCTGCGCGACGCCGGTGGCGAGCACGAGACCGAGGACGGCGGCGATGAGCTTCATGCACCTCCGACCCGCCGCGCCCGCGGAGGTTAGTTACACGGGTCGTCGATCGCGCCGGGCGCGACGACGGTCGCGGTGCCGGTGTCGAGGAACGTGCGCAAGAAGCACGCGTACTGGTGCTTCACCGCGGGAATCTGCCGATACAGATAGTGCGGATCGATGAGGCCGTCGCCCATGTACTGGACGACGACGTTGGTGGTCGCGCCGCGATTGCCGCGCACCGGGTACGTCATCACGCCGTCGAGCTGCTCGAGCGCGAGCGCGGGCTGCATCGTGTCCCACACCGGCGTGCCCGCCTCCTGGTTGCCGTACGCGAGCGCGGCCGCGTCGTAGATGATCGTGGGGAAGTAGAGGTCGCCGTAGCCGACCGGCTCGTAGATGTTGCGCGCGTTGGTACCGGGCAGCGGGCGCTGCGCCAGCCGAGACATCGAGACCATCGGCTCCGCGATCTCCCACGCCATGCCGACAAGGTGCATGCCCGGGTACATGAACGTGAGCTGCGACTCGTCGGTGTTGAACGCCGCGGCGAGCAGCTGCAGCGCACCGGGCACGAGCGAGGTCTTCGTGATCATCAGGTTCCAGAAGCCGCCCGCGCCGGTCGGCACCAGCGCGCCGAAGCGCGGCTCGACGGCGCCGATCATGTTCGTGTACATGCCGCCCATCGATTGGCCGCCCGCGACCAGCTTCGCGTTGTCGAAGTGGTACGGCGCACCGGACAGCCCGCGGGCTTCGCACGCGGTCACGGCCGAGCTCGGGATCGACAGCGACGACAGCGCGTCGGTGAGCAAGCGCTGCTCGATCACGCCCTGCTGGAACGTGAAGGGGAACGCGGTCAGGTTGTTGATGTTGAGGTACGCGATGTCGGTCGCGCCCGGGAGGCGCTCGGGGTTCACCGGCAGCGCGCTCGAGGCGGCGGCGAGCCCTTGCTTCGCGACGATCCACGCCGGGCCTTCGCCTGCGATCGGCATGTCGTCGGGCGTCGGCGAGTAGCCGAGATCGACCACGCCCGACGAGACGCCGCCCGAGCCGTGGAAGAACTGATAGAGCGGGAAGCCGTTCGCGGGCTGCGCGGCGAGCGGCAGCGTGATCGTCAAGGGCACGGTCATCTCGCCCTGCTTCATCGGCGTGCCGTCGGCGTCGAGCACGAACACGCCGCCTTGATCGAACGGCTGCGTGCCGGTCTGGAACTGCGGGTACGTCACGGTGCCGACGAGCTCGCAGAAGCCGTCGTGAGTCGCGCCGTCGGTGGGATCGACGTGCAGATCGGCGATCACCGCGTCGTACGCCGCGCGGATCTTGTCGCTGCGATCGTGGAGCAGCGCGACCTCGTCGCCGGTCGTGAACACGGTCGCGACCAGGATGTCGTCCTTCGCGATGCCCTTCTCGACCAGCACCGGCCACAGCGGATCGAGGAGCGGCACGTCGAGATCCGGCGCCGCGACGCCCGGCGCGAAGCTCTTCCTGAGCGCGAGCGCGTAGGTCGTCTTCGGCGCGAGCACGATGCCCGCGCGCGGCGCGACGCCGACCAAGAACGACGGCGCGAACTTGTCGGGCGCGAACGTCTGCGCGACCAGCGGGAACGTGCGGCCGTGCTCGGGCCCGTTCGAGACGTCGACGAGGATCGCGTCGTCGCCGACCAGCGCATCGGGATCGCGCGCGGGCGGTTGCGCGCGGAAGCGGAAGTACACGACCGGCATCTCCGGGAAGCCGCGGCGCGCCCGCGCGTCGACGAGCAGCTTCTCGACGATCGGCGCGTTGCGCGGGTTCGGGAAGCCGGTCAGGTCCGGCGTGCCGTCGGCGGTGAGGCGCAGGTCCGACGGGAACGGCGCGTCCCAGAACGTCTCGCCGGTGTCCTTCGGCGCGTCGAGCTCGAAGTAGACACCGCCTGGATCCGCCCCGCCGCCGCACGCCGCACACAGAGTCACCACGACTGCGAGACGCCTCATCACGGACGACGGTAGACGGACGACGGACGACGGTCTACCCCGAAACGGTGATCCGCCCGTGCGGCCGCTGGAACTTGGTCGCCGATGCGGCGCGCCTCACGATCTCGATCAGCGCCGAGCCCACCTGCGCGTCGCGAACCAAGGTGTGGTGCACGCCCGCCTGCGCGAGCACCTGGGCGTCGCGCGGCTCGAAGCGATCGCCGATCGCGACCAGGATCGCGCCGCGCGCCTCCTCGAGCCCCGCCAAGAGCATGCACAGCTCGAGCGCGTTCATCGATCCCGCGCCGCCGCCGAGGGTCGTGTCGATCACGACCACGTCGGGGCGGTCGCGCCGCACGCGGTTCGCGGCGTCGGCGCCGTCGCGCGCGGCGTCGACGGTCGCGCGCGAGTGGCCGCGCCGGATCACGCTCCACAAGCCGCGCACGCGCTCGCTGTCGTCGTCGACGACGAGCACGCGCACGATCTTGCGGGTCGCGTTGGCGCGCTCGTCGATCGCGATCAGCTGATCGACGACCGCCTCCGCCTGCGCCGGGCGCGCGCTCGGCTGCTTCGCGAGCAGCTCGACGACCAGATCGCCGAGCTCGACCGGCAGGTCGTTGCGGATCTCGGCGAGCGACGGCGGCCGATGGTGCACGTGCCCGAACAAGGTCGCCTTGATCGTGTCGCCGACGTACGGCGGGCGCCCGGTCGCGAGCTCGACCGCCGCGCAGCCGAGCCCGTACAGATCGATCGCCGCCGCCGCCTGCGGATCCGCGGCGCTCACCTGCCCCGTGATCACCTCGGGCGCATAACAGACGTCGGCCGATCCGATCGCGGGAACCTGCGAAAGCGAGAAGCGCCCGAGCACGGTGCGCCGCTGCGGCGTGACGAGCACGGTCTCGCCGCTGATCTCGCCGACGGCGACGCGCGCGCGATGCGCGGCGGCGACCGCGCGCGCGAGGTGCACCAGGATCTCGAGCACCTCGCCCGGCGGCATCGCGCCGCCCGATTGCAGGTACGCCTGCACGTGACGGCCGAGCGTCACGCCGCTGATCAGCTCGCCGACGACGACCTCGCTGCCCTTGTGGTTGCCGAGCCCGTAGATCGCGACCGCGCCGTCGTCGGCGACGCTCGAGCAGCGGCGCGCCTCCGCCAGCAGCGCCGGCGTCCCCGGATCCTTCCACGCGATCTTCAGCGCGATGCCGCGCTCGAGCAGCATGTCCCACGCCTCGAGCGTCGCGCCGGTGTCGGTCCGCGAGATCTCGCGACGCACTTGATACGTCGACAGCACGACCTCGCCGGGATTGAGCGGCGGCTGCGGGCTGTCGCGGAAGCCGGGCGGCGCCGCGAACGTCTTCCCGCTCGCCCCGGGGGCGGCCCCCGGCGGCGGTGTCGTCCGCTCCTTGCTACGCCAACTCACCGATCAGGTTTTATCCGATCTCGTCGGCGCCCGCGACCTTACCGCGGGCGGTCCGGATCTCGTGGGCGGCATGGACGCGCAGCTCGTCGGCCCCGACCGGCTCGGTCGGGCGCCAGAACGACGCCCAGGCCGCCTTCCAGCGCCCCCGCGGCTCGTGCGGGAACAGGACCTCGACGATCGCGTTCAGGACCATGACCGGCAGGTTGCGGTGGCGATCGAGCGGGATGCCGAGCGCCGCGTAGGCCGCCGTGATCGCGGCGATCTGCTTGCGGCGCGCGCGCTCGAGGATCGCGCGCGGCTCGATCCCGAGCACCTCGAAGTCGGGGCGCAAGACGCGCAGCTCGGCGAGCGCCCAGCCCATGATGTGCACCTGGAACGTGATGAGCCGCATGATCTTGCGGCGCGGCATGCGCGCGAGCAGCGTCGGCAGGTACTGCATGCCGAGGCCGACGTGGCGCGCCTCGTCGCGCTCGTAGTAGCGCATCAGCTCGGTCAAGACCGGCTCGACGTCGAGCTCGCGCACCGACTGGAAGATCGTGAGCGCGAGCGTCTCGACGAGGAGCTGCATGCCGAGCAGCTTGGTCGCGAGGTCGTCGGTCTCGAGCACGAGATCGAGCACCGCCTGCGGCGCGCGATCCATCTTCTCGGGCTTCATCCCGAGGGCCGCGAGGTAGTCGTGCATGACGTAGAAGTGACGCGCCTCGTCGTGCGCCTGGCTGGTCGCCGCCATCTTCGCCTCGAGCGGCTCGAGACCGTCGGCGAGCTGCGCGCTGATCTTCCACGCCGCGAGCTCGCCCCACAGGATGATGTTGAAGATCCGCTCGAGGGCGCGGCGCTTGTCGTCGGCGAGCTGGATGCCGCCGTGCTTCGCGAGCTGCTCGGCTAGGATGTCGCGCCCGTCCCACGCGAGCTCCTGCCCGCGGTGGTAGATGTTCTCGCACTTCACGAGGCGCTTCGCCTCGTCGGCCGAGCGCTCGAGGTCGAACATGCCGTACGTGATCTGCGTGCGTCCGTATCCGGCGATCGCCACGGGACCTCCTATTGACCGATCGTCAACAGTATAGCGCCGCCGGCGACGATCGCCGCACCCGCGATCGCGCGCGCGCCCGGGCGCTCGCCGATCGCGAACGCCAGCGCGGTCGCGAACAGGACGCTCGTGTTGCGGAGCGTCAGCACGAGCCCGGCCCCGCCGGCGCGCAGCCCGAACATGAGGACGAGGAAGCTCGCCGCGCAGACGGCGCCGATCGCGATCATCTTGAGCGGCGCTTGCTTCACGCGCGCGAGCGACGCGGCTCGGCGTGCCGATCCCAGGCGAAGCACGTTGATCGCCGTCGAGATCGCGAGCGCGAGCGCGAACGTGCCCGACTCCGCCGCGCCCGCGTCGAGCGCGAGCTTGTACGCGAGGTGATACGCGGCGACGCAGCACGCGCACGCGATCGCCCACGCGACCGCGCGGCGCGCGAGCCCGCGCTCGAGCCCCGACGCGGCGAGACCGCCGAGCACGACCACGGTCCCCGCGACGCCCTGCGCGGTCGCCGCCTCGCCCAAGAACGCGATCGACAGCGGCCACACGATCGCGACCGCGCCGCCGCGCGAGATCGTGTACATCGGCGCGAGCGGCCCGGCCTCGAGCGCGCGCGCGAGCGCGAAGAAGTACGCGGTCTCGCCGAGCCCCGCCGCGCACGCCCACGCGATCGCGCGCCCGTTCGCGAACATCGCGTGGCCCATCGCGACCTCGCCGGCGGCGACCGCGAGCGCGAACAGCCACGCGATCGCGACCACCGCGACGACCGCCGCGTCCTTGTCGGGCTCGAGGCGGACGAGCGCGTTCCAACACGCGTGGAGCGCGGCCGAGATCAGGACGAGCGCGACGATCACCGCGCCTTAAGATGTCACTCTTCGACCAGTTTCTTCAGTCGATCGAGCCGTTCGTCCCAACGACGCGAGATCTGATCGAGGAACTTGCGCGCCTCCTCGAGCCGTGACGGCGCCAGCTCCCAGATCCGCTCGCGGCCCTGCCACGCGTCCTTCACCAGGCCGGCGTCGGCGAGCACGGTCAGGTGCTTGGTCACCGCCTGGCGCGTGATCGCCGCGCCGTCGGTGAGGCGCGCGATCGACGACGGCCCGTCGGCGCACAGCTTGGCGACGATCGCGAGCCGGGTGTCGTCGCCGAGCGCGGCGAAAACCGGCGCGGCGCTACGCCTCGACATACTTGCGCAGGTTCTCCGCCTGCGCGCCCCAGCCGCCGGTGTTCATCTTGAGCGCCTCGGCGCGACGCTCGGCCGGGATCTTGTCGAAGCCGCTCTCGACGATCACGAGCTCGGTCGCGCCCCCCTTCTCGGTCAGGCGCATCTCGACCAGCGTCATCGGCTCCTTCGAGTAGTCGTGGTTCGGATCGATCGCGTACGGATGCCACCGATACGAGAACAGCGTCTCCGGCTCGATCCGATCGATCACGATCGCGAACGGGATGTGCTCGTAGCCCGCCGGCTTGGTGATCCGCATCTTCATCGTGCGCCCCGCCTCGAACGCGCCCTCGATCGCGCACCCGAACCACGCGCCGAACTCCTTCGCGTCGGACAGCGCCCGCCACACCCGGCTCTGCGTGGCCTTCAAGACGATCCGCTTCTCGATCCGATCGGTCTCGCTCATTTGCAACCTCCAGGTTGCATATTACGCGACTCCGCCACTAATGCAACCGTTCGGTTGCACGATTACGAGGCCGCGCTCGCCTTCTTCCTGTGGCTCAACGCGATCATCGCCGGCTGGGAGCTGTGCCTGTTCGCGCGCATCGGCGCGATCGAGACCGCGCACCCGGCGCGCGTCGCGCAGTACCGCGGCCGCGAGCTCGACGCGGTCCGCGCGTTCTTCGCCACGCGAATCTCCCCGACCCAGATCCTCTCCCCGCGGATCTGGGGCGAGCTGTGGGCGACCTACGCGCTCTTCGACGAGTCGTACGCCGACCGCAAGAGCTTCGGCTTCGCGATCGACGTCGGCACGGTTCTACGGCACCGTCGTCTACTTCTTCACGTTCGTCTTCAACCGCCGCTACCGCGCCACTCGCGCGGCAACCTCGCGCTCTTCGTCTGCTCCGCTGACACGCGTGTCGACACTCGATCGCGCCGCGCGCGTCTATCTCCCTGATGCCGCGACGCGCGCGCTTGGAACGAGGTCTGCAATCGCGTCGGCCCATGAAGAAGATCAAGAAGCTCTCGCTCTCCCTCCAGTCGATCCGCAACCTCTCCGACGATCGCATCAGCAACGACGTCGCCGGCGGCAGCGACAGCGTCGGCGACTACTGCCTGCTCACGCCGAAGTGCTGCTTCATGAGCAACTCGTGCAAGAAGGGCCGGTATTACTGAGCCGAGCAGAACGTGCCGCCGACGGGGCGCACGACGAAGACGTCCTCGCGCAGCGGCGGGTTGGGGTCGTCGCCCATGGTCGCGAGCGAGATCCAGCCGCGCGCGGTCGTGCCGTCGTCGTCGATCCGCGTGCCGTCGACCTTGAACATGTTCGGCGTCGTCGGCTGATCGACGAGCAAGAGCGTCGGCTCGCGATTGCGCGTGTCGACCACGAGATCGCCGAGCTCGAGATCGCGACCGCGCGGCGCGATCTCGAACGACGACAGCACGCCCCACGCCGACGCCAGATGATCCTTGCTGGCCGGCGCGGCGTGGCGCGCGCGCAGATCGCGCATCCGCACGAGATCATCCGCGCCGATGCGCCCGGGCGAGATGACGAGATCGATCAACCGTTGCGCGCAGTCGAGCGGCGACGCGCCGTCGAGCTTCGCCGCGCGCGCCGCGTTGCGCTCGAGCCACGCGG
>DATJIA010000360.1:0-7468 GCA_035493675.1 Kofleriaceae bacterium | reverse complement strand
AAGGGCCGCGTCACCTTCGTGATCGACAAGGAAGGCGTGATCCGCGACCGCTTCGACTCGCAGATCCGCTTCAAGGCGCACGTGCACAACGCGCTCGACCTCGTGAAGCAGCTCGAGCACCGCTGATATCATCGGCGCATGCGCGCCTTCATCTACGCGGACGGCACGATCCGCGAGACCCGCTCCGTCGAGGACGTGCGCGCCGCGCGCGCCGCGCACCAGCTGCAGTGGATCGATCTCGAGGCCGAGACGCCCGAGACCCAGGCGCTGCTCGCCGAGCTCGGGCTGCACCCGCTGACCATCGACGACATCTGGTCGGAGCGCGTCACGCCCAAGGTCGAGGAGTTCACCGACTACCTCTACGTGCTCGTGCACTCGGTCGTGCGCGAGACCGGCCAGACCGCGATCCAGCTGCGCGAGCTCGACGTCGTGATCGGCGCCGACTACGTGGTCACCCACGATCAGTCGGGCGAGACCTCGAAGCAGCTGCGCGAGGATCTGCAGCAGTCGCCGAAGCTGCTCGCGCGCGGCGCGGTGTGGCTCGGCTACGCGCTGATCGATCGCCTGGTCGACGCCTACCTGCCCGCGATCGATTGCTTCGACGAGGAGATCGAGACGATCGAGGACGACGTGCTCGCCAAGGCCGGCACGCCCGACGGCCAGCTGGTGCTCGCGCGCATCCTCGGGCTCAAGCGCGCGCTCCAGGCGCTGCGCCGCGTCGCCGTGCACCAGCGCGAGGTCCTCCTGCGCCTCGCGCGCGGTGAGTTCGACACCATCCCCGAGGAGGCGCTGCCGTACTTCCGCAACGTGCACGATCACTTCGTGCGGGTCGGCGACCTCGCGGACAGCTACCGCGATCTCGTCACGTCGGCGCTCGAGGCCTATCTGTCGGTGCAGTCGAATCGCATGAACCAGGTGATGAAGCAGCTCGCGCTGATCTCGACGGTGCTCCTGCCGATCACGTTCGTCGCGAGCGTCTACGGCATGAACATCGACGACCTGCCGCTCCAGCACTCGCGCTGGGGCTTCGACGTCGTGATCGGCGGCATGGTCGTGGTCGCGATCGGGTCGTTCCTGTGGTTCCGCTACAAGCGCTGGCTCGACTGAGCCGTAACCATTCGCGTGCGGCGGCGTACACTAGGGCGTGTTCTTCACCAATCCCAAGAAGCTCCGGCTGCCGCGGCCCGAGGAGGCGCTCCCTGGTCGCTCGACGAAGATGCCGGTCCCCGAGCGTCACTTCGTGAACGGCAACAAGATCACGCCGCCGTTCCCCGACGGCATGCAGACCGCGATGTTCGGCATGGGCTGTTTCTGGGGCGCGGAGAAGGCGTTCTGGAAATTGCCGGGCGTGTACGCGACCGCGGTCGGCTACGCGGGCGGCACGACGCCGAACCCGACCTACGAGGAGGTCTGCTCGGGGATGACCGGGCACACCGAGGTCGTGTTCGTCGTGTTCGATCCATCGAAGATCGGATACGAGCAGCTCGTGAAGACGTTCTGGGAGTCGCACGATCCGACCCAGGGCATGCGGCAGGGCAACGACGTCGGCACGCAGTACCGCAGCGCGATCTACACGTACGGCGACGAGCAGGCCGCGATCGCGAGCTCGTCGAAGGCGATGTACGACGAGCGCCTCCACGCCGCGGGCCACGAGCCGATCACGTCCGAGATCCTTCCGGCGCCCACCTTCTATTACGCCGAGGACTACCACCAGCAGTACTTGGGTAAGAACCCGCAGGGATATTGCGGGCTCGGCGGCACGGGCGTGTCGTGCCCGATCGGCACCGGCGTCGCTTCACGCTGACGTACCCCATCCTCCCTTCCCATCTCTCTAGGATGGTCGATGCAGGAGGGTGTGATGGAAATATCAGGTGGAGGGTCGTCGCGCGTGCCGGTGTCCGTGCGCATCGCCGGGATCGCGAGCGCCGCGGTGTTCGTGCTGTACATGGCGCTCGGGATGCAGATCTCGGGGTTGGTCGGGCAGGTCGCGTTCCTGTCGAAGGATCTGCAGAGCGCCCAGTCGACCGCGACGGTGATCGGCTTGATCATCGGGATCGCGGGGCTGTACGAGAGCTCCCTCGCATACAAGGGGCGCACCGGCGCGCTGGTCGCGCTCGCGCTGTTCCATCTCCTCGCGGGCGGCGTGCTGGCGTCGCTGCGATCGAAGAGCCCCGAGGCGGAGCAGGTCGCCGGCGCCGCGTTCGGCGGCGCCCTCGCGATGGTCGGCGCGATCGAGGCCTTCGCGTTCGTCACGAGCGGCGTGTGCGTGGTCGCGCTCGTCGTCAAGCTGCGTGCGCCCGCGCCGCCGCAGCAGCCGCAGTGGCCGCAGCAGATGTCGGCGCCCGTGCCGGCGCCGATCCGAGTGCTCGCGCCGGCCGTGGCCGCGCGCACGCCCGAGGAGATCATCGCGCGGCGGAAGCGCGAGCGCGTCTGGTGGATCGCCGGCGCCGTCGTCGGCGCCGCCGTCATCGCGATCGGCGCGATCGCCGCGAACGTCGGCAAGGGGAAGTCGGCCGCGCCGGCGTTCGTCCTCGTCGACGATTCCGGGTACGCGATGTCGGATGGGTGCAGCGGCGGCGCCGAGCAGTGCAGCGGCCCGTGGCACGCGGTCACCTACTACCGCGGCGGCGACATGATCTTCGCCGGTCCATGCTGGGGCGTGTGCGGGGTCGGCGAGCACGCCCGGCCGCTCGACCTCCGCGACGTCGACCTGTCGTCGGTGAGCTGCGTGCCGGGCACGTACTACCGGCAGGGCATGAGCTCGTGCAAGGTCACGTTCCAGCGTCGACGTCCGGAAGGAAGCGTGGCGCCGCCACCACCGCCGGCGCCGTTCGTCGACGAGGACGAGAAGGCGCCCGAGCCGACGCCGTAACTGGTCGAACGGCGCCTGATCACGGGGCCCGGCAGCGCGCAGCAACGCGCGATCACGTGGATGCGTTCGAACCCTTCGAGCTGTCGAAGCGTTTGGAGGTATCCAATGAAGAAGCGAACCGACCAGAAGCTCACGCTCGCGACCGAGACCGTCCGTGATCTGCGCCGGCTCGACGGCGCCGCGCTGCGCGGCGTCGCCGGCGCGGAGACCGGCACGGGCAGCTGTCAGGGCGACGGCTGCACCGCGCACACGAGCCAGCGGTGCACGCACACGCGCGAGTAGCGGTCAGCGCGCGACGGTCCACTGATGCGACGAGCCGCGGTGGATCGCCGCGTAGATGCGGTCGCGCAGCTCGTTCGCCTCGGCGTGGGTGAGCGTGCGATCGAGATCGCGCAGCACGACGCGGACCAGGACGTTCTTCTGGTCCGCGTCGAGCCCGATGCGCGCGCGCGCGGCCGGGGGCAGATCCGGGTACGGCGTTTCACTGACGATCGTCACCGACTCGATCGCGCGCGCGCGATCGCCGAGCGCGGCGCGGACGCGATCGCCGAGATCTTCGACGGTGTCGTCGTGCGGCACCGCGATCGAGAGATCGCGGCGGATCGGCGGCATCGACGAGACCGGCACGTACGGCGACAGATCGATCATCTGATCGGAGCTGCGCAGGAGGCGGATGTCGGGGACGCCCTTGCGCAACATCAGCAGGCGATCGAGGCCGAGCCCCATCGCGAGGCCGGTGGCGCCTTCCAAGCCGGCGTCGGCGAGGACGCGCGGCGACGCGAGGCCGCACTCGCCGATCTCCAACCACGCGCCGGACGGATCGCTCGCGTCGATCTGGAGGCCGTGCTCGGTGTACGGGTGCACGGCCGGCGTCGTGCGCCACGGCCAGCCGGGGAGCGCGGCGTCGCAGACGCGCGCGATCATCTCGCGCAGATCGAGCGGGGCGCGGTCGCGCGAGATGCGCCAGAGATCGAGCTGGTGCGGCTCGCCGACGTGATGGCGATCGATGCAGTCGCGCCGGTAGACGAGGCCCGGACACGCGAGCGTCACGTCGGTCCACGATCGATCGCGCGCGAGCTCGTCGAGCGCCGCGGGGATCAGCGCGGACGTCTGCGTGCGCAGCAGGATGCCCGGCGCGATCCAGCGCGTGTAGCGCGCGTCGCGCGCGACGCCGTCGGGCGGATAGTAGAGACGATCGTAGTTGTCGCGCGCGGTGACGATCGGGTTCGCGCGCACGATGCGCGCACCGGTGGTGAGCGCGTCGACGAGGAGCTGCATCGCGTGCGGACCTTGCGATGCGTCGGTGAGATCACGCACCGCGAGCGCGGCGCGAAGCTGAGATAGATCGATGTACATGGCACACCTCTTGTGGAAGCCGACGGGGGAAGAACGACGTGCCCCCGGGCCGAGGTGCGCGAGGCGTCTAGATCACGGCCCTGGGGAAGCCGCCGGTAAATCGACGCGACTCGACGTGCATCTCTTCCAGGTACCAGCGCGCGACCGACGATGCAAGACGATTCCCATTTACACAGGCGCGGTGCTCGTTTATGCCGAGCGGCGGGAGGACGCATGCGATCGCGTGCACTGATGATCATGATCGTCGCCGCGTGTGGCGGCGGCTCGAAGGCGGACATCGACGCCGCGGTTCCGGACGCGCGCCTGGTCGGCTTCGATCAGCCCGACGAGGTCTGCCCGGGCGGACCGAAATGCGCGACCACCGGCGACGGCACGCTCTACGTCGGCGCCGGCAAGCGCACGTTCACGCCGCCGGTGATCGAGACCTGGACCGATCAGAACGCCAACTTCAAGTACGACCCGGGCGAGCCGTACGACGACAAGAACGGCAACGGCAAGTTCGACGGCACCTGGCTGTTCGGCGGCGGCAACGCGGCCAACGGCGTGAAGACCGATCTCGAGGCGCGCGCGATCGCGTTCAAGGAGGGCGACATCACCGTCGCGCTCGTCTACCTCGACTGCACGGGCTTCTTCGCCGGCGACATGGACGCGATCCGCGCCGATCCGAAGCTCGCGCCCTACGACCTCGATCACGTGATCATCGGCTCGACCCACGCGCACCTCGCCGTCGACACGATCGGCTTGTGGGGCGCCGACACCTTCTCGAGCGGCTACAACGAGGCGTACGTCGCGACCGTGCGCGCCGCCGCGGTCGACGCGATCGTCGACGCGGTGAAGTCGGCGAAGCCCGCGCACCTGATCATCGCGAAGACCGAGCTGATCAACGATCCGAAGGATCCCACTTCGAAGACGGATCGCTGGGACGAGGACATCCGCGATCCGGTGATCTTCGATCCGACGATGACGATCGCGCGCTTCGTCGACGCGACCGACGAGACCAAGACGATCGCGACGATGATCAACTGGGCCGATCACCCCGAGGTCGCGGTGTTCGATCACTCGATCTATCCGCTGATCAGCGCGCATTACCCGCACTGGCTGCGCGACTACACCGAGCAAGGCTTCAAGACCGGCGACTTCTACGATCTGACGCGCGATCTGCCCGGGCTCGGCGGCGAGACCGTCTTCGTGCAAGGCGCGCTCGGCGGGCAGATCGGATCGATCCGCTCGACGTCGATCCCCGATCGCCAGGGCAACCTGATCAACAAGGAGTCGCACGAGAAGGACGAGGCGCTCGGCGCGAACGCCGCGCGCCGCGCGCTCGAGACGCTGATGGACGAGGGCGAGACGATCGGCGATCTGCCGCTCTCGTATCGCAGCGCGACCTTCGCGGCGCGGCTCGACAACACCGGCCTCTTGGTCGCGGTGAAGATCGGGTTGATCAAACCGAACGAGCACCGCCTGGCCGGATACGACGTGTCGCAAGGGATCGACGACACCAACAAGCCGTGGCTGCCGCTGCGGGCGACGTATCTGCAGATCGGGCCGCTCGGGATCGTGACCGCGCCGGGCGAGCTGCACCCCGAGCTGTGGGTCGGCGGCTACGACGGATCGTGGAGCTGGGGTTGGCCGATCATGGACGAGACCAAGCCGAACAAGCCGGATCTCTCGACGGCGCCGAAGGGCCCGTACCTGCGTGACCTCGTCCTCGCGAACAGCGGCGTGCGCTATCCGGTGCTCGCGGGCCTCGCCGAGGACTACATCGGATACATCGTGCCCGCGTACAACTACGTCCTGAACCCGGACAATCCGTATCTGACGGAGGCCGACGGCGATCATTACGAAGAGACGTACTCGCTCGGCCCCGACGTCGAGGCGCAGGCGGTGCATCCGATCTACGATCTCGTCGCGTGGCGTCCGCACTGAGACGATTCCTCTTCGCGATCGCGATCGCGTTCGGCGCGGCGGCGTGCCAGCACGGCGCGTCGTCGTCCGACGGAGATCCGGCGCTGCCGGGGATCGCGAAGATCGATCCCGAGCTCACCGCGAAGCTGGCGGCGAGCGCGAAGGGCACGAACGGCGCGAAGGGCGCGAAGTACACCAACCGGCTCGCGCTCGAGTCGAGCCCGTACCTGCGCGAGCACGCGCACAACCCGGTCAACTGGTACGCGTGGGGCGACGAAGCGTTCGCGCGCGCGCGTCGCGAGCACAAGCCGATCTTCCTCTCGATCGGCTACGCGACCTGTCACTGGTGCCACGTGATGGCGACGACCGTCTTCGAGGACGAGGAGGTCGCGACGTATCTCAATCAGCACTTCATCGCGATCAAGGTCGATCGCGAGGAGCGGCCCGACGTCGACGACGTGTACATGCGCGCGGTGCAGGCGATGACCGGCAGCGGCGGCTGGCCGATGACGGTGATCGCGACGCCCGACGGCGAGCCGTTCTTCGGCGGCACGTACATCCCGCGCGAGCGCATCCTCCCGCTCTTGCGCGAGCTGCGCGAGGCGTACGACGCGCACCCCGACGAGGTCGCGGCGCAGGCGCGCGAGGTCTCGGCGCGGATCGCCGCGCAGGCGAGCGCGCCGACCGCGGCCGGGCTGCCCGATGCGGATGCGATCGACGGCGCGGTGCGCGCGATCGGCGCGAGCTTCGATGCGGCGCACGGCGGGTTCGGCGGCGCGACGAAGTTCCCCGAGGCGCCCGTGCTCGATCTGCTGCTGCGCGCGGCGCGCGCGCGCGGCGACGCGAGCGCGCTCGCGATGGCCGTGGCGACGCTCGACGCGATCGCCGCCGGCGGGATCCACGATCCGATCGGCGGCGGCTTCCATCGCTACGCGACCGACGTCGCGTGGCGCGTGCCGCACTTCGAGAAGATGCTGTACGACAACGCGTTGTTGTCGTCTGCATATGTGAGCGCCTGGCAGCTCACGGGCCGCGGCGCGTATCGCGACGTCGCGATCGAGACGCTCGACTTCATCGATGCCGAGCTCGGCGATCCGCGCGGCGGGTTCCACGCGGCGCTCGACGCCGACAGTCCGGGCGCGCGCGGCGCGCCCGAAGAAGGCGCGTTCTACCGGTGGACGTACGAGCAGCTGGTCGCCGTCGTCGGCGCCGCCGATGCGCCGCAGGTCGCCGCGTATCTCGGCGACCGCACGCCGATCGATCCGGCGGTCTTCGCGCGCGCGCGGCCGTTGCTGCGCGCCGCTCGCGCCGAGCGCGCGCGCCCGCCGAGCGACG
>DATJIA010000359.1:0-12751 GCA_035493675.1 Kofleriaceae bacterium | reverse complement strand
GCGATCGTACGCCGCGTGCTCGTCGTCCTGCGCGAACGGGATCGACTCGGCGACCTCGACGGGCCGCGCGTAGATCGCCACCTCGATCCCGAGCGACGCGAGCGTCTCCAGGTAGCGCGCGTAGAAGCGCGCGACCGACATCCCGGCGTCGAGCGCGAAGCCGGCGTCGCGGCCGTCGCAGTCGCGCACGCGCAGCACGTGCTCGATCAGATCGAGCTCGATCTCGAACGCGCGATCGCGCTGGTGCACGACGCTGGTGGTGAGCCCACGCGCGCTGACGTACAGCGCGACGTTCCACCAGTGGTTCTGCATCGGCTCGAGCGCCATGCGCGTCTTGCCGATGATCTGCGACCACAACTGCAGGGTCGTCGCGGTCTCGCTCCACTGCACGAGCGAACTATGCGCTCATTTCTTCAGCTCGTCGATCATCGCCTGGCGCTGCTCGGGCGTGATCGTCTTGAAGAGCGTCGGCGGCATCCGGAGCCGCGTGGTCAACGACGGCGCGAGCCGCTCGATCGCCTTGTCCTTCTCGTCGCGGCTCATCTGATCGAGCTGGTCGACCAGGAACAGATCGCGCGTGATCGTCGGATCGAGGTTCGCGTTGTGGCACTGCTGGCACATCTCGACCAGCAGCGTCTTGCCGTCGGTGGTCGCGGTCGGCGCGAAGCCCATGTCGGCGAGCCCCGGATCGAGGAAGACGTCGCGGATGTCGGGCAGCGCGGTGGTCTTGCCGTCCCGGAAGTCGCGGTACGCCGCGGTCATCACGGCGAGCTTGTTCGGATCGGTGATCTTCACGTCGTGATACGGCGCCGCGATGAACTGGCCGTGCTCCGACGCGTCGTAGCGCGCGCGCCACGCCGCGCTGTCGCCGCGCGGCACGTTGTCGGCGGGTTGGCCGGGCGCCGACGCCTGCACCTCCGACTCGATCGTCGCCGAGTCGAACGCGTTCGGCTGATCGCCGAAGCCGGCCTGCAGCACCATCTGCGCGAACAGCTGCGGATCGCTCTTGTCGATCATCGCGCCGGGGATCGGGCCGTAGTCTTCGTTCAGATGCGCGGCATGGAAGTCGGCGAGCAGCGCCTGCCCGCCGACCGTCGTCGACGAGAACCAGTGCGTGAACGGCGGCGTGTTCTCCTGCATGCGGAGGATCTGCGGCTGATCGTTCTGGGGCGCGTGGCACTGCCGGCAATCGGCGATCGTGTTGTCGAGCGCGGTCTCCGATTCGTAGACGCGCACGTTCGACCAGTTCTTGGTGAGCGTGTCGGTGAGCAGATCGGCGGGCGTGCAGCCGCCCGGCGCGCTGTTGCACGGCAGATCGAACAGCACGATGTAGAGGTTCACCTCGTCGGCGATCGGATCGTGCGACGCGACCTCGACGAACTGCTCGCCCGGATCGAACGCCATGAAGACGTAGCCCGACGGCTTCGCGCCGCCCGCGGGCGGCGGCGTGAAGACGAACGCGGTCGGCGTGATCGTCGAGACCTTGCGCGCGGTGAGCGCCGACGAGTGCCCGAGGATCGCGAACGCCGGGTTGCCGCCCGTGCCGTTGCCGCCGTCGGGATCGACGAACGAGAGGCCGAGCAGCTTCTGCAGATCGGCGAGCCCGTGGACGTCGGGGATCGTGCCGCCGGCGACGAGGTCCTGGCAGAACTCCTTGGTGATCTTGTCCGCGTCGTTCGGGAAATTCGGGTGCGTGCCGTCGTCGGGCGCGGCGCACAGCTCTTGGTGCGCGGCCAGCGGCGGGTTGAGGGTCTCGAAGATGTCGGCGGGGATGTTCGGCGCTTCGACGGACGAGGGGCCCAGGTCGAGCGGCGTCGTGTCGCCGACCATGCAGCCGCCGAGCGCGACCGCGACCGCGAGGACGTACTTCACCGAACCATGGATTGCAGGAGACGTACCGATCCGGATGCGCGTCATGACGGCGAGTTGCGTGCGACACTCTGGGGGATGCCTCCTCGGGGTCGGAGTCTCGTCTTCGCGATCGTGTGCGTTGCGGCGTGCGGATCGAAGCCGGATCGCGCGGAGCTCGCGGCGTCATGGCAGAAGGCGGCCGGCGCCAAGGACGGCGCTGCGATGTTCGCGCTCGCCGACGGCGCGACCCAAACGAAGCTGCGCGCGGCGGCCGACAAGGCGCACGCCGCCGCGTCGACCGACGCCGACGTGCACGACCTCGTCGGGAAATTCGGCGCCGACCCGAGCGCGGCCGCCGACGTGCTCGCCGGCGCGATGCTCGCGGCGACCGCCGACGCGCTCACCGACGACGGCAAGACGACCGCGATCCACCTCGAAGACGGTCACTGGCGCGCGACGCTCGCGCCGTACGGCTTCGCGATCGACGGCGCGCCGATCGTCGTGCACGCGCGGCTCGCGACCGATCCGGCGCCGGTCACCGCCGGCACCAGCAGCTACGAGGTCCACTTCGACTTCGACGGCATGACCGAGGCCGACGTCGCGAAGCACCAGCACGAGGCGCTGGTCGAGATCGCGAAGGTGGCGAAGCTGCCCGCGGGCTGGCTCGCCGACGCGGAGAAGATCTTCGCGTTCTACTCGCACAAGCTCGGCACCGACGGCGCGTCGAACGACGTCGCGTTCGAGATCGGCAACGATGGATCGATCACGGCGACCTTGAAGGCGTTCGATCGCGATCGCCTGACCGATGTCTCGCACGCGACCGTGCTGCGCTACGGCGATCTTTGATTCGGGCCTCGGGCCTCGGGCTTCGGGCCTCGGCCCAGATCCAAGCCCGACACGCCGTTCCGGAATTCCGGGGAGGCCCGAGGCCTGACGCCTGAGGCCCTCCCTCTCAGGTCTTGCCCAAGATCTTCGCGAGCGACGCGAACAGCGGCTCGGCGAGATCCGCGTCGTCGACCGTGAGCTCGCCGAAGTCGTCGCGGCGGAACGCGAGCGCGCGGATCGGACCGGCCGGCGACGCGAGGCCGTCCTTGTCGATCGCGGGGCGATCCGGCAGGAGCGACTCCGGGTAGATCAGATCGCCGGGGCCGAGCAGCACGCCGTCTCGGTGCGCGTGACCGTCGAGCACGAGCCACGCGACGCGATCGCCGAGCGACACCTGCGGGATGCGCTCGTCGGTGGCGAGCTCGCGCTCGAGCGCGATCTTCATGACGCGCAGCCGCTGCGGCACCGACAGGCGCCCGAGCCACGCGCTCTTCGCGAGGACCTCGCTGTCCTTCGCGCGCTTCTCGGCGGGGATCCGCGTGGTGCCGACCTCGAGCACCTTCACGACCACCGCGGTCGCGTTGTCGGCGCCGCCGCGCTCGAGCGCGATCTCGATCAGGCGCTGCGCCGCGCGCGCGGGCGACGGCTGCTCGGTGAGCACCTCGCCGACTTCTTTCTCGGTGACGTACTCGGTGACGCCGTCGGAGCAGAACAGCAGGCGATCGCCGGGATCGAGCGGCAGGACGAAGGTCGCGACCGTCGTGCGATCGCCGATGCCGAGCGCGTTGGTGAGCACGCCCTTCCAGCGCGACTCCTCGCCCTGCCCGGTCACGTCGATGCCGGCGGCGGCGAGGCGCGCGAGCAGCGTGTGATCCTCGGTGAGCTGCATCGCGATGCGATCGCGCACGAGGTACGCGCGCGAGTCGCCGGCGTGCGCGAAGATCGCGTCGCCGCCGGCGATCACCGCGCCGACGAAGGTCGTGCCCATCCCGCGCTTGGTGAGATCGCCCTCCGACTCGGAGATGATCGTCGCGTGCGCGGCGAGCACGCTCGCGCGCAGCGCCTCGACGAGCCGGCGGCGCGCCTCGGGCGTGCCCTCCTTGCTCCAGCGATCGATCGCGCCGCGCACCTCCGGCCCAGCCCAGCGCTCGCGCACGGTCGCGATCGCGATCCCGCTCGCGACCTCGCCGGCGGCGTGGCCGCCCATGCCGTCGCACACGGCGAACGAGCCGCGATCCGCATCGACGAGGTGCGCGTCCTCGTTGTGCTCGCGCACGTTGCCCACGTGCGTGGCCGCGCCTGCCACGAAGGTGGTGACCTCCTCGCTCACGGACTGCCGATCTTACTCTTCCGAGCCGGCCGCGCGCATCTTGTAGCCGACGTTGCGTACGGTCTCGACCAACCCGCCGGCGGTCGCGCCCAGCTTGGCGCGCACGCGGCGCACGTGGATGTCGACCGTGCGGGTGCCGCCCGCGTACTCGTAGCCCCACACGCGCTCGAGCAGCTGATCGCGCGTGAAGACGCGGCCGCGGTGCTGCGCGAGGAAGCGCAGCAGCTCGAACTCCTGGTGCGTCAGATCGATGCGGCGGCCGGCGAGGCGGCACTCGTAGCCGGCGACGTCGATCAGCAGATCGTCGATCTTCAGGACCTCGTCGGATCCGAAGGTCGCCGTCTTCCAGTCGAGCTGGCGCATGCGCGCGTAGATCTCCGCGGGCACCAGCGGCATCAACACGAAGTCGTCGAAGCCGACGGAGAAGTCGAGCGCCGGGAGTCGCGCGACCGTGAGCGCGACGAGCGCGGGAGTGTCGGCGAGCGGCCCCCCTGATCTCATCTTCTTCGCGAGCCGCTGCGCGCGCACGAGATCGTCTCCCGCTTCCACGACGACCAGGTTCGGTGGCGTGCGGATCAGCGATTCCTCGTCGAGACCGCCGAGATCGAAGCGCCCGAGCAACACCGTGCAGCCGAGATCACCGAGCACGCTCGCGACCGACTCGGGATCGGATCGCGTCGCATCGGGCTCGCTGCAGATGACGACTACGCGCACTCACCAGTGTTCACCTCCGATGACCCGGCGCGTCAAGAGGTGTGTGGGGCGTGACGTAACCTCACGGCTGTTGCCAGCCCCGCTGCGTATGTAAGAATCGGAACTCAGATGGAAGAATTCCATTGCTCGTTCTGCGGGAAGCAGAGGCGCGAGGTCCGCAAGCTGATCAGCGGTCCGCGCGTCTTCATCTGCGACGAGTGCGTGACGCTCTGCAACGACATCCTCGCGAAAGAGGAAGCCGCGGAGCGCCCGAAGTACCCGCCGCCGAAGGCGATCGTCGAAGAGCTCGATCGGTACGTAGTGGGTCAGCACGACGCGAAGCGCGCGCTCGCGGTCGCCGTCTACAACCACTACAAGCGCATCGGGATGCGCGGCAAGGCGTCGGACACCGAGATCCAGAAGGGCAACATCATCCTGCTCGGGCCGACCGGCTCGGGTAAGACGCTGCTCGCCCAGACGCTCGCGAAGAAGCTCGATGTGCCGTTCGCGATCGCGGACGCGACGACCCTGACCGAGGCCGGCTACGTCGGTGAAGACGTCGAATCGGTCGTGAAGGCGCTCTTCCGCGCCGCCGGCGGCGACGTCGAGAAGACCGCGCGCGGCATCATCTGCATCGACGAGATCGACAAGATCGCGCGCAAGGGCGGTGTGCCGTCGCCGACGCGCGACGTGTCCGGCGAGGGCGTGCAGCAGGCGCTGCTCAAGATCCTCGAGGGCAAGACCGCGACGATCACGCCTGACGGCGCGCGCAACCGCCCGCAGCAGGAGCTGATCCAGATCGACACGACGGACATCCTGTTCATCTGCTGCGGCGCCTTCAACGGCATCGAGGACATCGTCCGCCGGCGCGTCGGCCAGAAGGGCCTGGGCTTCGGCGCGATGGTCGGCACCGCCGACGACGACAAGGACGCGCTGCGCGCCTCGGCGCGCACCGAGGATCTGATCAAGTTCGGCATGATCCCCGAGTTCATGGGGCGCTTGCCGGTGATCGTCTCGTGCGACGCGCTCGACGTCGACGCGCTGACCGAGGTGCTCTGGAAGCCGAAGAACGCGCTGTCGCGCCAGTACCAGCGCCTGTTCGAGATGGAAGGCGTGAAGCTGACCTTCCGGCAGGACGCGCTGCGCGCGATCGCCGAAGAAGCGGCGCGCCGCGACTCGGGCGCGCGCGGCCTGCGCGCGATCCTCGAGGAAGTGATGCTCGACGTGATGTACGAGATCCCGTCGCTCACCGGGGTGAAGGAATGCGTCGTGACGAGCGAGGTCGTGGAGAACCGCGGCCGCCCCGAGCTCGTGCTCGAGTCCAAAGCGGCGAGCTGATCGCGATCGTGCTCGTCTGCGCGGGCGTCGCTCGCGCGGATTCCTCGGACGACACGCGCCCGGCTTCGCACGCGCTGGTCGCGCCCGCCGGCGTGGACTTCACGCCGCAGGCGTTGCCGGCGGACGTGCACGTCGATCCGCCGGCCGACGGCTGGTGGAAGAAGAAGGGCATGTGCCCGCGCGGCAAGAAGCCGGTGAAGGACACCGCGAAGCTCGGCGATCGCACCTGGACCGGCTGGAGCTGCGGCGGCGAGGTCGGGCCGTATTCGGCGACCACGGACAAGGGCGATCGCGAGGCGTGGTGGAAGGACGCCGACGAGAAGTGGCACGGCGGGCTCATGCGCCGCGACTTCGCGTACGAGGACAAGGAGCTGTATCTCCACGGCGTCCGCGTCGGGCACTTCGTGCACCGCGCCCTCGACGGCACCGAGGAGTCGTTCGCCGACTATCGCGACGGACACCGGCACGGGCTCGCCAACGAGGCGCTCGGCAACCGCACGGCCGGCGGCTACTACGTCTCCGGCTTCCGCGAGGGCACGTGGTTCGTGTGGAACACGCCCGTCGATCTCGTGCGCGCGAAGCTCTCGTTCGCCCACGGCCTCTTCGACGGCGAGCAGCGCTGGTGGACGCGCGACGGCAAGCTGCTCGCGCGCGGCTCCTTCAAGGCCGGCGACGGCACGTGGAAGGTGTTCGCGCCCGACGGCGCCCGCTCCGAGATGACCTGCAAGGGCAAGGATCTGATCGAGCTCACCGCGTGGGATCGATCGAACACGATCACCGTGCACGCGTGCGGCCCCGCGGCGCCTTCCTCCTGCAAAGCCGCGATCGGTCCCACCGAGTACCGCGATCGTCAGAAGCTCGGCGCCGAGCCCGGCATCTGCGACCCCGCGTTCGACGTTCCCCCGCTGGGTCTCTTCTGACTACTCGACCCAATCGCCGCGGCCGTAGTAGCCGCCGCCGTAGTACTGCCCGCCGTACTGGCCAGAGCTCGGGCCGAGCAGCGTGTCGACCTGCGTCGACGTGTTCGGATCGAGCTCGACACCGCGCGAGCGGAGCTGCGACGCGGCGGCCGCGCGCAACGCCTGCGACGCCCCCGCGTCGTCGACGAGCTGCTCGAGCGCCTTGTCGACCTCCTGCCCGCCGTTGTAGCTGGAGTAGATCGCGGTCTGCGCGACCTGCTCGTCGCGATCGCGGATCAGCGACGCGAGCGTCGAGCCCGCGCGCGGATCGTCGAGCTGGCCGAGCGCGCCGACCGCGGCCATCTTCTCCTCCGAGCTGCCGCCGCGCGCGGCGTTGAGCAGCGTATCGACCGCCTTGCCGCTGCCCACCTGGCCGAGCGCGTTGAGCGCCGCGGCGCGCACCTGCGGATCGGTGTCGCGCGACAGGTTGATCAGCGTGTCGGTCGAGTGATCGTCGCCCGACTGCACCATCGCCTGCACCGCGGCGACGCGCACCTGCGGATCGCCCGAGGTCGCCGCGTGCTCGAGCAAGCGGCGCGACTCGGCGCTGCCGATGTTGACCAGCGCCCACGCCGCGTTGCGCGCCGCGTCCGGATCCTTGCCGCGCAGCGCGTCCTCGGCGAGCTTCATGCCTTCCGGCGAGCCGCTCGCGATCAGCTGCTGGATCGCCTGCTGCTTCACCTGCGGCTTGCCGCTCTGCGCCGCCTTGACGAGCGCCGCGCGCACGTCCTGCGTGCCGCCCATCTGCCCGAGCGCGCCGATCGCCGCCTGCGCGAGCTGCTCGTCGTCGCCGGTGACCGCGCCGAGCAGCGCCTGGCGCGCGTCCTCGGTGCCGATGCGCCCGAGCGTGTACGCCGCCGACTGCGCCTCGTCGCGCCGGCCGCTGAACAGCGAGTCCATGAGCAGCTGCGTGAGCGCCGGATCGCCGGGGCGCACCTGCGAGAGCATGTCGAGCGCCTGGATGCGGGTCTGGCCGCGCTGGCTCTCCGCGATCTTCAGCAGCGCCGCCGAGGCCTCGGGCGCGCCCGCGTCGGCGAGCGTCTGCATCGCGAAGTACTTCTCGTTGCGCGAGCCGTTGTTCGCGAGATCGATCGCGAGCTTCAAGGCCTCGGGGTTGCCGCTCTTCACGAGCTGCGGCAAGACGCTCTGCCGCTCGCGCGCGCCGCCGTGCTTGACGACCTCGAGCAGCGCCTGCTCGACGTCTTCCCCGTGCAAGGACGCGAGCGCGCCGAGCACCGACGACGTGTCGCCGTGATCGCTCATCGCCGCCGCGATCAGCGCCTCGCGCGCCTCGGGGCCGCCCAGGTTCGCCAGCGCCTGCGCCGCCGCCGGCGCGATCGTGCGATCGCCTGCCTCGAGGATCTCGGAGAGCGCCTTCACCGCGTCGGGGCCGCCGAGCTCGCCGAGCGCCGTGATCGCGGCCCACCGCGCCTGCTGCGGCCCGGTCTTCGCCAGCTCGACGAGCATCTTCGCCGCCGCGGGATCGCCGGAGCGCCCGAGCGCCGTCACCGCGGCCGCCTGCGTCTGCGGATCGCCGCTGTCGACCAGCTCGCGCAGCTTGTCGAGCACCTTGTCGTCCGAGGTCGGCGGCAGATTGGTCAAGGCCGCTTGACGAATCCGCACGTCGGGCGCGTCGAGCAGCTGGAGCATGTAGTTGCCCGCGCTCTCGCTGCCGATCTGCGCGAGCGCGTAGACCGCGGTCGACGCGGTCTGGTAATCGCCGCCCGCGCTGAGGTCGTAGAGGAACTTCGCGACGTCGTCCCCGCCGAGCTGGCCGAGCGCGTAGATCGCGACCGACTGCGCCGGGTCGCCGCGGTCCTGCGCGATCTTCACGAGCGCCTCGCGCGCGCGATCCGCGCCGGTCGAGCCGAGCGCGCCGACCGCCGCGTTGCGGATGCGCGGGCGATCATCCTTCAAGAGCTCGGTCAGGAGATCCACCGATCGCTCGGTGCCGATCTTGCCGAACGCGCCGAGGATCGCCTCGGGCACGCCCTGCCGGTGATCGTCGACCATCGGCGCGAGCGCGTCGATCGCGTCGTCGGTGCCGACCATCGCGAGCCGCTCGCACAAGAGCGCGACCTGCTGCGGCGAGCGCGCGGCGCGGATCTGCTCGATCAGCGCGTGCTCCGACAAGCCGATCGACGACGCCGCGATATGGATCGGGCGGCGGATCGCGACGTCGTCGCCGCGGGCGTGCGAGGCGGCGGGCGCGGCGGCGGCGTCCCCGTGGTGCCAGGCCTTCGCGGTGGCGATCGCGGTGGTCGCGGCGAGGGCGGCGCAGAGGAGCTTCCAGCGGTTCATGGTCTGCAAGGCGGGTCTCCTGGCTGCCGGTCCGGACGCGTGGTCCGCGAGGGCAGTCGCAACGTATGTGTCAAACGAACGCCGCCTGGTTCCGATCCATTCTTCGCACTCCGGAAAACCTGGGGATCCGCGCGGGTGCGCACGTTGACGACCCTGGAAAATGGTCCCTACACTGGACCCATGCTCAGCACTCAACAGACCAATGAGCTCCGCGCCCGCCTCGAGGCGGAGCTTTCGCGCCTGGCCGAGCACGCCCACTCCGCCGTCGAGTTCTCGATGGACCGCGACCGCGACCGCATCGGCCGCGATTCGATGGACGAATCGACCGAGGAGGAGATCTACTCGACGCAGCTCCGCCTCCACGACCGCGAGACCTTCCTCATCGGGAAGATTCGCGAGGCCCTGAAGCGGCTCGAGAAGGGCGCCATCGACGAGTGCGAGGAGTGCGCCGAGCCCATCGGGTTCAAGCGCTTGATGGCCAGGCCCGTAACGACCTTGTGCTTCGAATGCAAGACCGCACGTGAGCAAGTAGAGGCAGACGAGCCCCTAGAATGATCCCGGCCGCGGTTACCGCGGCAAGGCCGCGCGCTCGCGTGGTTTTTGCGGTGCGGCGGACGCCTCTGATATAGTCGCCTCCAGCTTCGGGCCAATGCGCGACCGGTACACCATCACCGAACGGCTCGACCAGGGCGGCATGGCCGAGGTGTTCCGCGGCGTCGCTGAGTCGATGGAGGGCTTCAAGAAGAATGTCGCGATCAAGCGCATCCTTCCGAGCCTGACCAAGAACCCCAAGTTCATCTCGATGTTCTTGGACGAGGCGCGGCTCTCGCTCTACCTGCAGCACGCGAACATCGTCCAGGTCTTCGACATCTCGAAGACGCCCGACAACGCGTACTTCCTCGTGATGGAGTACGTCGACGGCTGCAACCTGAAGTCGCTCATCGAGCGCCAGAAGCAGCGCGGCAAGCGGATCGAGATCGCGCACGCGATCTACTTGATGATCGAAGCGTGCAAGGGCCTGAACTACGCCCACATGCTCGAGAACCCCGAGAGCGGCGAGCCGCTCGGCATCGTGCATCGCGACATCTCGCCGCCGAACATCCTGTTGTCGAAGAACGGCGAGGTGAAGCTCGTCGACTTCGGGCTCGCGAAGGCGAACAGCCAGATCGAGTCGACCGATCCGGGCGTCGTGAAGGGCAAGTTCAGCTACCTGTCGCCGGAGGCGGCGTCGGGGCTCGACGTCGACTCGCGCGCTGACGTGTTCGCGGTCGGCATCATCCTGTGGGAGCTCTTCACGGGGCGGCGCCTGTTCTACGGCGACACCGACTACCAGACCGTCGAGCTCGTGCGGCAGGCGCGCGTGCCTTCGATCGCGGCGCTCAACCCCGAGATCGAGCCCGAGCTCGAGCAGGTCGTGCGCAAGTCCCTCGCGCGCGATCCCGACGAGCGCTACCAGAGCGCCGCGGATCTCGGCGACGCGCTCGCGCAATATCTCTTCTCGCGCCGCATGAAGGTGACGGCGCGCGACATCCAGGCGCTCGTCCGCGACACCCAGATGGAGCTCATGCGCAAGCGCAGCGCGGAGCCGAAGGAGTCGCTGATCGACGCGCTGATCCAGGACGAGGTCGCGAAGCTCGGCTCGCTGGTCGGCGGTGAAGACGTGCCGGATCACGCGACGAAGCTCGCCGAAGGATCGGTCGGCCTCGATCCGAAAGCCTTCATCGACACGTCGTCGTGGGCGGCGGATCTCGCCGACCAGAGCCGGCCGCACGTCGCGCCGCAGGTCGCGCAAGGATCGCCCGCGCCGTCGGTGCCGTCGCGCGCCGAGAAGGCCGCCCCGCGCACCCCTGCCCGTCCGCCCGCGCGCCCCTCGCACGCACCGACGCCCGCGGCGACGCCGCAAGGCGACATCGACTCGCTCTCGCAGATGCTCGAGCCCGATCGCACGGGCCTGCACAAGAACGATCAGGGCAACGCGGTGAAGATCGCGCTGATCGCGATCATCGTGCTGCTCGTCGGCATCGGCGTCGCGATGTTCGCGTTCAAAGACAAGATCTTCTGAAGAGGGCCTCAGGCCTCTGGCCTCAGGCCTCGGCCCAGAAGGTCTCAGCCGCGGTGATCGTTTCGAGCCTGTCTGGGCCGAGGCCCGAGGCCTGAGGCCCGAGGCCCGATCTCACAGCTTCTTGAGCGCCGCTCTCGCATCGGCCGCGTTGTCGCCGTTGGGCGCGCGGTGCAGGTACTCGGTGTACGCCGTCTTGGCGATCAGCGGTTGCTTGGCGGCGACCGCGGCTTGGCCCAAGTCGAACCAGGTGTCGATGTTCTCGGGATCGAGCGTGGTCGCCTTCTGGAACCAGGTGACCGCGGAGCCGGGCGCGTTCTTGTCGACGTCGATGAGGCCGAGGAAGACGTAGGCGTCGGCGAGCGTGGGGTCGAGCGTGGTCGCCTCGACGAGCAGCTTGCGCGCCTCGTCGGGGTTGTCGTCGTAGCGCACGCGCCCGAGCCAGTAGGTCGCGTCGGCGACGGCGCGCGCGGGCGCCTTCGCCTTGACCAGCGCGTCGCGCGCTTGTTGGAAGTCGGTGCGCGCTTCGGAGTCCTTCGAGAAGTAGTACGCGACCCGACCGCCGGCGAGCGCGGCCTCGGGGCGGCCCTTGAAGCGCGCGAGCACGTCGCCGAGCCCGCGGCGCGCGGCGGTGTCGTCCTTGCCGAGGATGTTGGCGTCGATGAGCAAGAGGCGCGTCTCGCCGTCGTCGGGCGCGAGCGACGCCGCGCGCTCGAGCGACTCGACCGCCTGCGTGACGTCGCGCTTGCGGATCGCGAGGCGGCCGCGCTCGCGCGCGACCTTCCAGCGCGGCGCGGTCGGCGCGGCCTCCGCCTTGTCGAGCAGATCCTTCGACGCCGCGAGATCGCCGAGCAGCGTGTGCGCGCGCGCCGCCTCGACGAGGACGCGGCCGTCGCCGGGCGCATCGGCGACCAGGCGATCGAGCTGCTCCTTGCCGGTCGCGACCTCGCCCAGATCGATCGAGAGGACCGCGCCCTCGAGGCGCGCGTCGATCCACGGCGCGCCGGCCTGGCCGCGCGGCAACGCCTCGACCGCCTTCGCGTACGCGGCGCGCGCGCCGGCGAGATCGCTCTCGTCGCGCGCGAGCCGCGCGCGCTCGAGCCACGCGCGCCCGGCGAGCGTGCCGCCCGCGCCGGCGAGCTTCTCGAGGATCGGCTTGGCTTGCTCGCGCGCGCCGCTCGCGCGCAGCGCCGCCGCGTAGGTGACGAGCAGGCCGCCGCTCGCGGCAGGCGCGCCGGCGCGCGACGCGAGGCGCGCGGCCGCGGCCTTGGCGTCGCCGCGCGCGAGATCGACCTCCGCGCGCGCGAGCAGCGCCGCTTCGTCGTCGGGAGACTTCGCCAGCGCGGCGTCGAGATCCTTGGCGGCGTCGTCGAGCTCGCCGGCGGCGAGGTGCGC